>NZ_JACMZT010000070.1:0-18747 GCF_017349615.1 Pseudomonas sp. GW531-T4
GGCACGTTCCGCCTGGCACACCGCATGCGCCGGTCTGGCGAGGACTTCGTCCTCGATCGCAGCCTGCGGCAGCGGCTACACAGAGCGGTGTCCATGGTTGAACGACCCCCCACGATCCCGTAGCCGCTGCCGAGCCCGCGAGGCTGCGATCGGCCCCGCAGGGGCCGCAAAACCTGACGGCTCATTCTGCCTGGCACACCGCATGCGCCGATCTGGCGAGGACTTCGTCCTCGATCGCAGCCTGCGGCAGCGGCTACAGAGTGGTGTCCCTGACTGAAATGACCCTGCTAGCATTGCGCCTGACTCATTCCCGATCAGCCACGAGTGCTCAGCATGCAACTCCCGGACATGAACCTTCTGGTCGCCCTCGACGCCCTGCTCGACGAGGGCAGCGTGGTCGGCGCGGCGCGGCGCATGAACCTCAGCCCGGCGGCCATGAGCCGGACCCTCACGCGGATCCGCGAGGCGCTGGGCGACCCGATCCTGGTGCGCGCCGGCCGTGGCCTGGTGCCCACACCCAAGGCCCTGGAACTGCGCGGCCAGGTGCGCGACCTGGTGGAGCAGGCGGCGCTGGTGTTCCGCTCCGGCGATCAGGTCGACCTCAGCACCCTGCGCCGGCGCTTCAACGTACGCGCCAACGACTTCTTCGTCGGCGTCTATGGCGGCCGCCTGATCGACACCCTGGAGCGCCAGGCGCCCCATTGCGAACTGCGTTTCGTCCCCGAAGGTGATGGCGACGACGAGGCCCTGCGCGAAGGACGGATCGACCTGCGCATCAGCAATACCCGGCCGCTGACCCCGGAAGTGAAGGTGCAGAACCTGTTTTCCACCACCTTTGTCGGCCTGGTGCGCGAGCATCATCCGTTGCTCGACGAGGAGATCACCGCCGAGCGTTTTGCCGCCTTCCCGCACATCAGCATGTCCCGGCGCGGCATCGCCCGTGGGCCGATCGACGCGGCGCTCGGCGACCTGGGGCTGGAGCGCCGGGTGCCGCTGATCGCGCCGAGCTTCCATGCCGCGATGTTCATGCTGCCGGATTCCGACCTGATCCTGCCGGTGCCCAAGGAAACCCTGCTCAGCGTGTCGCGCCTGGGCCTGCACCTGCGTTCCTTCGCCTTGCCGATTCCCCTGCCGACCCTGGTGCTGACCCAGGCCTGGCACCCGCGCTACGACAAGGACCCGGCGCACAAATGGTTCCGCGAGACCCTGCGCGCCTCCTGCAACGAAACCTGGCGCACCGCCCAGCCCTGAAAACACCCAATATCCCGTAGGAGCGAGGCTTGCCCGCGATAGGCACGCCACGGTTAACCTGCTGCACCGCGTTATCGTTCATCGCGGGCAAGCCTCGCTCCTACAGGGTTACAGAGCACCACAACCCCTGTAGCCGCTGCCGAGCAACGCGAGGCTGCGAACTAGGTGGGCGAGATTCCGACTTAATCCTCGCCAGGCAGCGCCCGCGATTGGCCGGTTGGATCAGGTCGCCTGGTTTTGCGACGGCTGCGCCGCCGATCGCAGCTTCGCGTTGCTCGGCAGCGGCTACACGTCATCCAATCGTTGCGCGTGGTGCACTTATAAGCTGTCGATAAGTCAGTTTTCGTCAGCTGTCGGGCTTTTTAAACTGCTTCGGTATTTCCATCGGAGTCGTTCCCTTCATGAGTTCCCTCGCCGTGGCTGTGCCGGCACCCGTTGAAGGGGCCAGCAAACCGGCAGCTGCCAGCCCCGCGGTCTTCGGCCCGCGAATCATCATCGGCCTGCTCGGCGTATTGCTGGCGGTGCTGGTGTCGGGCCTCAACGAGATGGTGACCAAGATCGCCCTGGCCGATATCCGTGGCGCCCTGGCCATCGGCTACGACGAAGGCACCTGGCTGGTGGCCAGCTATACCGCCACGTCGGTGGCGGCTATGGCCTTCGCGCCCTGGTGCTCGGTGACCTTCTCGCTGCGGCGTTTCACCCTCTGCGCCATCGCCCTGTTCACCCTGCTGGGCGTGCTCTGTCCGTTCGCCCCGAACTACCACAGCCTGTTGCTGCTGCGCACCGTGCAGGGGCTGGCCGGCGGCGCGCTGCCGCCGATGCTGATGACCGTGGCCCTGCGGTTCCTGCCGGCCAACGTCAAGCTCTACGGCCTGGCCGGCTATGCCCTGACCGCCACCTTCGGCCCGAGCCTGGGCACGCCGCTGGCCGCCCTGTGGACCGAATACGTCGGCTGGCAGTGGGCGTTCTGGCAGGTGGTGGCGCCCTGCTTGCTGGCGATGCTCGCGGTGGCCTACGGCCTGCCCCAGGACCCGCTGCGCCTGGAGCGCCTCAAGGCCTTCAACTGGCGCGGCCTGCTGCTGGGGTTTCCGGCGATCTGCATGCTGGTGATCGGCATCCTGCAGGGCAACCGCCTGGACTGGTTCGGCTCGCCGCTGATCTGCCTGCTGCTGGGCGGCGGCGGGTTGTTGCTGGTGCTGTTTCTGATCAACGAATGGTCGCAGCCGATCCCGTTCTTCAAGTTGCAGATGCTCGGCATCCGCAACCTGTCGTTCGCCCTGCTGACCCTGGCCGGGGTGCTGGTGGTGCTGACCGCGGTGATCATCATTCCGTCCAGCTTCCTGGCCCAGGTCCAGGGCTACCGGCCGTTGCAGACCGCCCCGGTGATGCTGGTGATGGCCCTGCCGCAGTTGATCGCGCTGCCGCTGGTGGCGGCCCTGTGCAACCTGCGCTGGGTCGATTGCCGCTGGGTGCTGGGCATCGGCCTGACGATGCTGGTGCTGTCGTGCCTGGGCGGCACGCAACTGACCTCGGCGTGGATCCGCGACGATTTCTACGTGCTGCAACTGCTGCAGATCTTCGGCCAGCCGATGGCGGTGTTGCCGCTGCTGATGCTTTCCACCGGCAGTATCCAGCCAATCGAGGGGCCGTTCGCTTCCGCCTGGTTCAACACCGTGAAGGGCCTGGCGGCGGTGATCGCCACCGGCGTGCTGGATGCCCTGACCACCCACCGCCTGCACTTTCACTCGACCATGCTGGTGGACAGCCTCGGCAACTCGCCGCTGAGCGCCATCGACGCCAGCAACCTCGCCCAGTGCCTGCACCGCCAGGCCGTGGTGCTGACCTCCGCGGACCTCTACTACGTCATGGCTGGCGTGGCGGCGGCCCTGATCCTGCTGATTTTCTGGCTGCCGACGCGGATCTATCCGCCACGCGCGCCGACTTGAACGCTCACTGAGACAGAAGGTTTTTATGACGATCCACATCAAACACAAAATCGCCGTCAGCGTGGCGGCGGTCGCGGTCCTGGGCGTGCTGGTGTATCTGGTCACCGGCAAGGCCACCGAGCAGACCACCAACGACGCCTTCGTGAGCGCCGACTACACCCTGGTGGCCCCGCGCGTGGCGGGTTTCATCAAGGAAGTGCTGGTGGAAGACAACCAGCGGGTCAAGGCCGGCCAGTTGCTGGCGCTGATCGACGATCGCGACCTGCGTGCCGCGGCCCAGGCGGCGGACGCCGAAACCCTGGTGGCCAAGGCGCAGTTGCAGAACGCCCGCGCCACCCTCGACCGGCAAAGCTCGGTGATCGCCCAGGCCCAGGCCTCGGTGGTGGCCGCGCGGGCGGAAATGGCCTTCGCCGAGCATGAACTGAACCGCTACAACCACCTGGCCGGGGTCGGCGCCGGCACGGTGCAGAATGCCCAGCAGGCCAGGACCCGCATCGACCAGGCCAGCGCGCGGCTGGCCACGGCCACCGCGGCGCTGGCGGCGGAACGCAAACAGGTGGAGATCCTCACCGCCCAGCGCGACGCGGCCGAGGGCGGGCTGAAGCGCGCCCAGGCGGCCCTGGAAATGGCCAGCTACGAGCTGTCCTACACGCGCATCGTCGCGCCGGTGGACGGCATGGTCGGCGAGCGCGCGGTGCGGGTCGGTGCCTATGTCACGCCGGGCAGCAAGATCCTCGCCGTGGTGCCGCTGGAGCAGGCCTATGTGGTGGCCAACTTCCAGGAAACCCAGCTGGCCCGCATGCACCCCGGGCAGCCGGTCGCGGTGCGGGTCGACAGCCTGGACGGCGAAACCCTGCGCGGCCGGGTCGAGAGCCTGGCGCCGGCCACCGGGGTGACCTTCGCCGCGGTCAAGCCGGACAACGCCACCGGCAACTTCACCAAGGTGGTGCAGCGCATTCCGGTGAAGATCCTGCTGGAGCCCGGCCAGCCCATGGCCGAGCGCCTGCGGGTCGGGATGTCGGTGGAAGCGAGCGTCGATACCCTGGGCCAGGCCAGCTCCGTGCGTGAGGTGGCGAAGCGATGAGTCGTCTGCTCCAGCCGGTATTCGCCCTGGGCCTGTTGTCCCTGGCCGCCTGCACTGTCGGCCCGGATTTCCAGCGCCCCGAAGGGCCGCGGGTCGAGGCCTGGGCCAGCCCGCAAAAGGCCGCGCCGAGCCAGGTGGTGACCAGCCCCCTGGACGAGCGCTGGTGGGATGTCTTCAACGATCCGCAGCTGTCGGCCCTGAGCCGGCGCGTGCTGACCGACAACCTCGATCTGCAACTGGCCACCAGCCGCCTGCAACAGAGCCGCGCGGCGCGCCAGGTGATCACCGCCGAGCGTTATCCGACCAGCAACGCCAGCGGCGGCTACGCGCGCAAACGCAACAGCGGCGAAGGCCTGAACGACCCGTCGGGTCACGAAGGCAAGTCCGCCTTCAACCTGTGGGACGCCGGCTTCTCGGCGTCCTGGGAGCTGGATTTCTGGGGCCGCGTGCGGCGCGAAACCGAGGCCGCCGACGCGACCCTGGAAGTCGCGGAAAACGATCGGCGCGGGGTGCTGTTGTCGGTATTGGCCGAGACCGCCCAGGACTACATCCAGCTGCGCGGCGTGCAGAGCACCCGCGCGGTGACCGAGCAGAACCTCGACGTCGCCCGCCACAGCCTCAAGCTCTCGCAACTGCGCCTGGCCGATGGCGTGGCCACCGACCTGGACGTCGCCGAAGCCGCCGCGCAGGTGGCGACCATCGAGTCGCAACTGCCGGCCTTGCAGCAGCGCCAGGCGCAACTGATCAACGCCCTGAGCCTGCTGATGGGCGAGCCACCCCAGGCCCTGCACGCGGAACTGGCGGCGGATGCGCCGGTGCCGCAAACCCCGAGCCAGGTCGCCATCGGCCTGCCGTCGCAACTGGCCGAACGCCGCCCGGACATCCGTCAGGCCGAAGCCCGCCTGCATGCCGCCACCGCCAGCATCGGCGTGGCCAAGGGCGACTTTTATCCGCGCATCACCCTGTCGGGCAACTTCGGCTCCCAGGCCATGCAGCTGTCGGACTTCGGCTCCTGGGGCTCGCGCCAGTTCGGTATCGGCCCGCAGTTCAGCCTGCCGCTGTTCGACGGCGGCCGCCTGCGCGGCATGCTGCACCTGCGTGAAGCCCAGCAGCAGGAAGCGGCCGTCGCCTACCAGCAGACCGTGCTGCGCGCCTGGCATGAAATCGACGACCAGCTGACCCGCTACAACAGCAGCCAGCTGCGCCGCGACAGCCTCGCCGAAGCCGTGCGGCAGAACCAGATCGCCCTGCGCACCGCGCAACAGCAATACGTCGAAGGCGTGGTGGACTTCGTCAACGTCCTCACCGTCCAGGGCGCCCTGCTCGCCACCCAGGAACAACTGGTGGAAAGCTCGACCGGCGTTTCCCTGGCCATGGTCGGCCTGTACAAGGCGCTGGGCGGTGGCTGGGAGTCGGTGTATCCGTTGGCTAGCGCGGATTCTGCAAAAACACCACATACCCCCTGAACCACGGGCTGTCTTTCAGGTAGTCCGGTTCCTGCCATTCGCCGCCCTGGATCAGGCCCACCTTGAATGGCAGGCCCATGCGGTCGAGGCGGGGCAGGTAGGCGGCGTAGTTGGGAATGCTGTGGCGGCCCTGGTAGGTCTGCACCACTACTTCGTCGATGATGCCCTTGAGGCCGGCGATGGCCTCGGGGTTGGCGTTGCTGCTCCAGTCCATCAGGCCGGTGATGCTCAGGCGGTACTGCGCGGGCAGGCGCTGGCGCAGGTCGCGCAGGAAGCTGCTGTATTCCTCGAGGTAGCGGGTGCGGGCGTCGAAATCGATCTGGATCCCGACCACCGGGTTGCCGGCCTGCTGCCAGCGCTGCACCTGGCCCAGCAGCTGGCTGTAGACCGGCTCCGGCCAGTGCAGGGTGTGCGCACGGTAGACCACCCAGACCTCGCCCTGGCGCAGGCGCGGAATGGCCATGCCCTGGGCGATGAAGTGCACGTTGCCGCTCGGGTCGCGACGCGAGCGGCTGATCTGTCCTTGCAGGATGTACAGGGTCTTGGCCTGGTTCAGCACCGGCTGCGGAGCGACGCCGCTCCACAGCCAGAAGGCCTGGTGGTCGCGGGCGTCGACCGCTGCCTGGGCACTGCCGGTCAGCAACAGCCAGACCGGCAGCAGGCATTTCCAGAAACCGCTCATGCTTACCAGTAGTACTGCAGCGACTTGCCCCACTGGGTGTCGGCGAAGGTGCCTTTGAGCTGGCGGAACCAGGCCTTGCGTACTGCCGGTTCGACGTCCTTGCCGCCACAGCTGTTGTAGCCCGAGGGCGCGTAGCAGTTGATGGCGCGGTACAGGGCGTAGGCGCGGTCGTCGCGCGGCGCCTTGCTGTTGGCGATCACCTGTTTGTAGCCGTCGAGGCGGGAGAACAGCTCGCCCTTGAAGGCCGATTCCGTACCGCCCAGGGATTGCTTGTCGGGCTGGCTGTCCAGCGGCATGCCGTCCAGGCCGTTGCGCAGGATGAACTCACCGAAGCAGTTCAGGCCTTGCGGGTTTTTCCCATCCGTCTCCAGGGCCGCCGCGGTTTGCGCGATGCTCGGGCAGGTGTAGCCGGACTCGGCCTTGTCGCCGCTCCACTGGAACAGCTTGAGCGACTGGCCGTCGCTGTAGACGTAACCCAGGCTGTAGCCGAGCTTGTCTTCAGGGGCGCTGGCCGGCAGTTGCTTGAGGTCGCTGGCGAAGGCCGCGTACTGGCTGCGCAGCAGGTCCTTGTAGAGCAGCACGAACTGCGCGGTGTTGCGCTCTACCGGGTCGGCGGCCTGGCTGATCTGCTGGCGCAGCAGCGTGGCATCGGCCACGTTGCGCAGCAGGGTGAAACGCACCTGTGGGCTTTTGATCGGCGAGTCGGCGGCGAACACCTTGGCCAGTTGCTGGTTGCGTTCGTAGTTCATCGCCAGGGCCAGCTCCAGCTGTTCCCGTTGCAGCGGTTGCTTGGCCAGGGGCAGCAGTTGCAGCCACAGGGCCTGGGCGCCCGGGCCGTCGTTCTGCGCTTCCAGGGCCAGGCCGCGCAGGGTCTGCTGGCTGAAGGCGAGGTAGTCGAGGTTGGCGGGCAGCTCGCCGGGCAGCAGTTTCAGCGCGGCGTCCGGGTTGTTGTCGACATACAGGGCGAAGGCCGCCAGCAGGTAGTCGTGCAACGCCGGTTGTGCGGCGAAGACCGCCTTCTGTTGCTGCAAGGCCTCGCGGGTCAGCCGGCCTTCGGCGTGCTCGCGCATCCACATCAGGTCGTTGACCGCCAGCAACAGCGGGGTGCTGACCGGGTTGCGGTTGACCATCAGCAGCTTGGTGTCGACTTCTTCCACCAGATCGTTCAGCGACAGGTTGCGCTGCTCGTCCTTGGCCTGGGTCATTTGCCAGGCGTAGTCGGCGGCCAGCTTGTCCGGATTGCCGTCCAGCCAGTGCACCCGGCGCAGCAGGCCCTTGGCCGAAGCGGCGTAGGCGCCCTGTGGATAAGTTTGCAGGTAGCTGTCGAAGCCGGCTTCGGCCTGTTGCAGCGTGGACTTATCCACATGCTCGAGCGCGGGCATGCCGTATTCGTCGAAAGCGTTTTGCTGGGCGCTGTTGAGGGCCGTGCGGGCGTTCATGTACAGCGCGGTTTCTTTCAGCCAGGTATTCGGGCTGTCCTTGAGCGTGGCGAAAGCCGCGCCGGCCTCGCTGAAGCGGCCACTGTAGAAGTCGCCGGCGGCCTGTAGATAAGTGGCGAAACCCTTGCCCAGCGGGGTCTGCAGATTGGTTGGCAACAGGCTGGCCAGTTGTGGGCTTTCCCAGCTGCAGGCGGCGAGCAGCTTGACCCGGCTTTGCGCCAGCGCCTGGCGCTCGCTGTCTGGCAGGTCGGCGGCAATCAGTTGGTCGACAAACACCTGGGCGCTGGCGTCCGAGTTGCTGCGGCAACGGCTGCCTTCGCCGGACAGAAACGCATCGCCGGCCGCCTGAGGCGCTTCGCGCACCACCTGCAAGGCTTCCAGGCGGCCGTTGAGGTCAGTGTCGGCGCTGGCTGCCGGTGCATCCGCCGCTTCGGGGCCGGGCGCCGGGTTCAGGCGAGACACCGAAAACGGCACCGGCCCATACCCTTCGGCCAGGTCGTCGGCGTCCAGCGCTTTCGGCGCCAGGGGCAAGGCACCGCTGTCGGCCAGCAACAGGCGCAGGTTCACCCGGCTGTCGTTGCCCGGGTTGAGAAACGGCAGGCTGCTGCAGCCTTCGAGGTTTTTTTTGAGCAGGGTCCAGCGCGGGTAACAGGAATCGTCGGAGCTGGCCTGGGCCTGATTGCAGAGGAGGGCGCCGAGCGCCAGTGTCAAAGACGACAAAAGACCGATACGCATGAATTGTCCTTAATCCGAAACTATGGGAGCCGAAGGTCCAAGTGTGGCGCAAATCATACAGAAGGCATTCGCGGGCATCTAAAATACCCACACGACCCGATATACGCCGCGCCGGACAAGGCATCTATGCTGTCAGGCGGGCATTCGATGCCGTTGTCGGGATCGATAAAGATAGTGGCCATTTGCTTGACGCTTGTGCTTGCTGTCTTAGACTCCGCCCATCCGTCAGGGAGTTACGGTTATGCGGCGATTTCATGGATTGGGATTCGGATTGACCTGCCTGGTGTGCGTGGCCCAGGCGCAGACGCCTGCACCAGACGATCCACTGCTCAATGACAGTGCTGCCGGCGCCGCCGTGGCGAGCGGCAGCGAAGCGCGAGGCGTGCTGCGGGCCAAGGATCAGGCGGTATTGGCCGGCGAACTGTCCGGGCGCATCGTCGAGTTGCCCTACAGCGAAGGCGAGTCCTTCAAGAAAGGTGACGTGCTGGCCCGCTTCGATTGCTCGGCCTACCAGGCCCAGCTCAATGCCGCTCAGGCCGCCAGCCGTGGCGCCAACGAAGAGCTGGCGCACAACCGCCAACTGGCTTCGCTCAACTCGGTCGGCCGCTTCGAAGTGGCGCGAGCCGCGGCCAAGGTCTCCGAGACCCAGGCGCAATCCCAGGTCTATCAGGTGCAGGTCAAGCGTTGCAGCGTGGTCGCACCGTTCGACGGGCAGGTGGTGGAACGCAAGGTGCAACGCTACGAAAGCGTGACGGCCGGCTCGCCCTTGCTGGAAATCGTCGACAACCGTTCGCTGGAAATCCACCTGCTGGTGCCGTCGAGCTGGATGGGCAAGCTCAAGGCCGGGCAGACCTTCAGCTTCGTCCCCGATGAAACCGGCAAGCCGCTGGCCGCTACGGTCAAGCGCCTCGGCGCGCGGATCGACGAGGGCAGCCAGACGCTGCTGCTGGTGGCGGCCGTGCCCAACGCCGAGGGCCTGTTGGCGGGCATGAGCGGCACGGCGCGGTTCGCGGAGCTCAAATGAACGCACCGGTAGCGGGCGCCGCCGAGCAGGTCTTCGCTCGGTTCCTTGACCTGGAGCGTCAGACCCGTGCCGCGCGTACCGTCGAGCAACTGGCCTACAGCCTGGTCAACGACGGCCAGGCGCTGTTCGGCTTTCGCCACGCAGCGCTGGTGATCGCCGGCAAGGTCCGCGCGGTGACCGGCGTCAGCGCGCTCGACCCGAATGCGCCCTTCGTGGCCTTCGTCGAACAGGCGGTGACCCAGCTGTTCAAGCTCGAACTCGTGCAGCAGGCGCGGGTGATCGCGGCCGAGCAATTGAGTGCCCCGGTGCGGGTCGACTGGCAGAGCCTGTCGGCGGCCGAGGTGTTCTGGTTGCCGCTGATCGATCGCCAGGGCGCAGTCTTTGGCGGCCTGTGGCTGGCCCGCGACACGCCGTGGAACCCTTCCGAACAGGTGCTGCTGGCGCAACTGGGCGACACCTACAGCCACGCCTGGCTGGCGCTGCAGCCGCGCAAACCGTGGCGCCTGCGCTGGAATCGCCAACGCCGGCTGGCGCTGCTGGCGGTGGTGTTGCTGGGCCTGCTGATTCCGGTCCGGCAATCGGTGCTGGCGCCGGCCGAAGTGGTGCCGTTGGGCGGGCGTGTGGTGGCGGCGCCGCTGGACGGGGTGATCGCCGAGTTCCTGGTCAAGCCCAACCAGACGGTGAAAACCGGCGACCTGCTGCTGCGTTTCGAAAACACCACCCTCAACGCCCAGGCCGATGTCGCCGCCCGCGCCCTGGGCGTGGCCGAGGCGGAATTGAAGGCCAATTCCCAGCGGGCCTTTGCCGATGCCGAATCCAGCTCGAAGATCGACCTGCTGGCGGCCCGGGTCGAGCAGAAACGCGCCGAACGCGATTACGCCCGCGAACTGCTCAAGCGCAGCGAAGTGCGCGCCGAACGCGACGGTATCGCGGTGTTCGCCGACGCCGAGCGCTGGACCGGCAAACCGGTGCAGACCGGCGAGCGGCTGATGGAAATTGCCGACCCGAGCCAGGCCGAATTACGCATCGAACTGGCCGTGGGCGACGCCATTGCCCTGGAGCCCGGCGCGCAGGTGGCGCTGTTTCTCGACAGCGACCCGTTGCAGCGCCATCTGGCCAGCCTCGAACGGGCGGCCTACGAGGCGCAGCCGACGCCGGGCGGGCAACTGGCTTACCGCCTCGATGCGCGTTTTCGCGAGGCGCCACCGCGGATTGGCCTGCGCGGCACGGCCAAGCTCTTTGGCGAGCGCGCGCCGCTGGCGCTGTACCTGCTGCGTCGGCCCCTGGCCGGTCTGCGGCAGAGCGTGGGGTTGTAATGGACCTGCCGGGTCTGCGCGCGGACTTGCAGCTGTCGGCAGCGGCGCCGGCGCTGGACGGTTCGCCGCGCTGGACCCTGGCCGACCCGGTGCGCGGTCGTTATTTCAAGCTCGGCGCGGCGGCGATGCGTTTGCTCAGGCACTGGTCCCTGGGGGACGCCGGGCAGGTGCTGCGCGCCGCCAATCGTGAGCCGGGGCTGCCCCTGGGCGGCGCGGAACTGGATGAATTGCTGGGCTTTTTGCGCAGTCACGACCTGATCACCGCCCTCGATCCGCAACAGCGCGCCAGCTATGACCTCAAGGCCGCCGCCCAGCACCAGAGCCTCTGGCAGGTGCTGCTGCACCAATACCTGTTCTTTCGTATCCCGCTGTGGCGCCCGGACGCCTTTCTCAATCGTGCCTGGCCGTGGCTGGCGCGGTTCGGGCCGGGGCTGTTGCGCTACGGCTTGCCGCTGACCCTGGGGCTGGGAGTGTTCCTGGTATCGCGGGACTGGCAGCGCTTCCTGGCGACCTTCCCCCACCTGTTCAGCCTCGGTGGTGCCCTGGCGTTCGGCGTGGCGCTGTTTTTCGCCAAGCTGTGCCATGAGTTCGGCCACGCCTTCATGGCCAAGCGTGCCGGCTGCCGGGTGCAGAGCATGGGGGTGGCGTTCATGGTGCTGCTGCCGATGTTCTACACCGACGTCAGCGATGCCTGGCGAGTCAACGATCGTCGCGCGCGCTTGCTGATCGGCGCCGGCGGCGTGCTGGCCGAGCTGCTGCTGGCCAGCATCGCCCTGCTGGCCTGGTCACTGCTGCCGGACGGCCCGGCACGCACCGCGGCCTTCATGCTCGCCAGCGCGACCTGGATCACCACCCTGGTGATCAACCTGAACCCCTTCATGCGTTTCGATGGCTATTTTCTGCTCAGCGATTTCTGGGAGGTGGACAACCTCCAGGGGCGGGCCTTCGCCCTCTGTCGCTGGCGCCTGCGCGAGGCTTTGTTCGGCTACCGGCAGCCCGCACCGGAGCCCTGGTCGCCGGCCATGCAGCGGCGCCTGCTGTGGTGGGGTTATGGCTCGTGGCTGTGGCGCGCGGTGCTGTTTTTCGGGATTGCGCTGGCGGTGTACCACCTGTTTTTCAAGCTGCTGGGCATCTTCCTGATGCTGGTCGAGTTGGTGTGGTTCATCTTTTTGCCCATCGTGCGCGAGTGGCGCGAATGGTGGACACGCCGCGAACAGGCCGATGCGCCGCGGGTATTGCTCAGCAGCCTGGGGCTGGTGGCGGCGCTGTTGCTGGTGGCGGTGCCCTGGCGCAGCTCGGTGGAGGTGCCGGCGATGCTCGAGGCCGGACGCGCCAGCGCCTTGCATGCGCCGGTGGCGGCGCGGGTCTGGCAGGTCAATGTCAGCGACGGTCAGGCGGTGAGCAAGGGCCAGGTGCTGGTTGAGCTTGAGTCCCCGGACCTGGCGTCGCGCCAGGCCATCGCGCGGCGGGAAATCGAGATCCAGCAACTGCAGATGCGCCGCCGTGCCGGGCGCAGCGAGACCGCGGCCGACGCCGGGATTGTCGAGCAGCAGTTGGCCGAGGCCGTGGCCGAGTACCGCGGCCTGTCGGCGCAACGCGAGCGCCTGCTGCTGCGCGCGCCCGAAGGCGGCCAGTTGCGCGACCTGCTGCCGCAACTGCAGGTGGGCCGCTGGGTATCGCCCAAGGATCCGCTGGCCCGGGTGGTCGAGCCGGGCGCGCGCTTGCGCGGCTTCCTTGCCGAGGCCGACCTGTGGCGCGTCGCGCCGGGGGCCACGGGGCGCTTTATCGCCGACGACCCGATGCACCCGGCGCTCGAGGTGCAACTGACCGAAGTCGACACCAACGGCGTGGCTTATATCGACCAGGAGGCGCTGACTTCCGATCACCATGGGCCGATTGCCGTGCGCCGCGATGAAAACCGCCGCGCCGAACCGGTCCAGGCGCAGTACGGCGCGCGGCTCAAGGTGCTCGACGCCAGCGTCACCCCGAGCCAGCCGCTGCGCGGCGTGGTGGTGTTGCAGGGGCGTGGCGAGTCGCTGCTGGGTACGGCCTGGCGGCGTCTGGCGGCGCTCGGCGTGAGGGAAAGCGGGTTCTGAGACAAGGAATTTTCAGGGAGAACGCACATGTTGCATAAGGATTCAGCCATGTCCGATGGCCTGGTGGTACGGCCGTCGCGGCCCACCGACGGACCGTTCCTGCAAAGCCTTTACCGCTCGGCGCGCAGCGATCTGCAATGGATCGATGGCGAGCAGGAGCAGATCGAGCAGGTGATCGCCCAGCAGTTCCAGGTCCAGGAGCAGGGCGCGGGGGAGAACTTCCCCGGCGCCATGCACTACGTGATCGAAAAACTCGGCAGCGCCATCGGTGCCTTGACCACCGATTTCGGCCCCAATGAAATCCGCGTGCTGTACCTGGCGTTCATTCCGGCCGCCCGCGGTCGCGGCTACGGGCGCACGGTGCTGCGGGGCGTGCAGAAGGCCGCCGAACAGGTGCGCTGCCCGGTGGCCACGGTGGTCTGGGCCAGCAACCCCCATGCGCGCCGGCATTACCTGGCGCTGGGGTTTCAGGTCGAGGAAGCCAACCCGGCGGCCGAGCGGCTGGTGTGGTATCCCGGCCCGCGCGGCTGAGCGGCGCAACCCGGCGGATTCGAGCCAGTGCCTGGGGCAATGCCGCCAGGCACGCCCGGTTCAGTTGAAGGCGATATAGAAATAGCCCAGCGTCGGATCGCGGCCCAGGGCCGGCACCCGCGACACGAACATGTCTTGCAGATGGCCGACGCCGGGCAGTTCCAGGTCGCACAGGCCGTCGACGAACTCTGTCGGCTCCAGGCTGTTGAGCTCGACGCAGAAGGGCATGCGCGCGCTGTTCGGCATGCGGGCCTGGGGGGTGTCCTTGATGGACTCGATATGGACCAGCAAGACGCTGCCGTCCGGTAGCAACAGATTGCAGGTTTGCCCCAGCAAGGGCTGGAAATGCTCACTTTGCAGCAGATGCAGCATGGCGCCACTCCTGGCCGGAAAAAGGGCCGGGGGAATGTCCCCCGGCGCGAACTTCAATTGCGCGATGGGAACAGGCCGTTCAGGGCCACGCTGAAGTTGATCACCAGGAACGGGTTCATCACTGGCAGCGGCAGCCCGTTGCCGGCGGGCGAGATGGTGCCGGTGATCGTGGTGTTGACCCCCTGGAGCGGCACGGGCGTGGTGCCTTGCTTGTCGGAGTAGATGGTGGCGGTGCCCGGCCCGCCGCCGGAGGTGCCGATGAACGAGTTGGTGGCCGTCGGGGTACTGGCCGGGTTGCTGGCGGGGTTGGCCAGTTGCAGCGTGGTGGCGGCGTTCAGGCCGGCGAGGGTATGGGTGTGGGCAGGCAGGTTGTTGAGGGTGGGGGTGACGTTTTCGGTGCCGGAAACTTCGCCGATCACCCGGGGCGTCAGGCCCAGCCCGTTGCCCTGGCCGATGGGCAGGCGCCCTTGCAGGTTCGGCAACTGGAAGTTGGTGGTGCCGTTGCCGCCGTAGTAGGTGCCCAGCAGCGAAAACAGCGCCTGGTACTGCGAGATCCCCAGGGTCTGGCCGTAACACGAGGCCCAGCCGTTGGGAGGGAAGTTAAAGGAAAAAGCTTGAATGGTGCCCATGAACACTTCCATAGTTTTTCATCCTTCAGGTTAATCAGTGGAACTCCCTGAGCCGATCCCTGGTGTCTGGCCTGACAGCTTGACCGATACGGTCAGAACGCCAAGCGGGCTCGTTGACAGCAGTGGTTAGCGTAGACGCTGTTCCGCCAGTCGCCCGGGGTGATGGGGCGCCTTATGTCTGGCCGGATAAACAGCGATGCTGTGCTGGTAAAACGCGGGTGCAGGGGTAATTCATGGCGTTTCGCAGAGAGCCGCAATTGCTGGGTACGGCCGAGCCGGGCATCGCCCTTCGGCTGACGCGTGACACGCAGCGCCTGATCGCGCTGCTGCGGGCGTACTGGCTGCCGCCGATCCTGCTGCTGGCGGCGGCCACCCGCTTCTACGACCTGACCGCCGCGGCCATCTGGGGCGATGAAGGCTCCAGCCTGTTGCTCAGCCGCTACGGCCTGAGCGAGCTCTGGGTGCACGCCGCCCATGACGTGCATCCACCGCTGTACTTCATGCTGCTGCGCGGCTGGATCGCGCTGTTTGGCGACGGCATCTTTGCCATTCGCAGTTTCAGCGCCTGGCCGGGGATTATCTGTGTCGGCCTGGGTGTGTGGCTGGTGGCGCAGATCGCCAGCCGTCGCGCGGCGATCCTCGCCGGCTTCCTGCTGGCCCTGCTGCCCACCGCCGTGCGCTACAGCCAGGAAGTGCGCATGTATGCGTTGTTGGGGGTGTGGCTGCTCGGCGCCACCATCGCCCTGGTGTACTGGGTCAGGCAGCCCCGGCGTCAACGCTACCTGGTGTATTACACGCTGCTGATGAGCGCGGCGTTCTACACCCACTATTTCACCGCGTTCTGCGTGCTTGCCCACTGGTCGTACCTGTTGCTGCTGCGCCTGCACGCAACGCCGCCGAGCCGGGCGATCAACCGGCCGGCCTGGTGGCTGGCCAACGCTGCCATCGTCATGCTGTTCGCCCCCTGGCTGCCGGGGCTGGTGGACCTGCTGCAACATATCGACCAGCTGAAAGCCAGCGGCGACGTGGGTTGGGAGCCGTCGGTGGACTTTTCCTCGCTGCCCTCGATGGTCTGGCAACTGCTGACCCAGGACGATGGCGAAACCCGTTCCCCGCTGCTGTTCGCAGGCCTGCCGCTGCTGGTGCTGGGCGTCGCCGGAATGCTCGCCTGGCGTGACCGCTCGCCCTGGCGCTGGCACTGGTTGCTGGTGATCTACACCGCGCTGCCGCTGTTGCTGGTGTTTGCGGTGTCGTTCGTTTCGCCGGTGTTCATCGAGCGCTACCTGACGGCCTATGCCTTGGGCTTGCCGCTGATTTTTGCGATTGCGGTCGACCAACTGCTGGCGCAGGCCCGCGTGCTGGCGCTGGCGATCCTGTTGCTGTTCGGCGGGGCCGAGGTGGTCGGCCTGAACAACAACGCCACGGTGGATAGCAACGATCAGATCAGCGTGCTGGTGGACTACGTGAACCAGCGCTACGTGGCCGGCGACCGGATCGTCACCAGCGATCTGCTGTGGTACCTGAGCTACGTCTACTACAACCGTACCGATGCCCAGCCGCTGCTCTACACCCCGCCCACGCCCGCCGGGGTCTCGACCCGACCCAATGCCTATGGCTTCGGCACCCTGATCGACCAGCAGGCCGACAGGGGTTACCTCGACCGGCTGTCGGCGTTGCCGGTGGGCAGTGGTCGCGTCTGGCTGATCGGCACGGCCGAGCAACCCGATGAGTTCGCCCCGCTGCCGGGGCAATGGCGAAAGGCTGGCGAATTCACTGCTGGCGGGGTCACGGCCCGGTTGCTGCTGATGTGCGGCACTGTGCAGGGCCAGGCGTCGGCGAAAGCGCTGTGTAGCCAGCCAGGGAAACCTGCTGGATAGACGCCTTGGGCGGTTTTTCGCAAAAAAATCGGCCTGTGAACAGGCGGGTGACGAAAGGCAGGATTCAGGGCGGTCAGCGGCTTAATCGATTCATGTTCAGTCCCAGAGCGGCTGCTGTTTTTTTGAGCACAGATTTTTTGTGGTTTTGCTCCGAATTGATATCAAAGCACCACTGTTGGTTTTCTGACCTTGCACTACGCTTTTTCCGTAAATGGACTTATAGCTAGGGTGAAGGGATTGCCGCAGTTCCATTTTATCTCCGGTTTACCGCGCTCAGGGTCGACCCTGCTGTCCGCCATTCTGCTGCAGAACCCGCGCTTTCACGCCGGCATGACCAGCCCGGTGGGGGCGCTGTTCAGCGGCATCCTCGAACAATGCAGCGCCGGCAGCGAATTCGGCGCGGTCATCGACCTCGACATGCGCCGCCGCTTGCTGCGCGGGCTGTTCGACTCCTACTACACCGACAAGGCCGACAAACCGGTCATCTTCGATACCAACCGCCAGTGGTGCGCGCGCCTGCCGGCCTTGAAGGACTTGTTTCCCAAGGCCAGGACCATCGCCTGCGTGCGCAATGTCGCCTGGGTCATGGACAGCCTGGAACGGCTGTACCGGGCCAACCCCTTCGAAAACACCAAGCTGTTCGGCGATGCGGTCGAGCGCAATTCGGTCTACAGCCGCTGCGAAACCCTGGCCCAGCACAACCGCCTGGTGGGGTATGCCTGGACGGCCTTGAAAGAGGCCTATTACGGCGAAAATGCCGATTCGATGCTGATCGTCGACTATGACCTGCTGAGCCAGGCTCCCGAGCGGGTGATGCGGCTGATCTACGACTTTATCGGCGAACCCTGGTTCGAACACGATTTCGACAGCCTGGCCTACGACGCGCCCGAGTTCGACCAGGCGCTGGGGGTCGCGGGCCTGCACAAGGTCAAGGCGCGGGTGGCGCTGCAGTCGCGGCGCACCATCCTGCCGCCGGACCTGTTCGAGAAGTATGCGCAGCTGTCCTTCTGGAAAGACGGGGCATCCAGCGCCGCCAATGTCATTCGCATGAAATCCGACGCCGCGGTCCGTTGACCGCGGTTTTTCAATTCGCACCTTTCAGCACGTTCGAGTCCGGGTGAGCATCATGTGGTGGAGCAAAGGCAAGTCGCGGGTCAATCAGCGGGCCACCGGGCGGACGAATGCCCTGGCCTCACCGATGATCATGCCCCTGGAGCCGCGCATGCTGTTCGACGGCGCGGTGGCGGCGACGGTGGCCGAGGCCGTCCAGCCGGACAGCCACACCACCACGGACGTGGCCAAGACACCGACCGCCGCCGATCAGCCGAGCGTCAGCAAGGACACCCACGGCCAGGCCGATGCAGCGCCTGCCGCGACCCCGACCGCGGTGCCGGGGCTGACGGTGGTGTTCGTCGATTCGCGGGTCAAGGACGCCGACAGCCTGCTCCAGGGCCTGGCGCCCGGTACCCGGGTGGTGCAGCTGGGTGCGAACCAGGATGGCCTGCAGCAGATCGCCGATTACCTGGACCAGCATCAGGGGGTCAGTTCGGTGCAGATCATCGCCCACGGCAATGCCGGGGACCTGTGGCTGGGCAACAGCTACCTCTCGGCTGACAACGTCCAGGCGCGTAGCTCGGTGCTGGCGGACATCGGCCAGGACATGAACGCCGGCGGCGACATCCTGATCTACGGCTGCTACACCGCCGAGGGCGAGCGCGGCCTGAGTTTTGTCGATTCGCTGGCGCAGCTCACCGGTCGCGACGTGGCCGCCTCCAGCGATCGCACCGGCGTGGGTGGCGACTGGGAACTGGAGATCGCCACCGGCACCATCGAAAGCGCCAATGTGCTGTCCACCCAGGCCATGCAGGATTATCAATGGGGGCTGGCGACCTGGACCGCCACCAACAACGCCAACACCGGCGTGGGTTCGTTGCGGGCGGCGCTGGCGTCGGCGCAGAACGGCGACATCGTCACCTTCAGCAGCGGCATGACGGTGCAGCTGACCTCCGAACTGCTGGTCAACAAGAACGTGACCATCGACGGCGACCTGAACAACGACGGCGCGGCGGACGTAATCCTCGACGGCCAGTACCGCACCCGGGTCATCGAAGTGGCCTCGGGCAGTACCGTGACCCTCGATGGCCTGGTGATTACCCGGGGCCTGGTCTCGGGCAACGGCGGCAACGGCGGGTATGGCGCGACCGGCGCCATGGCCGGGGGGATTTTCAACGCCGGCAATCTCACCCTCAACAACGTCACCGTGACCTCCAACGCGGCTTCGGGCGGCGGCGGCGGCGGC
>NZ_JACMZT010000071.1:0-16955 GCF_017349615.1 Pseudomonas sp. GW531-T4
GGTGTATACATGTATTTTGGATATACCTGTATGGATAAAATTCTGGGGGCGGTTAAGAACTGCTCATTAATTAATAGATATCGGTTTTATCTGTTTATGGGGCCCTGGGGGAAAATGCTGATGGTAGGGGGAGTGGCAAGCTGCCTGTTATTTTCAAATTATCTTATCAAGCATGGAGAGTTGAGCAAGGATGATATCGATAATTTTCCAGAGCCTCTTAAGAGTAGGTTGCTAATGTCGCAATATGTCGGGTGGGTTTTAACGGCGAGCCTGGCAATAGAGGTTGTTGCAGTCAAAATACTCAGGTCTCAGTCGTGAAAAGCTCCTGGTTTGAAAGGGTCGTGTCTGAGTTCTCGATGGATTGATTATTATGTATCTACGCCTGAGATATTCAGCAGCTGGTGCGTCGAATCTTGACTGAAAAGCCATCGCAAAGCAGGACCCTAATCTGACTGGAAAGGTTGTTTGTGAGGTAGGAAAATGAGCAATGTGACTACTGCCGATCTGATACTTGTTTCTTGTGGTGGAGTCACTTTTCTTGGAGTAGTTATTCTGATGGGAGTTTATCTCTATTGGGGATATACCCGGATGGATAAGATCATGGATGAAGTTAAAGGTTGTAAGTTAATAAGTAGATATAAGTTCTATTTGAGAATGGGTGTTTGGGGGCGGGTCATGCTGGTGGCAGGCGTGGCAGGGTGCTTGGCATTTCCGGGGTATCTTATCAAGCACGGGCAATTGAGCTCGGAAGATATAGATCGTTTTTCAGAGCCGCTCAAAAGTAAATTGATCTTGTCGCACCATGTCGCATGGGGGCTGGCTGCGAGTCTGGTCATCGAGTGGGGGGTAATGGAGATCATTAGATAAGTTCAAAAGGTTTTTGGTGTTTATCGTCTTTGGAGGCTTCGTCGATTTTGATGTTTAAGGCATGAGGCGATGGATTTTGGGTTGGTTCACTCACATGGCTAACACGGACCCTGTAGCCGCTGCCGCAGGCTGCGATCGGGCGCTTGCGCCCGCCAAACCTGAGTCCGCGATTTGAGTGATGGAATAGGGTGGTGACCTCTATCTATGTTGCTTCGGTAGTCACGGTTTTCCGGGGCACCACCGGACCTGTAGGAGTGGCCGGTCAACGCTCGATTGCCCGCGATGACCGGTGACCGCCCCCTCGTTGCCCCCCTGTTCACACCGCCTTGCTGTGCTCGGCCGCATGCATCCCGATATAGGCGGTGAGGTTTTCATCACGGATGCCCAGGGTGCGCAGAATTTCCGCCATGAAGCTGACCGGTGCGCTGCCGGGGGCGGTGATCACCCGCTGGTCGGCCACGGCATAGGGCACATCCTGATAGTGAGCGGCGCCGTGGTAATTCACCGCCAGCAGGTTTTGCGCCGAGTTGGAGGTGTGCCGCACATGGTCCAGCACCCCGGCTTGGGCCAGCACCCGGGTGCCGTCGCAGATGCCGGCGAGGACGATGTGCCTTTCCCGGGCCGCTCGCAGCAGGTCGCTGATATCGGGCGCCTGGTCGCTCTGCCAGATTGTGCCGCCACAGACCATCAGCAGATCGACGTCATCGAGGTCGAGGTTTTCCAGGGCCAGGTCCGGGGTGACCCGCAGGCCGCCCATGGAGGTGACAGGGGCGCCTTGGGGGGCGGCGTAACGGCAATCGAAGCCGTAAAAACTGCGGCCGGTGGCGTTGATCAGGGCGGTTTCCCAGTCGGCGAAGTTTTCGCTGATGAGGGTGATGGCGCGGGTCATGGGGTGGTCCTTCCTTGGGTGAGCGCGTGTTCGGATCGTGCAGGGTAGTCCGGTTTTGGTTTTTCGGTGATCACTGCTTCTG
Organism: Pseudomonas sp. GW531-T4; assembly: GCF_017349615.1. Classification (NCBI taxonomy): domain Bacteria; kingdom Pseudomonadati; phylum Pseudomonadota; class Gammaproteobacteria; order Pseudomonadales; family Pseudomonadaceae; genus Pseudomonas; species Pseudomonas sp. GW531-T4. Next base: position 1,839 of record NZ_JACMZT010000071.1, read on the forward strand.
TAGGAGCGGCCGGTCGACGCTCGATTGCCTGCGATGGCGTCCGCTCTGGCGCTGCATGTTTTGGACGGTGTACATATCCGTTTCTGCGGTAACGGCCGCTGGCGGTTTCGCCCTTACTGCGGGGGACACTGCTATCTGGTTTCTGGTGCAGTTCACCCACAGGGGTAACAGATTCGTTCAAGCACATAGGTAACACCGCGAACCCTGTAGCCGCTGCCGCAGGCTGCGATCGGGCGCTTGCGCCCGCCAAGCCTGAATCCGTGATCTGACGGTTGGAATAGGGTGACGACCGGTAGGAGCGAGGCTTGCCCGCGATGGCGGTGGTGGCTTCGCTGGTGATGTTGGACGGGGTACATATCCATTCCTGCGGTCACGGCCGCTGGCGGTTCCGCCCTTACGGCGGGTCACTTTTTTTCAAACGCCAAAAAAAGTAACCAAAAAACGCTTGCCCCTGCGTACGGCCCTCGCTGCGCTCGGGTTCCCTCGTTACGGTGTCCATCAGGGGGCATCGCCCTCCGGTTGGCTTCGCTTCAACCTCCATGCGACGTCCTCGACTGCGTCGAGGGGCGCTGCGCGCCATCCCCCTGATGAACACCTCCACTCGGCCTCCCGATGGGGCGGGTGGATCAAGATCAAAAACAAAGCCAAAGCCAAAGCGCAGCAAAGGCTAAGACGGTTCGGTTAAGGCTCTGGCAGCTCCATCGCCCGTTGTTCTGCCACGTGCAACACATCGCATCCGTCCTGCAACAGCAAGGTTGCCACGCTGGAGAAGCGCATCAGGTCGAGGTCGTCGGCGTTGCGGCTGGTCATGCCGGACACGCTGTCCAGCATGTCCCGGGCAGCGCGGATGCGCAGACCGGCGTAGGTCAGCAGGTCAAGCAAGGGGGCTTGAGGGTTGATAAAGGCGACGGGGTGGTCGGTGGTGTTGGAGGAGCTAAATGCTTGGTAGTCCATTGGGTAACACTCCATAACTTCGGGAGTTACCACCGTTCGCGGCCAAGCGAGGGAGGGTGGCAACTGTACGCGGGTTGGCCGACCGGGCCCGAAGCATCCCGGCACACCCGAAGGTGTCCCACGCACAGTCGCCATAACACGAACGTGCAGGCGCAAAAAAAGCGCTTGCCTTTCGGATGGTGAGCGCCTGTGCGCTACGGGGATGCTGACGGCCAAGTCAGGTCGCTGAATTTGCAGCGACGGGGGGAACTATAAGGAGATAGGCAGAGTGAGGCAAGGTGCAATTCAATTCAAATTAAAAAGACAGGTAGAAAACAAGTCTAATTTTTAATGGGAGACTGTTTTTATATAGTTTTTTTTGATTACCGGGATAAAGCGCAATACAACATCGTTAAATTTGCATGTGTTTCGCAGGTGCTCGTGCATTAGCTTTAATTCATACTGGGCCATCAAAGGTATCTCGGTTCTAACTGGGCTCGCTGTGCGTTGGTCGTATAGCAGCCACAAACAAACAGCATAGTCTTTGCCATGTATATCCGCGATATTGGTTTTTATGTAACTTAAGTATTCAGGTTTTTTGGTGCTTGTTGAAAGTTCTATATGATTTCTAATTTCGCCAAGAAAGGTCTGGTCGTTGATGAAAGCATGGCAGTAGAATTGGGCTTGTGAGAACAAGTAATTCGTTGATGAAGAGTTTTTGTATGGTTTGCAATGTATTATTCTGACTGTATTCTTGTCGGTGAGATCTAAGATGTCACAAAACTCTTTGTCTTTGCGGCCTGAGCCGATTTGAAGCTTTGCCTGATCAAATAGAACGCATGATGGTCTAAGTTCGCAGATTTTTTTATTAAAAATACTCTCTCTATTTTGCATTTTTTCATCATCACTTATATCTATTCCTTTGTAACACCCCTCGCAAGGCTCTTCGTGAAGCATGTCTTTAGTGAAGTTGGTTATTTCTTTATAGAAATCGCCGTCCACTTCAAGCCATCTTCCATCACTCAATACAAAGTACTTGTCGCCGAGACTTTGCTCGAAAGAAAGGCAGTTGTATAGAGGCCATTTTTTATAGCCAAGCACTTGGTCTTCTTCATATGAGTACGCAAAGATGTGTTTGGATTTCAGCTTTGCGGTAGTTATTTTTTCAGCGGATATGTGGTTGTATATTTGGGAGATATCTAGATATGCATAGGTGTCATCGGCTTTTTTATTGTTTGAATAAGTAAAGCCATAATCTGAGTCGGTTAGTACTTCTGGCACTCCGAGATAAATGTTGTCCATGTTTTTTGTGCGTAATTTATTCACTAGCTGTTCATCTAAGGCATTGCTGTCTGACTCCGTTGCCTCATCAAAGTGTTTGTAGTTTGGGAATAGTTTTGTGTACTCTTTGCTTGCATATGCTAATAAAAAACTTTCACAATGGTCGATCAGGGTTTGCCAGTTGAGTTTTTCTTTTCCAATAATTTTTATAGTTAGATTGTTACGGCCTTGTAGGGTTGTATTCTTATGGTTTTTCATGTGGGCTGAAATGTATCGTAAATCCTCCGCTTCGCTGAGTCCGAAAGCGAAAGAGTCAATTGGCTTATTAACCTGTCTATCAATATGTGTTGGTGTTATTGCGTGGCTCTCGCTTTTTGTTTGGCGTATTTCTTCATTTCCACACATGTTCATTGCTGTTTTTATTCCAAAATCTGGCTCAAAAGCATCGCGATCAAGATAACTTATGGCGCTCCTTCCAAAGGTTGCAGCAAATATTCTGTTTTTGATGTTTAGAAATAAAATTCCATTCGGGTTTTTGCTATTTGAACAGAATGTCGGCGCTTCGCTTGAAGGGATTTTTTCATTGATAAAATTAAGCCATGGCGGGTTTGTTTTGGCGGTGGTGGTTTCGAAGTATATAAAATCACAATTTGTATCGTTGACTGAAAAATTAAATTTCTTTGCGGATGACTTTTTGTGAATGTCTTTTTTTTGATTAATTATATCTTCGACTGTTTTGTTTTCTCGTGCGAGAAAAAATGAGATTTGTGCGATCTCAACTCCTAACTCTGTCATGGCTTTCCCTCGCGCTCGGCACGTATAACTCAATAGCTAAGCAGCAATAGTGATTATGTCAATGAGCCGTCCTTGGCTTTATGGTAAGTTGGAAATTTGCTCTGGGTCGGAAGTGATCTCCTTATGAATGTCTGCTCTTAGCCTAGGCTGTGTGAAAATTTTTAGAGCTGGTTTGACAGTAAAAATCAGAACGAGAATCACTTCCTGTCAAGATTTCAGGACCACTGATAACCAGCCACTAGAAGATTTTACGTAGGGACGCATGCATCAAAACAGTGGATGCGTTTTACATGTCTTGGGCCGTTACAGCGCGACATGCTCAATATCAAAACGTTGTATGAATAGGCCGTTGCGAATCAGTTTTTGATCTCACGACTACCTCAGTAGCCTTTATATGGCTCCAGCCTCATCCCATGCCGTAACTCAATCCTGACCAAGCCCCATTACCCGATTTTCAATAATTCCCTCTTCCCTTTGTCATCCCCTCATTGCCCATGGCACACTTCCCGGGAATATTCCGTTATTACAATTTTTATTCCGTTGTAGTGGAATTTTCACCCTCGAATGGCTTGCCATGGATGTTCTCGCCGCACTGTCGGTTTCTGCCGTTGGGGGGCTCAGATGGCGGACAGCATGCTAAAACGCGGACTTTGATTCTGGGCGTCGGCGGGATTTATGTGCCTTGGCACTCCCAAGAACAGCATTTTTTGACGATCAACCTTCACCCTTTCACCCAGGAGAACTTCTTATGAACATCACTCGCTACGGCACCGGCAGCACCGCAGGCGGTGGCCAGCCTCGTCCTTTCGCTCGTGCCGTTGAGGCCGATGGCTGGTTGTATGTGTCCGGCCAGGTGCCGGCACTGGATGGCGAAATTATTCATGGCGGCATCGTTGAGCAGACGCATCAGACGATGCGCAATGTGGTGGCGATTCTGGAGGAGGCGGGGTACGGCCTGGAGGATGTGGTGCGGGTCGGGGTGTGGCTGGAGGATCCGCGGGATTTCTGGAGTTTCAACAAGGTGTTCGGGGAGTATTTCAAGCCGGAGCATGCGCCGGCGCGGGCCTGTGTGCAGGCCAGCATGATGGTGGATTGCAAGGTTGAGATTGATTGTGTGGCGTACAGGAAGAAGGGCTGATTTGCGGTGTTTTTGTAGACGCCTGTAGCCGCTGCCGAGCCATGGCGAGGCTGCGATCGACCGCGAAGCGGGCGCGCGGTCTTGAGATCGTTGAAGGTCCTGCGGACCTTATCGCAGCCTCGCCATGGCTCGGCAGCGGCTACAGGGGTAGGGGCAATGCCGGGTTTTGGGCGCGCCGGGAATTTTGTGATTTGTAGGAAATGGCACTGATATGACCGAAGACACCATCAAGCGCCGGGCCAAGGGGTTGGACCGGGCGTTCGATATTCTCGATTTCCTCAAGGAGATCGGCCAGCCGTTGCGGCCCCACGATATCGCCAAGGGCATCGGCAGCCCCAAGTCCACGGTGTACGAGCTGGTGGCGTCCTTGCTGGAGCGGCGGATTCTGGAGCCGGTGGGCCAGGATGGGCATGTGTACCTGGGCCGTCAGCTGTACTTCCTGGGGCAGGCCCATCTGCGCCATTTCGACCTGACCCGCGAGGCCGACTCGGCCTTGCAGGAGATTGTCAGCCAGACCCGCGAGACCGCGCAGATGTGCCTGCTCAACGGGCGCAAGTACACGGTGGCGCTGATGAAGGAGGGCGAGCGGCATTTTCGCATTTCCTCGAATATCGGCGAGAACGCGCCGATTCCCTGGACCGCTTCCGGGCGGCTGTTGCTGGGGCATTTGAGCGATGAGCAGATCGTCGAGTTGATCGACGAGCGCGACTTCATTCTCCCCGACGGTGAGCGCCTGCCTGTGGCGACTTTCTTGAAGGAAATCCGTCAGGCCACGGAGGACGGTTTTTTCTCCTTCGACAGCGTGGCCGACACCTTTACCCATTGCTTCGCCGCCCCGGTGCGGGACGAGCGCGGGGTGTGCATCTGCACCCTGTGCATCGTCGCGCCACGGGCCGATGCCCAGAACAATTACGCCGACTACCGCCGGGTGCTGATCGACAGCGCGAATCGCCTGGCCCGTCGCATCAACGACTAGTGCTGGCCCCTGTGGCGGCGCTGTAAGGAGTTCGAATATGTCTTCTGTATTGACCAACGCAGCAGTGGAAAAGGGCGCCGCCCAACCCGGCGTCAGCCTGGTGCGCGACGTCAGCCTGCCGGCCCTGGTGCTGCACCGCGCGGCGCTGGAACACAACATCCGCTGGATGCAGAAGTTCGTCAGCGACAGCGGCGCCGAACTGGCGCCCCACGGCAAGACCAGCATGACCCCGGCACTGTTCCGCCGGCAGTTGGAGGCGGGCGCCTGGGGCATCACCCTGGCCACCGCGGTGCAGACTCGTGCGGCCTACGCCCACGGCGTGCGTCGGGTGCTGATGGCCAACCAGCTGGTGGGCACGCCGAACATGGGGCTGATCGCCGAGCTGCTGGCCGACCCGACGTTCGACTTCTATTGCATGGTCGATCACCCGGACAACGTCGCCGACCTCGGGCAGTTCTTCGCCGCGCGCGGGGTGCGCCTGAACGTGATGATCGAATACGGCGTGGTCGGCGGCCGTTGTGGCTGTCGCAGCGAGCAGGAAGTGCTGGAGCTGGCGCGCGCAATCAAGGCGCAACCGGCCTTGGCCTTGTGCGGCATCGAGGGCTACGAAGGGGTGATCCATGGCGATCACGCGGTGAGTGGCATCCGTGAGTTTGCCGCGTCCCTGGTGCGCCTGGCGGTGCAGTTGCAGGACGACGGGCTGTTCGCTATCAACCAGCCGATCATCACCGCCTCGGGGTCGGCCTGGTATGACCTGATCGCCGAGTCCTTCGAGGCGCAGAACGCCCAGGGGCGTTTCCTCAGTGTGCTGCGGCCCGGCAGTTATGTGGCTCACGACCACGGCATCTATAAAGAGGCGCAGTGCTGCGTGCTCGACCGTCGCAGTGACCTGCACGAAGGCCTGCGCCCGGCGCTGGAGGTCTGGGCCCATGTGCAGTCCTTGCCGGAGCCGGGGTTCGCGGTGATCGCCCTGGGCAAGCGCGACGTGGCTTATGACGCCGGCTTGCCGGTGCCGTTGCTGCGTTACAAACCGGGCGTGCTGCCGGCCAAGGGCGATGATGTCAGCGCCTGCAAGGTCACGGCGGTGATGGACCAGCATGCGTTCATGACCGTTGCGCCAGGGGTTGAACTGCGGGTGGGGGACATTATTGCTTTTGGTACTTCGCACCCGTGCCTGACCTTTGATAAGTGGCGCACCGGGTTGCTGGTGGATGAGCGGCTGGATGTGCTGGAGAGCATGGAGACCTGTTTCTAGGTCGAGCAGCGCCGCGTTGCGGCTGATCGCGAGCAAGCTCGCTCCTACAAGGGCAACGCTGTCCCTGTAGGAGCGAGCTTGTTCGCGATAGGGCCCGCCCAGACAACACTTCCCGCAGAGACCTACCTATGAGCATTGCCAAACGCATCGCCCTGATCGGCGAATGCATGATCGAACTGCAACACCGCGCCGACGGCAGCCTGCAACAGAGCTTCGGCGGCGACACCCTGAACACTGCCGTGTACCTGGCCCGCGAACTGGGCGAGGGCACTTGCGTCGACTATGTCACCGCCCTGGGTGACGACAGTTTCAGCGATGCGATGTGCCAGGGCTGGGCCGAGGAAGGCATCGGCCTGGGTTTGGTCCAGCGCCTGCCGGGGCGTTTGCCCGGGTTGTATTGCATCCAGACCGACGCCAAGGGCGAGCGGCGCTTTCTTTACTGGCGCAACGAAGCGGCGGTGCGTGACTGTTTCACCACCCCCGCGGCCGAGCCGATTTTGGCGGCGCTGCCGGCCTACGATGTGCTGTATTTCAGCGGCATCACCCTGGCGGTGCTGGGCGAGCAGGGGCGCAAGAAGCTGATCGAGACCTTGATCGAGGCGCGCCAGCGTGGGGCGTGGATAGTCTTCGACAATAACTATCGGCCACGGCTCTGGGCTTCGGTGGAACAGGCGCAGGCGGCTTATCGCCAGGTGCTGGCCTATGTCGATCTGGCGCTGCTGACCGTGGATGACGAGCAGGCGTTGTTCGGGTATGGCGACAGTGCGGCGGTGTTTGCCGCTTACCCGGATACCCCGGAAGTGGTGCTCAAGCGGGGCGCCGAAGCGTGCCTGATCCGCTGTGGCGGCGAGTCGTTCGAGGTGCCGGCGCAGCGGGTGGAGCAGGTGGTGGACACCACGGCGGCGGGGGATTCGTTCAGCGCGGCGTATCTGGCGTGTCGCTTGCGCGGCGGTAGCCCGCAGCAGGCGGCAGAGGCGGGGCATCGCTTGGCGAGCCGGGTGATTCAGGTGCCGGGGGCGTTGATTCCAAGAACCTGAGGCAACCTGTAGCCGCTGCCAAGCCTTGGCGAGGCTGCGATCGACGGCGCAGCCGGCGCAAGGGCAGCATCTGCGATCAGTCAGATAGGTCGCGTCGCCAGGTTTTGCGGCCCCTGCGGTGCCGATCGCAGCCTGCGGCAGCGGCTACAGTGTTGCAGCCGCGACGACGTAGCGGTCACGGGTGTTGCTTCAATCGCGGTAGAACACCTGCACCAGGTGATAACCGAACTTGCTTTTGATCGGCCCGTGCACGGTGCGCAGGGGCTTTTTGAAGATCACCTGGTCGATGGCCCCGACCATCTGCCCCGGCCGTACTTCACCCAGGTCGCCGCCGCGTTTGCCGGAGGGGCAGGTGGAGTACTTCTTCGCCAGCACGTCGAAGGCTTCGCCCTTGGCGATGCGCTGCTTGAGCTGTTCGGCCTCTTCGGCGGTTTTCACCAGGATGTGGCGGGCTTGGGCTTTCATGGGGCAGTTACCTTGGAACGGTGCGGACGGCGGCCGCGGATTATGCCTGAAATCAGCCCTGCTGGCCGATCATCTGACGAATCTTCTGGGCCAGCGCCTCGATGGAAAACGGCTTGGCGATCAGGTCCATGCCGGCGTCGAGAAAGCCCTGGCGCTCGGCGGCCTTTTCCGCATAACCGGTCATGAACAGGACCTTGAGCTGCGGCCGCTGCTGGCGGGCGATTTCCGCCAGTTGCCGGCCGTTCATGCCCGGCAGGCCGACGTCGGTCACCAGCAGGTCGATGCGCCGCTCGGACTCCAGCAACGGCAGCGCGCTCTTGGCGTCCTCGGCCTCGAAGGCGGTGTAGCCCAGTTCGCCCAGCACGTTGAGCACCAGCATGCGCACCGCCGGGTCGTCTTCCACCAGCATCACCGATTCGCCGGCCACCGCGTAGGGCGCTTCGACGCTGGCCGGTGCCGGGCTGTCGGCCTGGGCTCCGCTGTGCAGGCGCGGCAGGTACAGGCGCACGCAGGTGCCCTGGCCCGGTTCGCTGCTGATGGTCAGGTGGCCGCCGGATTGCTGGGCGAAGCCGTAGATCATCGACAGCCCCAGGCCCGTGCCCTGGCCGATGGGCTTGGTGGTGAAGAACGGGTCGAAGGCCTTGGCCAGCACCCGCGGGGTCATGCCGGCGCCGTTGTCGCTGACGCCGAGCATCACGTAGTCGCCGGCCTTGACCGGTTCCAGGGTGCCCAGGTCGCTGCCGTTGAGGTAGCTGTTGGCGGTCTCGATGGTCAGGATGCCGCCGTCGGGCATGGCGTCGCGGGCGTTGATCACCAGGTTGAGCAGGGCGTTTTCCAGCTGGCTGGCGTCGCTGTTGATCGACCAGACGTTGTCGCCCAGGTTCATCTTCAGCTCGATGTGCTCGCCCTTGGTGTGGTTGAACAGGTCGTGCAGCGAGCGCACCAGCTGGTTCGGTTCCAGCGGCCGGCGGTCCAGCGACTGGCGCCGGGAAAACGCCAGCAGGCGATGGGTGAGGGCGGCCGCGCGCTTGGCCGAGGACATCGCGGCCTCGGTGAAACGGCCGATCTCGGCGCTGCGATTGTCATCGATGTAGCGCTGCATCAGTTCCAGGCTGCCGATGATGCCGGTGAGCATGTTGTTGAAGTCGTGAGCGATGCCGCCGGTGAGCTGGCCCACGGCCTCCATCTTCTGCGCATGGCGCAGGGCGTTTTCGGCGCGCTCGCGCTCGAACATCTCGCTCTGCAGGCGCTGGTTGGCGGCGGCCAGCGCCTGGGTGCGCTCGGCCACCCGTTCTTCCAGGGTTTCGTTGAGGTGGCGCAGGGCTTCCTCGGTCTGTTTGCGCTCGGTCTCGTCGATCACGAAGATGTAGAAACCATTGATCGCGCCGTCGGCGCCGTAGCGCGGCAGGTACTTCATCAGCGCATGCCGCGCGCGCCCGTCGCGATGTGGCGAGTTGGCTTCGAAGCTGCAGGGTTTGCCGGCCAGGGCGGCGGCGATCTTGTCGGCGCGGGTGGCGTAGATATCGTCCCCCACCACTTCGCGGATGGTCCGGCCGTACAGTTCCTGCGGGGTCAGGCCGTACCAGTCGAGGTAGGCGCTGTTGTTCAGGCGAAAACGCTCTTCGTGGTCGACGTAGCCGATCAGCACCGGCATGGCGTTGATGATCAGTTGCAACTCGGTCTGGCTCTGGCGCAGCGCCTGTTCCATCTGCTTGCGGTCGGTCAGGTCCAGGGCGGCGCCGAGGAAACGCACCGGCCGGCCGTGGTGATCCTTGTAGCAGCGCCCGCGGGCGAAGACCCAGCGGACCTGGCCGTCGGGCTGTTGCAGGCGGTATTCCTCGGCGTACTCGGTGCCGTGGGTGATGCAGTGCTTGATGCTGCGCGCCACCATGCCCCGGTCTTCCGGGTGCACGCCCTTGAGGTATTCGCTGATGGGCAGTTGCCCGGCCAGGGTCGGGTCGATGCTGTGCAGTTGGGCGAAGTGGGCGTCGGCGATAAAGCGGTCGTCGCCGATGTCCCAGTCCCAGGTGCCGACCGCGTCGGTCGCCGCCAGCGCCAGTTGCAGGCGTTCTTCGGTTTCGTGCTGGGCCTTGAGGCTGGCCGCCGAGCGCTGCTCCAGTTCCAGGGCGATGCGCCGCCGCTCGTTGGTTTCGATGCTGGTCACCAGGATCCCGGCGACTTCGCCGCTTTCGTCGCGGATCGGGCTGTAGGTCAGGTCCAGCCAGACATCCGACTCGCGGCCGTGGCGCTGCAGGGTGAAGGGTTTTTCGCTGAAGGTGCGTACCTGGCCTTGCAGCACGGCGCTATAGATCGGCGCGGTGAAGTCCTGGAGTTCCGGCCAGGTCAGGTGGGTCGGCTGGCCGAAGGCGCCAGGGTGCTTGTTGCCGGCCAGCAGGGCGAAACCGTCGTTGTAGATCTGCGTCAGCTGCGTGCCCCACAACAGCAGCATCGGCATCGGCGAATGAATCACGATGTCCACCGCGGTGCGCAGGCTCTGCGGCCAGTGGTCGACCGCGCCCAGCGGCGTGGCGGCCCAGTCCAGCCGGGCAATCAGGGTTTCGGCTTCGCTGCCGGAGGTGGGGGCGTTCATGTCGGGGCTGTCCTGAGCGTGCATCACGCCGGCATTGTAACCGCTGCCGCAGGCTGCGATCGATGGCGTAGCCGGCGCAAGGGCGGTTTCCGCGATCCGGCAGGTGGATCGGGTTGCCCGGTTTGCGGCCCTTGCGGTGCCGGGCGCAGCCTGCCGCAGCGGCTACAGGGACAACGATTTTCGCGGATGGCCCGTTTTGCGGGGGAGGTGGAGTTTGTGGCGGGCAGGTCCGGCCTCTTCGCGGGCAAGCCTCGCTCCTACAGAAGCGCGTGTTGATCGCCATGGCGAAAACGACACGACTCTGTAGGAGCGAGGCTTGCCCGCGATGAGGCCCCCAAGGCCTAGCTGCGCAATTCCACCCGATCGCGAAACTGCTCCAGCGCCTCGGGGTTGGCCAGGGCGTCGGTGTTTTTTACCGGCAGGCCGTGCACCACGTTGCGCACCGCCAGTTCGACGATCTTGCCGCTGATGGTCCGGGGAATGTCGCTGACCGCGAGGATCTTCGCCGGCACATGGCGGGGCGTGGTGTTGGCGCGGATCACCTGGCGGATCTGCTCCTGCAGGGCGTCGTCCAGTTGCACGCCGTCCTGCAGGCGCACGAACAGCACCACCCGCACGTCGTTGTCCCATTGCTGACCGATGGCCAGGCTTTCCAGGACCTGTTCGAGTTTCTCCACCTGGCGGTAGATCTCCGCGGTGCCGATGCGCACGCCGCCGGGGTTGAGCACGGCATCGGAGCGGCCGTGAATCAGCCAGCTGCCATGGGCCAGTTGCTCGGCGTAGTCGCCCTGGGCCCAGACCCCGGGGAACTGGCTGAAGTAGGAGGCACGCAGTTTCTCGTGCCGTGGGTCGTGCCACAGGCCGATGGGCATGGCCGGGAAATGCCGGGTGCAGACCAGTTCGCCCTTTTCACCGATCACCGCCTGGCCCTGGTCGTTCCACACCTCCACGGCCATGCCCAGGCCCTTGCCCTGCATTTCGCCACGGTGCACCGGCAACAGCGGGTTGCCGATGATGAAGCAGGAAATGATATCGGTGCCGCCGGACATCGAGGCCAGGCACAGGTCCTGTTTGAACGCCCGGTACACGTAGTCGAAGCTCTGCGGCGACAGTGGCGAGCCGGTGCTGAGCAGGGTCTTGAGACTGGCCAGGGAGTGGCTGCTGCGTGGCTCGATGCCGGCCTTTTCCAGGGCCACCAGGTACTTGGGGCTGGTGCCGAAAACACTGATGCCTTCCTGGTCGATCAGGTCGATCAAGTGTTCGGGCGCCGGGTGGAACGGCGAGCCGTCGTACAGCAGCACCGTGGCGCCCACCGCCAGGGCGGAGACCAGCCAGTTCCACATCATCCAGCCGCAGGTGGTGTAGTAGAACAGCACTTCACCGGCGTGCAGGTCGGTGTGCAGGCCGTGCTCCTTGAGGTGCTGCAACAGCACGCCGCCGGTACTGTGGATGATGCACTTGGGCACGCCGGTGGTGCCGCTGGAATAGAGGATGTACAGCGGGTGGGCGAAGGGCACGGCGACGAACTGCGGCTCGCCGCCGGGGCGGTAGAAGTCGTCCCACAGCGCGACCCTGGCCGAGGTACGGAAGTCTTCGGCGCGGGCTTCGGGCCGCGCGTACGGCACGATGATCAGCTGTTGCAGGGACGGCAGTCGTTCGAGGATTTCGTTGACCTTGGCCGTCTGGTCGATCTGTTTGCCGGCGTAGCGGTAGCCGGCGCAGGTGATCAGTACCTTGGGTTCGATCTGGCCGAAACGGTCGATCACCCCCTGGGTGCCGAAGTCCGGCGAGGAGCTGGACCAGACGGCCCCGAGGCTGGTGGTGGCGAGCATGCCCACCAGGGTCTGCCAGGTATTGGGCATGCAGGCGGCGACCCGGTCGCCGAGGCCGACGCCGGCGGCCCGCAGGCTGTGTTGCAGGCCGGCGACATGGGCCGCCAGCTGGTTGTAGGTCAACTGTTCGCGCTGGCCGTTCTCGTTGATCGCCACCACCGCGACGCCGTCGTCACGGCGCTTGAGCAGGTGTTCGGCGAAGTTCAGGGTGGCGTCGGGGAACCACTGGGCGGCGGGCATGCTGCTGCCTTCGATCAGCACCGTGCTGGGGGGCGCATGGAACTCGACATCGAAGAAATCGACTATGGCCTGCCAGAAGGCTTCGCGCTGCTCGATGCTCCATTGGTGCAGGGCGGGGTAGTCATCGATGTCCAGGTCGTAACGGTGATTGATCAAGCGCCGGAAGGCTTCCATGCGGGTCTTGCTGATGCGCTCGGCACTGGGTTGCCAGAGTAATTCGGACATGGGTGGCCTCTTGTTTTTCTGCTGCACACACAAAGCTGTTCCAACTCTGTAGCCGCTGCCGCAGGCTGCGATCGACCGGAACGGTCGTGGCGGTCTCAAGGTCGCGGAGGTCCTTCGGACCTATCGCAGCCTTCGGCAGCGGCTACAGGGGTCGCGTTTATTGCGCCAGCCAGCCGCCATCGATATTCCACGCCGCGCCACGCACCTGGCTGCCGGCCTCACTGCACAAGAATAGGACCAACTCGCCCAACTGCGAAGGCGTGACGAACTCCAGGGACGGCTGTTTTTCCGCCAGCAGGTCGTGCTGCGCCTGTTGCGGGTCGACACCGGCCGCGGCGCGGTCGTCGATCTGTTTCTGCACCAGCGGGGTCAGGACCCAGCCCGGGCAGATGGCGTTGCAGGTGACGTTGCTGGTGGCGGTCTCCAGGCCGACCACCTTGGTCAGGCCGATCACCCCGTGCTTGGCCGCCACATAGGCGGCCTTGCCCACCGAGCCGACCTGGCCATGCACCGAGGCGATGTTGACGATCCGTCCCCAGCCCTTGGCGCGCATGCCCGGCAGGCTCAGGCGAGTGCTGTGGAACACCGACGACAGGTTGATGGCGATGATCGAGTCCCAGCGCTCCACCGGGAATTCCTCTACCGCTGCCACATGCTGGATGCCGGCGTTGTTGACCAGGATGTCGACGCCGCCGAACTCGCGCTCGGCGTAGGCGAGCATGTCGGCGATCTGCGCCGGGTCGCTGACGTCGGCCGGGTGATGGCCGACCTTGCCGCCGCTGTCCTTATTGAGGCGCGCGACCTCGGCGATCACCGTCGAGGCATCGCCGAAGCCGTTGAGGATCAGGTGGGCCCCGGCCTTGGCCAGGCTCAGGGCGATGCCCAGACCGATGCCGCTGGTGGAGCCGGTGACGAGGGCGGTCTTGCCCGCAAGATTACTCATGAATACCTCACACAATGCCGGTGGCGTAGAAAGTGGCGATCACGACGAAGACGGCCAGGGTCTTGATCAGCGTAATGCAGAAAATGTCCTTGTAGGCTTGGCGGTGGGTCAGGCCGGTGACCGCCAGCAGGGTAATCACCGCGCCGTTGTGCGGCAGGGTGTCCATGCCGCCGCTGGCCATGGCGGCCACGCGGTGCAGCACTTCCAGGGGGATGTTGGCGGCGTGGGCGGCGCTGATGAAGGTCTCCGACATGGCCGCCAGGGCGATGCTCATGCCGCCTGAGGCGGAGCCGGTGATGCCGGCCAGCAGGGTCACGGTGATGGCTTCGTTGACCAGCGGGTTGGGGATGCTTTTCAGCCAGTCCGACAGCACCAGGAAGCCCGGCAGGGAGGCGATTACCGCGCCGAAGCCGTATTCCGAAGCGGTGTTCATCGCCGCCAGCAGGGCACCGCTGACCGCGCTCTTGCTGCCTTCGGCCAGCTTGCCGCGAATCGCCGAGAAGCCGAACACCAGGACCACGATGATGCCCACCAGCAAGGCGGCCTGGACCGCCCAGATGGCGGTGAGCTTGGCGACGTCGGTCTGCACCGGGGTGGCCATGCCGGCCAGGGCCAGGCTGTGGGTCTTGCCGTACCACAGGGGAATCCAGTGGGTGAATAGCAGGTTCATCAGGCCCACCAGCAACAGCGGCGACAGGGCGATCCAGGGGTTGGGCAGCTGGATGTCGGCGGCGGTTTCCGGCTCGTTGCGCAGGTCGCTGCCATAGCCTTCACCGGCGTTGTGCGCCTTGTTGCGCTGGCGCTGCAGGAACAGCATGCCGGCACAGAACACGAAAATGGTGCCGATCACCCCCAGCCAGGGCGCGGCCCAGGCGGTGGTATTGAAGAAAGTGCTGGGGATGATGTTCTGGATCTGCGGGGTGCCGGGCAGGGCATCCATGGTGAAGGAGAACGCGCCGAGGGCGATGGTCGCCGGGATCAGGCGCTTGGGGATATTGCTCTGGCGGAACATCTCCGCGGCGAACGGATAGACCGCGAACACCACCACGAACAGCGAGACGCCGCCGTAGGTCAGCAGGGCGCAGACCAGCACGATCACCAGCATCGCCTGGCGGGTGCCGAGCAGGCGGATGGCCGCCGCGACGATGGAACGGGAGAAGCCCGACAGCTCGATCAGCTTGCCGAACACCGCGCCGAGCAGGAACACCGGGAAGTAGAGCTTGATGAAGCCGACCATCTTTTCCATGAACACGCCGGTGAAGGCGGGCGCCACGGCGGACGGGTCGGTGAGCAGGACGGCGCCGAGGGCGGCGATGGGGGCAAAGAGGATGACGCTGTAGCCACGGTAAGCAGCCAACATCAGCAGCGCGAGGGCTGCTAGGGCAATGATCACACTCATGGTGTGTC
>NZ_JACMZT010000072.1:0-15776 GCF_017349615.1 Pseudomonas sp. GW531-T4
CGCGCAGTCGACCTGCAAACGCCCCTCCCATCGAGCCCCGCGTGCACTGCGCTCGCCAATGCGGCACAATTGCGCCATTGGTTTTTCAAATGCCTGGGCCCGCCGCCCTGGCCGGAGTGCCCCATGTCCCTGATCATCACCGACGATTGCATCAACTGCGACGTCTGCGAACCCGAGTGCCCGAACGCCGCGATTTCCCAAGGCGAAGAGATCTACGTGATCGACCCGAACCTGTGCACCCAATGTGTCGGCCACTATGACGAGCCGCAATGCCAGCAGGTCTGCCCGGTGGACTGCATCCCACTGGACGAGGCCCACCCGGAAACCGAAGAAGAGTTGATGGCCAAGTACCGGAAGATCACCGGCAAGGCTTGAGAAATTTAGCGTCTGGCTGGACGCCTTCGCGGACAAGTCGGATCGCCGCCCGCTCGCGCCTACAGGGTTTTGCTTCTGTAGGAGCGAGGCTTGCCCGCGATGCTTTTCAGCTCTGGCATTTAGG
Source organism: Pseudomonas sp. GW531-T4 (assembly GCF_017349615.1). NCBI lineage: Bacteria > Pseudomonadati > Pseudomonadota > Gammaproteobacteria > Pseudomonadales > Pseudomonadaceae > Pseudomonas > Pseudomonas sp. GW531-T4. Next base: position 500 of record NZ_JACMZT010000072.1, read on the forward strand.
GCAGAACACGCTCGCACGCTGCCCCAGCTTGATCTCGCGCAGCCCCGTGCCACAGACCTTGCAGTGTTCCCCGCCACGCCCGTAGACGAACAGTTCCTGCTGGAAATAGCCCGGCTGCCCGTCGCCGCCGATAAAGTCGCGCAGGGTGGTGCCGCCGCGCTCGATGGCCGCGGCCAGGATACGTTTGATCTCGATCGCCAGCTTCAGGTAGCGCGCCCGGGAAATCCCCTTGGCTTCGCGACGCGGATCGATACCGGCGGCGAACAGCGCTTCGGTCGCGTAGATATTGCCCACCCCCACCACCACCGCGTTGTCCATGATGAACGGCTTGACCGCCATCGAACGTCCCCGCGACAGCTGATACAGGCGCTCGCCGTCGAACAGGTCGGTCAGCGGCTCCGGCCCCAGGCGGATCAGCAGCTCGTGATTGAGCGGATCGAGGCTCCAGAGCATCGCGCCAAAGCGCCGCGGGTCGGTGTAGCGCAGTGCCAGGCCGGACTCCAGCTCGATATCGACATGCTCGTGCTTGGCCGCCGGCAGGCCGACTTCCACCAGGCGCAGGTTGCCCGACATACCCAGGTGACTGATCAGGGTGCCGACTTCGGCATTGATCAGCAGGTACTTGGCGCGGCGCTCGACCTTGACGATCTGCTGGCCGGACAGGCGCACATCGAGGTCTTCCGGAATCGGCCAGCGCAGACGCCGCTCGCGCACGATCACGCGGCTGACGCGCTGCCCTTCCAGGTGCGGCGCGATACCGCGCCGGGTGGTTTCGACTTCCGGTAATTCAGGCATGTGCGCCTCGTGTTCTCTATAACGTGGTCGGGAATCAGTGCGCGCCCAGTTCGCGCACGGTTTCCTTGAGGTTCTCGAAGTCATAGTCGGACAGGCCGACGTAATCGAGGATCAGATGGCCGATGCTGTTCCATTCATGATCATCGACCTGATTGCCCAGCACCCGGTAGGACGCGCAGATATGCTCGGCCATTTTCAGGATCGCCAGCAGGTTTTTCAGCTGGCTGTTGCGCGACGACTCGTCGCTGAAGATCGCCAGGGCGTTGTGGTGATTGGCGATGGCGTTGGTCACGTGCTCCGGCAGGCGCCAGGACTTGGCCGTGTAGTAACCGACCACCGCGTGGTTGGTATTGAACACACGGTTTTCCGTGTCCACCACCCGGTTCTCGGGGCCCGCGCTGGCGTAGGCCTCTTCCAGCACCGTCATGTAGTCGGGGAAGCGCTTGAGCATCAGCGGCACGCCGCAATCGTGGAACAACCCCAGGGCATAGGCCTCGTCGACCGCTTGCGAGCCGGTGCGCTTGGCCAGGGTCAGGCAGGTCATCGCCACATCCTGGGCGGTGTCCCAGAAACGATTGAGGGTGACGATGGTTTCGTCGCTCATCTCGCCCTTGATCGACTGCGCGTTGATCAGGTTGATGATCGAACGGCTACCCAGCAGGTTCACCGCGCGCTGGATCGAGGCGATCTTGTTGCTCAGCCCGTAATACGGCGAGTTGACGATTTTCAGCAGGGCGCCGGAAAGGCCCGGATCCTGGGAGATCAGCCGCGCGATCACTTCCAGGTCAGGGTCGGGCATGTACTGCTCCATCTGCAAATCCACCATGATTTGCGGTTGGGGCGGCACGCTGATGCCTTGCAGGGCCTGTTGAATCTGTTCGGCGGAAAGCTCTTGGGACATAGATACGCACTCTGGACTAGGCGGCGATTCTAACCCTTTAAAAGGCGCCCATGGCCACCCGAGAGGAACTTTACAACGAGCGCCTCGGGGCAACGCCGGGGCAGGCGCGGGATATCCATGGCGGGTTTGCCCTGTCACCGCATATCCACTCGCCAGCCTCTCGGCGAGCGCAACACGTTATACTCCCGCTCTTTTTTCCGGAGCGACGTCATGTCCCTGCCAAGCCTGCGCCTCAAAGCCAACGCCGATCGCCGCCTGCGCGCCGGCCACCTGTGGGTCTACAGCAACGAAATCGATGTAGCCGCCACCCCACTCCACGGCTTCAAGGCAGGCGACCAGGCAGTGCTGGAAGCCGCCGGCGGCAAGCCGCTGGGCGTCATCGCCATGAGCCCGAACAACCTGATCTGCGCCCGCCTGCTGTCGCGCGACGCCAAGCTGGCGCTGGACAAGTCGCTGCTGGTGCACCGCCTGAACGTGGCCCTGTCGCTGCGCGAGCGCCTGTTCGACAAGCCGTTCTACCGCCTGGTCTACGGCGACTCCGACCTGCTGCCGGGCCTGGTGGTCGACCGTTTCGGCGACATCCTCGTGGTGCAGCTGGCGTCGGCGACCATGGAACAGCACAAGGACGACGTGATCGCCGCCCTGGTCCAGGTCCTCAAGCCCAGCGGCATCCTGTTCAAGAACGACTCCGCCGCGCGTGATGCCGAAGGCCTCAACCGTTACGTGGAAACCGTGTTCGGCCTGGTGCCGGAGTGGGTCGCCCTGGAAGAGAACGGCGTGAAGTTCGAAGCCCCGGTGATGGAAGGCCAGAAAACCGGCTGGTTCTACGACCACCGCATGAACCGCGCCCGCCTGGCGCCTTACGCCAAGGGCAAGCGCGTGCTGGACCTGTTCAGCTACATCGGCGGCTGGGGCGTGCAGGCCGGTGCCTTCGGTGCCAGCGAAGTGTTCTGTGTCGATGCCTCGGGCTTCGCCCTCGATGGCGTTGAGCGCAACGCCGCACTGAACGGCATCGCCGAGAAAGTCACCTGCATCGAAGGCGACGTGTTCGAGGCCCTGAAAGAACTCAAGGCCGCCGAAGAGCGTTTCGACGTGATCGTGGCCGACCCGCCCGCCTTCATCAAACGCAAGAAAGACCTGAAGAACGGCGAAGGCGCCTACCGCCGCCTGAACGAACAGGCCATGCGCCTGCTCAGCAAGGACGGCATCCTGGTCAGCGCTTCGTGCTCGATGCACCTGCCGGAAGACGACCTGCAGAACATCCTGCTCACCAGCGCCCGCCACCTGGACCGCAATATCCAGCTGCTGGAACGCGGCGGCCAGGGCCCGGACCACCCGGTGCACCCGGCCATCCCGGAAACCCGCTACATCAAGAGCATCATCTGCCGCCTGCTGCCTAACAGCTGAGCCTGACTGGACGCCCCTTGCCCCACGCGGCAAGGGGCATCCATGCCGATTGCCCCCACCACCTCCTCACCCAATACTCAGCGCTCAAGCGACCTGTGCCCGACGGCGCGCGCGCGCCATAAAGCGCCGAGGAACATGGCGCCGGAGAACGCGAGGGTCGGCGCGGCAAAAAACGCCAGGGACAGGAGTCCGCTCTTGAAGGGGTCGAGGTGGCGGTGCTGAATCCATAGCTTGAACAACCACTGCGCCAGCCAGGGCATGGGCAAAGCCAGCAGCACCCAGGCGCCGTTGCCGAGCAGCCGTCGCCACAGATGGTCACGCCCCTGCAGCAGCGTGGCACCGAGCAGGGTCATCAGCAGCAGGCCGGCTGTCACGCCGCCCCCCACGCCAAGGCTGAAGGGCAGACCACTGCAGGCCCACACCAGCCCCACCGCACCCAACGCCACCAGCAGCATCGCGATCCAGGTCCGCGGCTGGCGTCGCTGCTCGGCCAGCAGTTGCAGCAGCCCACCGCCCATCAACAGGGCAGCCGCCAGCGCGGCCATGGCGACACCGGACAAGCCGCTGTAAAGGACGGTCCACATCAGCAGCAGGCCCTGCCCCAGGCCAACAAAAAAGTAGAACCTCAAGGATCGCAGCGTCGCGGACATTCCAGCTCCATTTGGAAGGTGATCGAAGGCCGGCGAGTCTAAACCAGTCCCTGATCGTCGGCTGCCCATTTCCATATCCAGGCAATCGACGCCGTAGAGCGGCCACGGCATTCCTTCCTGGCGCCAGCGGTGTAGAATCGCGAGATTCATCGCCAGTCATCCCCCGGCGGGTTTATGAGCTCAGGCTGAGGCGCGCGGCGATCCCGCGGCGTCATCGGCAGCTTCAGGACACACGGCCATTTCTGAGTGTTCCAGAGGTCAATAGAAGCTCACTCCCCATTTGTTACCTGATTAGCCGCCCGGAGTGCTCCATGCCTGATTACCGCTCGAAAACATCCACCCACGGCCGCAACATGGCCGGCGCCCGCGCACTGTGGCGCGCCACGGGGATGAAAGATGACGACTTCAAGAAGCCGATCATCGCCATTGCCAACTCCTTCACCCAGTTCGTACCGGGCCACGTGCACCTCAAGGATCTGGGCCAGCTGGTCGCCCGCGAAATCGAACGCGCCGGCGGCGTGGCCAAGGAGTTCAACACCATCGCCGTGGATGACGGCATCGCCATGGGCCACGACGGCATGCTGTATTCGCTGCCGAGCCGCGAGATCATCGCCGACTCCGTGGAATACATGGTCAACGCCCACTGCGCCGACGCCATCGTCTGCATCTCCAACTGCGACAAGATCACCCCCGGCATGCTGATGGCCGCCCTGCGCCTGAACATCCCGGTGATCTTCGTCTCCGGCGGCCCGATGGAAGCCGGCAAGACCAAGCTCGCCTCCCACGGCCTCGACCTGGTCGACGCCATGGTGATCGCCGCCGACTCCAGCGCTTCTGACGAGAAGGTCGCCGAGTACGAGCGCAGCGCCTGCCCGACCTGCGGTTCGTGCTCCGGCATGTTCACCGCCAACTCGATGAACTGCCTGACCGAAGCCCTGGGCCTGGCCCTGCCGGGCAACGGTTCGACCCTGGCCACCCACAGCGACCGCGAGCAGCTGTTCCTGCAGGCCGGCCGCACCATCGTCGAGCTGTGCAAGCGCTACTACGGCGAGAACGACGAGTCGGTGCTGCCGCGCAACATCGCCAACTTCAAGGCGTTCGAGAACGCCATGATGCTCGACATCGCCATGGGCGGTTCGACCAACACCATCCTGCACCTGCTGGCCGCCGCCCAGGAAGCCGAGATCGACTTCGACCTGCGCGACATCGACCGCCTGTCCCGCAGCGTGCCGCAGCTGTGCAAGGTGGCGCCGAACATCCAGAAGTACCACATGGAAGACGTGCACCGCGCTGGCGGCATCTTCAGCATCCTCGGTTCCCTGGCCCGTGGCGGCCTGCTGCACACCGACCTGCCGACCGTGCACAGCCGCAGCATGGAAGAAGCCATCGCCAAGTGGGACATCACCCAGACCAACGACGAAGCGGTGCACCACTTCTTCAAGGCAGGCCCGGCCGGCATCCCGACCCAGACCGCGTTCAGCCAGTCGACCCGCTGGCCGAGCCTCGACGACGACCGTGAACACGGCTGCATTCGCAGCGTCGAGCACGCCTACTCGAAAGAAGGCGGCCTGGCCGTGCTGTACGGCAACATCGCCCTGGACGGCTGCGTGGTGAAGACCGCCGGCGTCGACGAGTCGATCCACGTCTTCGAAGGCAACGCGAAGATCTTCGAAAGCCAGGACAGCGCAGTACGCGGCATCCTCGCCGACGAAGTGAAGGAAGGCGACATCGTCATCATTCGCTACGAAGGTCCGAAAGGCGGCCCGGGCATGCAGGAAATGCTCTACCCGACCTCCTACCTGAAGTCCAAGGGCCTGGGCAAAGCCTGTGCCCTGCTGACCGACGGCCGCTTCTCCGGCGGTACCTCGGGCCTGTCCATCGGCCACGCTTCGCCGGAAGCAGCGGCGGGCGGCGCCATCGGCCTGGTCCAGGACGGCGACAAGGTGCTGATCGACATTCCGAACCGCTCGATCAACCTGTTGGTCAGCGACGAAGAACTGGCCGCGCGCCGTGTGGAGCAGGACAAGAAAGGCTGGAAGCCCGCGGAAAAACGCCCACGCAAGGTGACCACCGCCCTGAAAGCCTACGCCCTGCTGGCCACCAGCGCCGACAAGGGCGCGGTGCGCAACAAGGCAATGCTCAACGGCCTGTGATTGCCTGCCGCTGAATGAAAATGCCCCGCCAAGTGCGGGGCATTTTTTTGCCTGGAGATCGGCCTCTGCGAGGCCTATCGCGGGCAAGCCTCGCTCCTACAGACGGCACTGATCCTGTAGGAACGAGGCTTGCCCGCGATGGGTTCAACCCGCTGTTACTGGATATCTTCCGGCTTGACGATCACCCAGTTCTTGTCCGCCGTCACCGGCAGCCCTTCCTTGGCCTGGGCCGCGGCGTGCTTGGCCATCATGCCGTTGATCTGGGTCATGTACTTGTCCTTGCGGTTGACCCACAGGTGGATGCCGCCCTTGGCCACGTCGACATCGTGGAACAGCATGTAGCCGTCGCTGGTCGGGGTGTCGCCGCCCACCAGCACCGGTTTTTTCCACTCGTCGATGTAGGTCAGGATCGCTGCGTGCTTGCCGGCCATCCAGGTCGCCGGGGTCCACAGGTAAGGGGTCAGTTCCAGGCCGAGGTTGGCCTTCTCGTCATATTTGCCGGCGGTGATCTGCTTGCGCGCGGTGGTCAGCTCGCCGGTCTTGCGATCCTTGAGCAGGGTGGTCACGCCGATGACGTTCTGCGGCTTGACGTTGTAGCCGTACTTCGGATCGGAGGCGACCATGCGCACCAGTTCCTCGGAGGCGGCGGTCATCACATAGACCTCGATGCCGTTCTCCATCAGCTTGTTGTACAGCTCTTTCTGGCCGGTGAAGATCTTCGGCGGATTGATCTCGGTGTTCTTGACCACGTCGCCTTCGAAATAAGTGGCCGGCACCGGTTTGCCCGAGGCCATCAGCTCGTCGACATAGCCCTTGAGTTCCTTGAGGGTGAAGCCGGAGAAGACTTGCGCCACCCAGGGGTAGCAGACCATGTCGTCGACTTCACAGAGGCGGTAGTAGTAGCTGAACAGGCTTTCCTTGTGCTCGGCGGTGTCCTTGAACGGCATCAGCTTCAGGGAGGGGTCGAGGGTCTCGCGGGTGATCAGGCCCTTGTTCTCCATGAACGGCAGCAGCGACTCTTCCAGGTCGTAGCGGTAACTGGTGTTGTCCATGTCGAACACCGCGTAGTTACCCTTGTTGGCGTTGGCCGCGATCATCGCGTCCAGTTGCTTGGCCTGTTCCGCGGGCCAGTGCTTCAAGTCGGTGGCGAGAACCTGGCCGGCAAGGCCCAGGCAGAGTGCGGCAACCAGAAATTTCGGAGTGAGTTTCATCGGCGTTTTCTCCCTGATTTAAAGAGATCGACGCTAACAAATCGCTGTGACAATCCTCGCCTGTGGGCGACCGCCCGCGTCCTGATTCCGCCACCGGCATGTGCCTGAGCGTCAGCGGCTTATTCCAAAAACGACAGTCTCAATGCGTTTTTGATATTAATTCATTAGATATCAAGCTGTTAGGCTTGCCGGTTCGCAATCGCAGCCACAAGCGATTGGCACAAGTCTTATGGAGCCTCAATGAACCTGCCGCTGATCCTCAATCTGCTGGTGTTCCTCGCCTTGCTGCTGGGCCTGGCACAAACCCGTCACACCACCTGGAGCCTGGCCAAGAAGGTCCTGCTGGCGCTGGTGCTGGGCGTGGTCTTCGGTGTTGCCCTGCACAGCCTCTACGGTGCCGGCAACCCCATCCTGAAAACCTCCATCGGCTGGTTCGACCTGGTGGGCAACGGTTACGTGCAGCTGCTGCAGATGATCGTGATCCCGCTGGTGTTCGCCTCGATCCTCAGCGCCGTGGCGCGCCTGCACAACGCCTCGTCCCTGGGCAAAATCAGCTTCCTGACCATCGGCACCCTGCTGTTCACCACCGCCATCGCCGCGGTGATCGGCATCGCCCTGACCAACCTGTTCGACCTGACCGCCGAAGGATTGGTGGCCGGTACCCAGGAAATGGCTCGCCTGCAGGTGATCCAGAGCGATTACGCGGGCAAGGTCGCCGACCTGAATATCCCGCAGTTGCTGCTGTCCTTCATTCCGCAGAACCCCTTCGCCGACCTGGCCCGGGCCAAGCCGACCTCGATCATCAGCGTGGTGATCTTCGCCGCCTTCCTCGGTATCGCCGCCCTGCAACTGCTCAAGGACGACGCCGACAAGGGCCAGAAAGTGGTCAACGCCATCGACACCCTGCAAGCCTGGGTCACCCGCCTGGTGCGCCTGGTGATGAAGCTGACCCCTTACGGCGTGCTGGCGCTGATGACCAAGGTGGTCGCCAGCTCCAACCTGCAGGACATCATCAAGCTCGGCAGTTTCGTGGTGGTGTCGTACATCGGCCTGGGCCTGATGTTCGTGGTTCACGGCCTGCTGGTGTCGCTGGCCGGGATCAACCCGCTGCGCTTCTTCCGCAAGGTCTGGCCGGTGCTGACCTTTGCCTTCACTAGCCGCTCCAGCGCCGCGACCATCCCGCTGAGCATCGAGGCGCAGACCAGCCGCCTGGGCATTCCACAGTCCATCGCCAGCTTCGCCGCCTCGTTCGGCGCGACCATCGGCCAGAACGGCTGCGCCGGCCTGTACCCAGCGATGCTGGCGGTGATGGTGGCCCCGACCGTGGGCATCAACCCGCTGGACCCGCTGTGGATCGCGACCCTGGTGGCGATAGTGACCTTGAGTTCGGCCGGTGTGGCCGGGGTGGGCGGTGGCGCGACCTTCGCCGCGCTGATCGTGCTGCCGGCCATGGGCTTGCCGGTGTCCCTGGTGGCGCTGCTGATTTCCGTGGAGCCGCTGATCGACATGGGCCGTACCGCACTGAACGTCAGCGGTTCGATGACCGCCGGTGCGATCACCAGCCAGATCATGCAGCAGACCGATAAAGAAAAGCTCGATGCCGATGAGCATGCGGAGCTGGCGCAGGCCTGATCTTTCAGCCCCGTTCCGGGTTCACGCCCGGAACGGGATCACGACCTGTAGCCGCTGCCGAGCTCGCGAGGCTGCGATCGACTGCGAAGCAGTCGTAAAACCAGACAACCTGTTTTTCCTGAAACACCGCGTGCTCAGGTTTTGCGAGGACTTCGTCCTCGATCGCAGCCTCGCGAGCTCGGCAGCGGCTACAGGGCTACGGGGTTAAACCCTTTCCCAGACTTCGAAGCTGTAGGCCGGCTTGTCGCCTTCCGCCGGGTTCGGCACGTCAGACACCAGTTTCCACTGCTGCTGATCGAACTCCGGGAACCACGCATCCCCTTCCGGGCTCAACGCCACGCGTGTCAGGTACAGGCGATCGGCCTGCTCCAGGCCCTGGGCATACAGCTGCGCCCCGCCGATCAGCATCAGCTCGGTAACGCCCTGTTCCAGCGCCCATTCCTCGGCACGCGCCACCGCGGCGTCCAGCGACGGGTACACCTCGGCGCCTTCGAGCCGTAGGTCGGCCTGGCGGCTGACCACGATATTCAGCCGCCCCGGCAGCGGACGCCCCAGCGAATCCCAGGTCTTGCGACCCATGATGATCGGCTTGCCCAGGGTGGTGGCCTTGAAGTATTTGAAATCCCCCGGCAAGTGCCAGGGCATGCTGTTGTCGACGCCGATCACGCGGTTTTCACCGAGGGCCGCGATCAGGCTGAGAGGGAGAGATTTTTTCATGCCGGCGAGGATACCAGAGGCTCGGTGCCCCGCAACGTACCCCGATCGGCGCGACAGCGGTTATGCTCACCCCTCATTTGAGCAACGGAATGACGTGTGACAGCACTGACCCCACTGGAAAAACTCTGGCTCACCGAAGCCGTACGCCTGCGTGAAGAACACGCCGGCGCCCTGGAGGACCAGGAAGCCAATCGCCTGGCGCGCACCGCTGGCGGCGATCTGGCGAGCCGCCTCCAATACCGCGCGCTGTGGCTGGCCGAACGCGACGGCCTGGCCGCTGCCCTGCGCCACTGGGTCCAGGGTGCGCGCCTGGCGCTGATGCTGCTGGCGCTGCTGGCCATCGTCAGCGGCGCCGGCCTGGCCTTCGCCGCCCTGGGCAACGGGCAGGCGCCGGTCAATGTGTTCTGGGCCCTGGGCAGCCTGCTCGGTCTCAACCTGCTCCTGTTGCTGAGCTGGGCCCTGGGCCTGCTGTTCGCCGGCGAACAGGGCGCCAGCCTCGGCCGCCTGTGGCTGTGGCTCAGCGCCAAGCTCGCCCGCGACGCCAAGGCCGCGCAGCTGGCGCCCGCCCTGCTGCTGTTGCTGCAACGGCGCAAACTCAATCGCTGGGCCATCGGCACCCTGGTCAACGGCTTGTGGCTGCTGGCCCTGCTCAGCGCCACGGCAATCCTGCTGATGCTGCTGATCACCAAGCGCTACGGGTTCTACTGGGAAAGCACCCTGCTCGGCGCGGATGCCTTCGTGGCGATGACCAACGCCCTCGCCGCCATACCCCGTGCCATAGGTTTTGGCGTACCGACCGTAGAGATGATTCACGCCAGCACCCGGGATGTTTACAACACTGAACTGGTGCGCCAGATGTGGGCCGTCTGGCTGGTGGCCTCGCTGATCATTTACGGCGTGCTGCCGCGCCTGCTGTTGATGCTGTTCTGTCGCTGGCGCTGGAAGCACGGGCAGGCGCGCCTGCAACTGGACCTCAACCTCCCCGGCTACAGCCAGCTGCGCGAAGCGTTGATGCCCAGCAGCGAACGCCTGGGGATCAACGATGCCGCCCCCGACTTGCTGCACCGTATCGAAGGCGGCGTCAGCGCGCAGGACAGCGATGGCGCCCTGCTGGTGGCCATCGAACTGGACGACCAGCGCCCTTGGCCACCGCAATTGCCGGCCACGGTGAAAGACGCCGGCATCCTCGACAGCCGCGAATCCCGGCACAAGCTGCTGGAACAGATGAGCCGCTTTCCGCCGGCGCGCCTGGCCATCGCCTGCGATCCACGGCGCTCGCCGGACCGTGGCAGCCTGGCGCTGATCGCCGAGCTGGCCCGCAGCGCCACTGCCACCCGGGTCTGGCTGTTGCAGGCGCCACCGGGCCAGGCGCTGGATGCCGAACGCCTGGGTGACTGGCACGTGGCCCTGCAACAACTGGAACTGCCATTCGCCGATTGCGTGCCGCTGAACTGGCTGGAGACCGGGCATGACTGATCCTCGCAAACCGCCGTTGAAGCTGGCGGTAGTCGGCCACACCAACGTCGGCAAGACCTCCCTGCTGCGCACCCTGACCCGGGACGTCGGCTTCGGCGAGGTCTCCCATCGCCCCAGCACCACTCGCCATGTCGAGGGCGCGCGGCTGTCGGTGGACGGCGAACCGCTGCTCGACCTGTACGACACCCCCGGCCTGGAAGACGCCATCGCCCTGCTCGACTACCTGGAACGCCTGGAGCACCCCGGCGAGCGCCTGGACGGCCCGGCCCGCCTGGTGCGGTTTCTCGAAGGCAGCGAGGCGCGCCAGCGTTTCGAACAGGAAGCCAAGGTGCTGCGCCAGCTGCTGGACTCCGACGCCGGGCTGTATGTAATCGACGCCCGCGAGCCGGTACTGGCCAAGTACCGCGACGAACTGGAAGTCCTCGCCAGTTGCGGCAAGCCGCTGCTGCCGGTGCTGAATTTCGTCAGCAGCGCCGACCATCGCGAGCCGGACTGGCGCGAAGCCCTGGCCCGCCTGGGCCTGCACGCGCTGGTGCGGTTCGACAGCGTGGCGCCGCCGGAGGACGGCGAGCGGCGGCTGTATGAAAGCCTGGCGTTGCTCCTGGAAAGCTCGCGGCCACAGCTGGAACGCCTGATCGCCGATCAGCAGGCGCAGCGCCTGGCCCGCCAGCAAAGCGCCGCGCGGCTGATCGCCGAACTGCTGATCGATTGCGCCGCCTGCCGGCGCAGCGTGGTCAGCGAGGTCGAGCAGGAACAACAGGCCATTGGCGAACTGCGCAAGGCCGTGCGTCAACGTGAGCAGCGCTGCGTCGAATCGCTACTCAAGCTCTACGCCTTCCGCCCGCAGGATGCCGCCGCCAGCGATGTGCCGCTGCTCGACGGGCGTTGGGGCGATGACCTGTTCAACCCGGAAACCCTCAAGCAGCTGGGCGTGCGGGTCGGTGGCGGGATCGCCGCCGGCGCGGCGGCCGGGGCCGGCGTCGATCTGCTGGTGGGTGGCCTGACCCTGGGCGCGGCGGCCCTGGCCGGGGCGATCGCCGGCGGCGCGCTGCAAACCGCCCGCAGCTACGGCGGCCGCCTGCTGGGCAAGCTCAAGGGCCAGCGCGAGCTGACCGTGGACGACAGCGTGCTGCGCCTGCTGGCCCTGCGCCAACGGCAACTGGTGCAGGCGCTGAATGTGCGCGGCCATGCGGCGCTGGGCAGCATCCAGCTGGCCACGCCCCAGGACCAGAGCTGGCGCGAGGGCAAGCTGCCGGAGGCACTGAACAAGGCCCGCGCCCATCCGCAGTGGTCATCCCTCAACCCGGCGCCGCGGCTGAGCCAGGCCGAGCGCCAGGAGCAGATCGAGGCGTTGGCGCAGAAGCTGGTGGTCGGGGATTAGGTTAGCGCCGTTCTCACGGACGCCATCGCGGGCAAGCCTCGCTCCTACAGACGGCACTGATCCTGTAGGAGCGAGGCTTGCCCGCGATAGCCATCTTCCAGGCACCCACAAAATCAGGGGTTCAGCAGACGCGCCGCCTTGTCCTTGAGCACCTGCAAATCCATCACCGGCACCCGCAGTTCCTTGGCTTGTTCGTCCCAATGGCGCAAGCGCAGGCTGACCGAGCACAGCGGGTCCTGTTCGAAGGCCCGAGCCTCTTCGGCGCTCATCACTCCGCCCTGGTATTCCAGGGTGCGCCGGCTGGCTTGGCTGAGCCGCTCGTAATAGCCCGGTTCCTTGAAGGTCAGGTAACGCTTGGCCTGCACGTGGTACTCCACCAGCCGCGCCAGGCGCTCGCTGAAACCGGCGCGACGCAGGTAGTCGGCGCCCAGCCGTTCATGGCTGACCACGCCGAAACCGCCCATGTTCTCGGCATCCTGCACACAGATATGCCCGATATCGTGGAAGAACGCCGCCAACACCACTTCGTCGTCGAAGCCCTCGGCCATGGCCCGTTGCGCGGCCTGGGACATGTGTTCGAGCTGCGACACCGGCTCGCCGATATAGTCGCTGTCGCCAAAACGCTCGTACAGGCCGAACACCTCGGCGATCCGCTGCTCAGGCCCCATCAGGCTTCCTCCAGCAAACGGGCGATATTGCCCTCGGCCATGGCCGGGCCGACGCTCATGCCCACACCGCTGTGCATCAGCGCCACGCTGACCCCGGCGGCCGGGCGCAGGAACGAGAACGGCCCCGGGCCGCGGGCGCCATAGACACCCTGCCAGCGCTCGATTACCTGCACCTTGCAGCCCAGGGTGTGTTCGGCCAGTTCGAGCATCCAGTTGTCCACCTGTTCGGCATTGAACGGCGAGGGATCGCTGCCGTAATGGTGGGAGTCGCCGATGATCAGCTCACCATAGGGCGTCGGGCTGATCAGCAGGTGGATGCCGTTTTCGTGCAGGTGCGGCGCGTCCCGCAGGATCTGCGCCTGCACCGCCGCCGCTTCGGGCAGGTCGGCAAAGGCGCCGTAATGCACACAGCTCAGGCCGGTGAGCAGCGCGTGTTGCAGGTCCAGCTGCACGGCGGGCCGGGCGCGGAGCATTTGCAGGCGACAGACCTGCGGCGCCAGCGCGGCAATCGGCTCGGCCAGCAGGGTCTGATAGTCATGCCCGGAACAGACTAGGATCTGCGCCGCGCGAAAGCTGCCGGCGGTGCTGTGCAACTGGCCGGGCTCGATGTCGCGCACCAGGGTGGAGAAATGAAACGCCACCCCCAGGTCGCGGCGCAGGTAGTCGATCAGCATCGGCAGGGCTTCGCGGGAATACAGCTGCTGGTCGTCCAGACCGTGCAGCGCCGCGCGATGATGGCGCAAGCGCCCGCCGTACAAATCGTTCAAGGCCGCGCCGCGCAGCAGTTCGACGCGGTAGCCGTGCTCCCGCGCGCGTCCGGCGCAGAAGGCCTGCAGCAATTGCTCTTCGGCCTCGGTGCGGGCGAACAGGTAAGAGCCGTTGCGCTTGAGCGGCAAGCCGGCCAGTTCGGCCCAGTCACCCCAGATGCCGCGGCTGGCCTTGGCCAGGTCGAGCATCACCCCAGGCGGCTGGCCGGTCACCAGGGCCTGGCCGAAATTGCGCACCGACGCGCCCAGGGGCGTGGCGCTGCGCTCGAAAACCGTGACCCGCAAACCGCGCTTGGCCGCGGCATAGGCATGGGACAGCCCGAGGATGCCGGCGCCGACAATCAGCAGGTCGTTGTGGTTGCTCATGTGTATGTTGTCCTTGGGAGATGACCTGTAGGAGCGAGCTTGCTCGCGAAAAAAACCAAGGGCACCGCGTGCATTCAGGACGCCCTTGTCATCGTTGGCCTCCATCGCGAGCAATCGAGCGTCGACCGGCTGCTCCTACAGGGAGACCTTGCGGTTACTTCGTGGCGACCTTCTCGGACTTGCCGTCATAACGCTTGCGCCACTCGGCGAGGATCTGGTCGCGGTTCTTCGAGGCCCAGGCGAAGTCGTTCTTGATCAGGCGCTGCTCGTAGTCGGCCGGCAGTTCGGTCTGCGGCTTGGCGATCCCCGGCTGGGCCAGGACGGCGAAGTTTTCCTTGTACAGCTCCATGGCCGCGGGGCTGGCGGAGAAGTCGGCGAGCTTCTTCGCGGCTTCTTCATGCGGGGTGCCCTTGATTACCGCGGTGGCTTCGATTTCCCAGCCCAGGCCTTCCTTCGGCAGCACGATGTCCAGCGGCGCGCCCTGGCGCTTGAGCTGCACGGCCGGGTATTCGAAGGAAATGCCGATCGGGAATTCGCCGGCCGCCGCCAGCTTGCACGGCTTGGAGCCGGAGTGAACGTACTGGCCGATGTTCTGGTGCAGCTCGTCCATGTACTGCCAGCCCTGCTTCTCGCCGAAGGTCTGCAACCAGGCGCTGACGTCGAGGAAGCCGGTGCCGGACGAGGCCGGGTTGGGCATGACGATCTTGCCCTTGTACTCAGGCTTGGTCAGGTCCTGCCAGCTCACCGGCTTGGTCAGGCCCTGCTTTTCGGCCTCGACGGTGTTGAAGCAGATGGTCGCGGCCCAGACGTCCATGCCGACCCAGGCCGGCGGGTTGGCGGCGTCGCGGTAGTTGCCGCCGATCTTGCCCAAATCCTTCGGCGCATAGCTTTGCAGCATGCCCTGCTGATCGAGGATCGCCAGGCTGGAGGCCGCCAGCCCCCACACCGCGTCCGCCTGCGGCCGGGCTTTTTCCGCCAGCAGCTTGGCGGTGATGATCCCGGTGGAGTCGCGCACCCATTTGATTTCCACGTCCGGGTTGGCGGCTTCGAAGGCCTGCTTGTAGCTCTTCAGTTGCTCGGCTTCGAGGGCGGTATAGACCGTCAGTTCGGTCTTCGCGGCGAAGGCGTTCATGCTGAAAGCAGTGAGGACAGC
>NZ_JACMZT010000073.1:0-14470 GCF_017349615.1 Pseudomonas sp. GW531-T4
GGCCGCGCGGCTGGCCAGCAACTGAAAGCCGGCCATCATCCCCGAATAGGCCCCACGCAACAGCCCGACCTGGGCAAAGCTCAGGCCGAACTGGCTTTGCCAGATGGGCAGCAAGACATAGATCAGGTCGGTCAGGCCATCATGGATGGCATGGGCCCCACAGCCGGCAAACAACGACCGACGACGGATCGAGGCCGCTTCGGCTGGCGGCTCGGTGAGAGCAAGTTCGTCCTTGAAGGTATTCATGGTGTCAGGCGCGCTGAGTGGATAGGCGCTGGCATTTAAGCAGGAACCCGGTGCGGCAGCATAGATGGGCTGGAGCGGCACCCACCGCCCGGGCATTCACTGGCTGGCCAGAATCGCCTGACCACCAGCCCGCAAGAATAAAGACTCGCCCTTCAAACCTTTCAGATTCCTCCCACAGTAATGCCCCGCCCGACTCAATAGGGTTGATGCCATCCCGCCTCTGGCCGGAAAACCGCAACGGATGGACAGGCAGAACCCTCGATGGCCCGCAACAGACTCCCCCCGATCAAGAGTCCCCCTTCCGGCGACGGGCACCACGTCACCTACCGAGACATGACCCCCGGCGAACTGGCGGAACAAGACGCCAGGCAACACGCCTATGAGCGGATGCTGGCCCGCCAACAAGCCTATGCCGACAGCCTCGCCTGCCCACCCCGCAAGCAACAGGCGATGGCCGGCTGCACCTTTACCAAATCCTGCAAGCTGCCCGACGGGGTCATGGACTACCTCAGCCCATCCGGGGCGATCCCCACCGACGCCATCAAGGACTATGGCGAGCTTGTCTTGCTGGGTGGTCGTCGGGCGGACGCTGCGGGGAATATCCCGCTCAAGAAAATCAGCGGTGGCACCCTTCCCGCCGCGCTGGGCAGCCTTGCGCTGGGTGGCGAGGCCATGGCGTCCGCCGGGGTTAGCGTGGCAACCGGCGGAGTTGTCGCGGGTGCCCTGGCTGGCGTGGTGGCCATGCTCTGGCCGTCGAGCCTGGGCGATAGCGCCTTGTACACCCCCGAGCAACTCGACGCCCTGAAAGAAGGTCGCACCCGCGTGCGCCTGCATATCGAACAACGGCCCGACGGCACGCTGAAGGGCTACGGCTACAACACGCAAAAGCAGCGTGGCTGGGAAATGGTCCCGGTGGTGCGCTTCGTTACCAAAGGCCAGCAACAGGTGGCCGACTTCGGCGACGGCGTCACCCTGATCTGGACCCCAGCGGTGGACCCATCCAGCACATCCGGCATCCCCCCACTGGAGGCCGCGCCCCAGGCGCCGCACATCTGGATCTTTCCGCCCACCGAACAGGCGGACACCATCATCGTCGACCCGATCTACCCACCGGAGTACAAGGATTTCATCCTGGTGTTCCCGCCGGGGTCAGGGGTTCAGCCGCTCTATATCGTGCTGAGCGTGCGCAAGACGCCCGGTGTGGTTACGGGTCAGGGGCAGGATATAAATGGAGTCTGGCTTGCTGGGGCCGGCTCCGGGTTGGGCTCTCCGATACCCACGGAGATTGCTGATCAGTTGCGCGGGAAGGAGTTCAGAAGCTTTGATGCTTTTCGGAGAGCATTTTGGAGGACCGTTGGTGAAAACCCTACACTGTTCGGCCAGTTTAATCAGCGTGCCCAAAAGCGCCTAAGTACAGGTAATGCACCAGCTGTTCGCGATAGAGACGCAGTAGGAAAAAGAGGTACTTTCGAGTTGCACCATATTGAGCAAATTGCGGATGGTGGTGAGGTTTATAACGTAGACAATTTACGGGTAACCACACCTAAAAATCACATCAACATTCACAGAAATCGGTAGGCGCCACATGAAAAAAATCTCCGATTACACCGAGACCGAATTCGTTAACTTCATCCACAAGATACTCGTCATCAACGAAGGTGGTTCCGATAAAGACCTTGGCGAACTACTGATGCAATTCAGACAGCTTAGCGAGCACCCAAACAGTACTGACCTTATCTTCTATCCAGAAGATGGGGCTGATGACTCCCCCGAAGGCATAACCAAGACCGTTAAAGAGTGGCGCAAGGCAAATGGGCTACCAGGATTCAAGTCGTGACGGTATTTCGCGCTGGGAAAGCCCCACTGAAATTCGAGATACACGGCGCACCTACAAACAGTGACGACGCTGTATTCGAGACAAAACTACCGACTCTCACTACAGAAATGCTGATGCCGATCATGGATTGGCAGAGCGAAGCAGACGCCGTACATAGCTACCTCCTCACCCAAGAGCAAGCCAGCGCCATAGAACGACTTACAGCCATCCCACTCCCCAAAGATCTGGAGCTGTACATCAGCTGCCACTACTGACCAACGCTATATGACCGGCCTGACACACCCTCCATGAAGGAAAAACCATGTCCATCCTGGATACCCGAATCGTCAAAGAGTGGCGCAAGGCAAACGGCTTGCCTGGGTTCAAGGAGCCATAAAAGCAATGGCCGCCAAAAGTCGCCTGGATGAATACACCGAAGCTGAATTCATAGAATTCATGCAGGAATTATTCGCTGCAAACAAAGGGGCTCCTGATGAAGTCCTCGACCCGTTACTCGATGAGTTCGAGCGAATCACCGAGCACCCCGCCGGCTCCGACCTGATCTATTACCCCGAAAACGGCGCCGACAGCTCCGCCGAGGGCATTATCAAGACCGTGAAAGAGTGGCGCTCGGCCAACCACCTGCCGGGTTTCAAGGAGGCTTAAGGTGATGACCTCAAGGGGCAGTATTTCTGATTACACAGAGCAAGAGTTCCTTCAACTTCTGACAGATATCTGTGAGGTTAGCTGTCAGAGTGAGGACGACCACTCTGTTTTAGTCCGACACTTTCAGGAAATCTCAGAACACCCCGAAGGCTCAGATCTGATTTTCTATCCTGCTGACGATGCTGATGACTCGCCAGAAGGGATCTTGAAAACAGTCAAGGAGTGGCGCAGAGCAAACGGTTTTCCAGGTTTCAAGGAACCCTAAATCAACGGCCTTGAAGAACCATTCCAATAAACCCACCAAAGCTGCATCAAGGACGATATGAATTTTTTCAGCCGTATCGCAGGTCTTTTTGACCGAGCCCCCAAGGAGCAAATTGCGGGCTATTCCCTGTCAGAACTCCAAGCGGTTTTCACCGTCCCTCTGCAACACACTACTTCTGCCCTGCCCCTTCCAATGCGCGCGGTTTCTTTGGAAGACACAGGCGTACCGGCTTACTACTGGACCTTACTGATCGATGGAAGCGATAGGGATTCTTTCCAAGCCCTTATCGAATCCAGCTTCACCCTGGTCCACGAGCGAAGCTTCAACGAGCTTCCCGTCAGGCAGTATGAAAACGCCCAGAACAACCAGCGCCTGATTTGCTTTATATCCAGCCGGGAATTCAACGCCGTCACGGTGCGCCTGGTAACCAACAGCACTGACTTCCTCGAGGCCATTCAGCACCAGCGTTTCGCCGTTCCGCCGCCCTGGATAGCCTTCGAGGGCTACAACCCGGCATGGTGGGGAACGCAGTTGCAAGGTGCCCAGGGCTACTACAACGACCAGTACTTCCTGCCGTTCTTTACCGGCTTGAGCGAGGCAGAGAAGCGGGCTTATTACGCCCGCTACACTGCCACGCAAGAGTGGGCTGCCAGCCTGGCGTTAATAGGCGATGAGTGAGAGAAGCTTGCAGACTGGGTATTGAGAACCCAGCTTTGTAGTGAGGTGCACGACGAGAGGACGGGGTGGCGTCCTCTCTTTTGGTAAGTTCGCGTGCTTACGCCAGTTCTGCTGTTTCAGTTTGCCTTTGACTGGCATGACTGATCTTGAACCAGATGGAGTACATCGCCGGCAGGAACACCAGCGTCATGATGGTTCCGACGAACGTGCCTCCGATCAAGGTGTAAGCCAGGGTCCCCCAGAAGACGGAGTGTGTCAGGGGGATGAACGCCAGGATGGCCGCCAGCGCTGTCAGCAGCACCGGGCGAGCACGCTGTACTGTGGCTTCGATCACCGCGTGGAACGGATCCAGTCCTTCTCGTGCGTTGTGATGGATTTGCCCAATAAGAATCAGCGTATTACGCATCAGGATGCCCGAAAGTGCGATCAGGCCGACCAGGGCGTTGATACCAAACGGTTGCTGGAAGATGAGCAATGTCGGGACCACGCCAATCAATCCCAGCGGCGCGGTGAGAAACACCATGATCATCGCCGAGGTCGAGCGTACCTGCAGGATGATGATCAGCAGCGTGATGGCAATCATGATCGGGAGCAGCGGCAATATCGCCTGGCCGGCCTTGCCCGACTCCTCAATGGCCCCCGACTGCTCGATACGATACCCATCAGGCAGCTTGTCGATGACCGGCTGCAGCGCCTTCATGATCACGCTCGAGACATCCGGTGGCTGCAAGCCTTCGGCAATGTCGCCGCGCACGGTAATGGTCGGGGTGCGGTCACGACGCCGAAGGATCGGATCCTCCATACGCACGTCGACTTCCCCTACCTGGGACAACGGAATCCGCTGGCCCGCCGTGCCCACGAGCGTAAAGCCTTCTATTTTTGCAGGGTCGAGCCGGATATCACCCGCAGCACGCCCGATCACCTGCACCGAACGAATGTCCTCACGAACGGCCGTGATCGGTACTCCCGCGAGCAGGAACTGCAGCTGCTGCGCGACAGCGCTGGACGTCAGCCCCACCGCCTGCAAGCGGTCCTGATCCAGGGTGAAATGCAGCGTCGGCGTTAGCGGGCCCCAGTCGGTGTTGACGGTTCTCATCAGGGGACTCGTCTGCATCACGTTCTGTACCTGGTCGGCGATCTCGCGCAATGTTGATGGGTCAGGCCCCATCACCCGATAGGCCACAGGAAAGGGTGAATACGGACCAAACACCAGCTGCGTAACCCTGACACGCGCTTCTGGTGCAAGCCCTTGGGCAATGGCCTCACGCATACGGAACTTGAGGGCCTCACGTGCCTCCTGACTATCCGTCAGCACCACAACCTTGGCGAATGATGGATCCGGGAGTTCCGGCGCCATCGCCAGGTAGAAGCGCGGCGCGCCTTGCCCGATATAGGCCGTGACGATTTTGGCTTCAGCCTGCTTTTGCAGCCAGGCCTCGATCTTGGCGGTGGTGGCGCTGGTCTGCTCGATGGAGGTTCCATAAGGCATTTGCACTTCGACCAACACTTCTGGACGGTCCGAGGTGGGGAAGAACTGCTTCTTGACCAGGCTCATGCCGAGAATCGCCACGACAAAGGTAGCGATAACAGTACCGGCCACCAGCCATTTACGGGCGATGACGCGCGTCAAAATCCGGCGGAAGCGGTTGTAGCCAGGGGTGTTGTAGATGGCCGCGTGACCCCCTTCGACCGTCTTGATCTTCGGCAACAGCTTCACACCCAGATAGGGGGTGAAGGCCACCGCCACTACCCATGATGCAATCAGGGCAATGCCCACGATCCAGAACATGTTGCTGGTGTACTCGCCGGCTGTCGACTGGGCGAAGCCATTGGGCAAAAAGCCGATAGCGGTCACCAGCGTACCGGAAAGCATCGGTGCGGCCGTATGACTCCAGGCATAGGCGGAAGCCTTGATGCGGTCGTAGCCCTCCTCCATTTTCACCACCATCATCTCGATAGCAATGATGGCGTCGTCCACCAGCAGTCCAAGCGCCAGAATCAGCGACCCGAGGGTAATGCGGTCAAAGTTCTTTCCGGTAGCCGCCATCACCACAAACACCACGGCCAGCGTCAGCGGCACAGCCGCCGCCACCACAATACCTACATGCCAGCCCATGCTGAGAAAGCAGACAAGCATGACCACCAGCAGGGCGACGAAGAACTTGACCATGAACTCGTCGACGGCCGAACTGATATTCACAGACTGATCGGTGACCTTGGTGAGCGTCATGCCCAGCGGCATGCCGTCATTGATCTTCGTCGTCTCCGCGTCCAATGCCTTGCCCAGGTCCAGACCGTTCCAGCCCTCACGCATCACCACGCCCAGTAACAGGGCCTCCTCACCGTTGTTACGCACGAGGAAGGTTGCCGGATCTTCATAACCCCGCTCGACCGTCGCCACGTCCGAGAGCTTCAGTGTTCGACCTTGGACCGCAAGAGGCGTGTCACGAATCTTCTGCACCTTATCGAAGGCACCGTCGAGGCGGAGGAAGACTTGCGGCCCATCGGTTTCAATTGAGCCGGCAGGCGTGAGCACGTTCTGATTGTTCAGCGCGGCAAAAATGTCCTGGGGGGATACGCCCAGCGTGGCCAACCGATCATGGGAGAAGGAAACAAAGATGCGTTCGGCCTGCTCACCAATGATGTTGACCTTCTTCACGCCCGGCACGTGCAACAGGCGCTGGCGCAACGATTCCGCATCACGCACTAACAGTCGCTGCGGCTCGCCTTTGGCTTTCAAGGCGAACAGCGCAAATGTCACATCTGCAAACTCGTCGTTGACCATCGGGCCAATCACCCCCGCCGGTAACTTGATGGCCTCATCGTCGAGTTTTTTACGCGCCTGATAGAACTCCTCCTGCACTTGGGAAGGCGGTGTGCGATCGAGCAGTGTCACCATGGTGAAGGCGAGACCTGGACGGGTGTAGGTTTCCGTGCGGTCGTACCATTTCAGTTCTTGCAGGCGTTTTTCAAGTGGCTCTGCAACCTGGTCCTGCATCTCCTGCGCCGTGGCGCCCGGCCACGCGGTAATGACCGTCAGTTGCTTGACCGTAAACGGCGGGTCTTCCGCACGCCCCAGCTGGAAAAACGACAGGATCCCTGCCACAGCGATCAGGAAGATCAGGAATACCGTGATCGAGCGCTCGCGAACAGCGATCGCCGAAAGATTGAAGCGCCCCTGGCTCATGGATGGCTCCCGGCAACCTTGACGTCACCCTGTTGAGCCAGTCTCACCTCCTCACCATCGCGCAGCAGATGTGCACCTAAGGCGACAATCTGCTCGCCGGCCTTGAGATCGCCTGCAACTCGCGCTGCCTCGTCGCTCAAGCCCAGGACTCGGACAGGTCGCCAGGTCACCTTCGCTGGTTCCCCAGCAATGACCCACACGCCAGTGCCTTTGCCCGGGTCATAAACAGCAGCGATCGGCACTTGCAGCACCTGTCCATTGGCGGCGTCTTCGGCGATCCGAAGCGTGACGGTCGAACCTAACGGCGCATTGGCCAACGCACCCTCAAGCACATACCGCGCCTCAAAGGTGCGCGTCATACGGTCGGCCGAGTCAGACAGCAGCCTCAGCCTCGCTGTAACAGCACCCGCGGTGTTGCCGTAAAGCGTCGCCTGCGCAGTGGATCCTGCTGCCGGGCGTAGCGTCTCGGGCAGGTGCACGATGGCCTCGCGCTGCCCGGCCCGCGCCAGTCGAACCACAGGCTGCCCTGGGCTGACGACTTGCCCGGGCTCGGCGAGCGTCTCCACCACAACGCCGTCGGAATCGGCAAACAGCACCGCATAACCGGAAGCATTGCGAGCCACGTCAGCCTGCGCTTGAGCAGCGCTGAGCTGCGCCTTTGCGCTATCAGCCGCGGCTTTGACCTGATCGTACGCCGATGCAGAAATAGCACCTGCGCCGACCAGGTCGCGATATCGGGCCTCATCATCGGCTGTCTGCCTGGCTCGGGCCCGAGCGGCCATGACCGACTCTTGCTGTGCTCGCGCCTGCAACCCCAGGTCGATGGGGTCGAGACGCATGAGCGGCTGACCTCGCTTGACGGTCTGACCCGTATCAACCAAGCGCTCAAGTATCTTGCCTGATACCCGAAAGCCCAGGTCGCCCTGGACGCGGGCAGCCACGACGCCAGTGAAGGAGCGTGAAACGTCGGACGCCCCCTGAACCGCAGAAGCCCTCACCAGAGGGGCATGGGTGCGTGGATCTTCAACGGTGGATGAGTCGCCACACGCCGCCAGGACTAGAGGCAACAAGCAAGCGGCAATGGGGACAGGTCGAGGCCGGCGCATAGGTTCCCTTACTGAACAATAGGACATGGCCCACATTCTCAGTACAGTGACCATATCTGTCAATGGTCACAAATGAACATCCATTGAGACTGCCAGCGATTACGCGAAAAACTCCGTATTCATTGAATGTTTTTTTGAAATACTGGTCAATGCTATTGATTGACAGCCTGTGACCACAACGTAATATGGTCACAAATATCCTCGATTGAAGGAACCTCAATGCCTCCCCTTCGCCCCCTTGCTCTTTTGGTGAGCGCCAGCTTGATGGCAGGCTGCGCGGTCGGTCCGGACTATCAACGTCCGGACGCTCCTCTTTCGGATCATTACCTGGGTCAGTCCGCTGTCGAGCTGAGGCCTGTAGCGACGCCGGCCAGTCTCGTGGCCTGGTGGGAAGGTTTTGGTGATCCGGTGCTAACCGACTTCGTCTCCAAGGCTCTTGAACAGAACCTGGATCTGGCGCAGGCATCGGCGCGCGTTACGCAGGCACGGGCGGGATTGGCTGCGGCAAATGCCGCCTTGCTGCCCTCGGGGAACATCAGTGGCCAGGCCGCGCGCTCCTACCAATCCATCGAGACCCCACTCGGCCAGGTGCTGAACTCGACGCCTGGCTATGATCGGTACGGAAGCGCCTACGAGGTTAACCTCAGTGCTGGCTGGGAGGTTGATGTCTTTGGCGGCCTGCGACGCGGACGCGAAGCCGCACTCGCCGAGTACCAGGCCTCCGAGGCGGGCGCCGCTGCCACACGACTGGCCATCGCTGCGCAAACCGCCGATATCTACATCAGCATCCGCGGATTGCAGGCCCGGCTGGACATTGCCAACCGACAAGTCAAAACCCAGCAGGGACTGCTGGAGAAAGTCCGCTTGCTCTACGGCAAGGGCCTCGCTGCCCACTATCAGGTTCACCAGACTGAGGGAGCGCTATCGCAGGTCCAAGCGACAGTGCCGGTCCTGCAGACCGGCCTGGATGCTGCCATGAATGCACTGGATGTAATGCTCGGTACACCGCCGGGCACCCATCGCACGCAACTGGCAAATGCAGGGAGTATTCCTCTTGCGCCGCAGATAAAGGCCACGGGAACGCCGGCCGATCTGCTGCGCCGCAGGCCGGATCTCATCGTGGCCGAGCGCCGCCTTGCAGCCTCCAATGCACGCATCGGGGTGGCGATTGCCGAGTACTACCCGAAATTCTCCCTCAGCGCCTTGCTCGGTAGCGCCACGGCTGTATCCGGGGGCAACCTTTTCACCGGCGGCGCCAATCAGTCGGCGGGCGTACTGGGGCTGCGCTGGAGACTTTTCGACTTTGGCCGCATAAACGCTCAAATCGATCAAGCCAAGGGACAAGAAGCCGAAGCCCTGGCCGCTTACCGTCAGTCGGTATTACGCGCCACCGAGGATGTCGAGAATGCCTTCTCCGCCCTGGTGAATCGGGACGCTCAGGCAGCCACCCTGACTGAAGGCGAGGCATCTCTGGCACAGGCTCGCCAATCGTCGTTCATTGCCTACGAAAAAGGCACGGCCAGCCTGATTGATGTTCTGCACGCCGACGAAACGATGCTGCAGGCTTCCGATGCCCGAGCGCAGGCGCGGACGGAATCGGCACGGGCGGCGGTCGCGGCATTCAAGGCGCTCGGTGGTGGCTGGCAACCTCCTGAGACCCGGTCCGTAGCGACTCGATGACTTGACCAGGCGACGTGGCGCTCCGACGAAACCGCTTCCCTCCAAGGGGAAATGCCAGGGATGTGCTTTAAAAGGCCGGGGCGTAACGTACGCTCCCGGCCGGACAATTATCGTAGAACGGCGCTCTGTCTATCAGAAACGATAGCTGACGGAAGTGCCGAGCCCGCTCGCGCTGTTCTTATACTTGGAACTGTATGCGCCCCGGGTCGCGGAAGTATCGTTGACCCGCACGCTCTCTTCCCACAGATAGGAATAAGCAACGTCGATCGTGACATTGTCCACCGGGGTCCAGCCTGCACCGAAGCTGATAACCGTTCGGTCGCCCGTTGGAATGCGTGGTCCACGATTGGTATTGTTGGCGGGCGACTGGTCGACTGACAAGCCTGCCCGAAGAACCCAATGGTTGTTCAGTTGGTACGACGTACCGATAGCGTGAGCCCACGTATCACGCCAGTTCTGTTCTTCGGTAACAGTGCCCAGCGAGCCGCTCAACAAAGGGGGCAAACCCGTGTTCTCGATGGTCAGTTCCTTGAAGCGACTCCAGCGGGTCCAGGTGCTCCCCAGATACAGGGTCCAGTCATTATTGAGCTGATGAGTCACCGAGAAATCCACTGATTCCGGCGTATTCACGTCCAGCGAAGCGTCATAGCTTCGGCCGCTAACCCCCAGCACGCTAAAGATGCCGTCGGTGACCTTGGTCTTGGCATCCAGGTGGTAACTAACCTTGGAGTGGTAGGTCAAGCCGAGGCGAGTTCGATCTGTAGCCTGCACCAGAATGCCGGCGTTGAAACCAAGGGCCGTGTCGTCGCCCGTGCTTTTGAGTTTTCCGTCGTTGCGACCAGGGCTGAGCGGATTGAGCACCATCCCGGACAACTCGCCGCTGATACGGTTGATGGTGGGGCCGAACCCGATCGAAACTGTGTCGTTAAAGGCATAGCTGATGGTGGGCTGGAACGTAAGGGTCGTGACCTCGCTTTTGTTGGCGTAGTAACGCCCCGCAAAGCCGCTGCCATAATCGGTGATCAGGCCAAAAGGCACATAAAACCCAACACCGAATGCCCAATGCTCATCAATGGGTTTGACGTAGTACCCCATGGGTACCGTAGTCGCAGGCACCATGTCGCCGTCTTCCTGGCCTCCGAATGTACTGCGGGCCTGGCTTATGTCGGACTTCGCAAAAAGAGTCGCCGCCCCTACGCTGGCTTGTTCTCTTTTCAGACGAGACATGCCCGCCGGATTGCCGAAGACCGTGCTCGCATCTTCAGCAGAGGAGGAGCGACCGGCAAATCCAGAGCCCATCCCGCTGATGCTCTGTTCATTGAGAGCGAAACCGCTCGCAAACACATGGGAAGATGCGAGCACAACAGCGAGGCCAAGTGGGCTCTTGAGCAATATTTTTTTCATTATTGGAACTCTATGGTTATCGCCGAGATGAAAGGGTAGAAACAACGGACGCCCATATTTATTCATGTGACCATTTCAGTCAACAGTCACATTACAGATAAATAAATGCCCTTCGACGGTGGGAGGAAGGGCAAAGTGAAAAGCTGATGGAGTGATATGTCGCTTAGCCTGGTAGGCGTGCGACCGTTAGCCGAAGGTCAAGGCATGAGGCTACGCAGGATGAGGTTGGAAGTGAGCGTGGGCGCCTCTTCGACGAAATCGAGGTTGTACTGCAGCAGTAGCGGATTGACGAATGGCCGCAGAGCAAGATGTATCGCCTCTACTGTCTCGTCCAGGGGAGTCTTGCGTTCGAACTCACCAACCTCTCGCCCTTCACGCACAATTTGCAAAATGAATTGCTTGATCTGGGCGTCATAAATTTGCGAGCTGGGCCAACGCTCCGACACAGAAAACGCGGCGATGTCATAGAGTTTCCGGTCATTGAAGAACAGGTTCACACCTGTGGCGATCACCGTTTTGACCAAGCGTCGAAAGCGCTCCGTTGGCGAAAGGGTCTCGACATTGATGGCCTGCTCGACAGCCGCAACGATTTCTGCCAGACAATTTGTACAGATGGCTTCACCGATCGCCTGCTTGGAATCAAAAAACTTGTAGATATAGGCCTTGGAAAAGCCGATGGCTTTAGCCAGGTCGGAGACCGTGGTTTTGCCATAGCCGTACTGGCTGAAGTGTTCGTTGGCCGCCGCGACAATCTGGTTTCGAATGTCGTGATCGGCTGGGCCGCGGGCGCTGGGCGAAGATATCGATGGCTGATTCATGGGAACAGCTTACTCACCCTATGGCGGACTGACAACTTGTGACCGATAAGATATATAGTCACAAATCGACCGTTCCGAATGCCTCTCCAGGGCGACTGAGAAAACACCAGCGAACAGACGAACAGGCTGAGGTCGGGGCAATCCACATAGCAAATCCGCTGGCCCGAGGAAGGCGCGGCACCTGAAAGCGCATTCGATGATCGATCCCCACACCCAAGGCCGCGACCTCCTCCCCCGCGCAAGCCAACGCCCTGCCACCTCACGCGCTCCAACGACCTGGCCCGCTTGCCGAAAAGCGCAAGACTTCACGCTGAAAAACCGGATAATGGCCGCCATTTCGTTTTGCTCGTTATTCGGTGTTCCCCATGGAAATCAAGGTCAACTTTCTCGACAACCTCCGACTTGAAGCCAAGTTCGATGACTTCACGGTGGTGGCCGACCAGCCCATCCGCTACAAGGGCGATGGCTCGGCACCGGGTCCGTTCGACTATTTCCTGGCGTCATCGGCGTTGTGCGCGGCGTACTTCGTGAAGTTGTACTGCGACACCCGCAATATCCCCACCGATAACATTCGCCTGTCGCAGAACAACATTGTCGATCCGGAAAACCGCTACAACCAGATCTTCAAGATCCAGGTCGAGTTGCCGGCGGATATCTCCGACAAGGACCGCCAGGGCATCCTGCGCTCCATCGACCGTTGCACCGTGAAGAAAGTGGTACAGGCCGGGCCTGAGTTTGTGATTGAAGAGGTGGAAAACCTCGACGCCGATGCCCAGGCCCTGTTGATGCCGAGCGCGGGTTCGCACAGCACCTATATCGCCGGCAAGGACCTGCCGCTGGAACAGACCATCGCCAACATGTCCGGCATCCTGGCCGGCCTGGGCATGAAGATCGAGATCGCTTCGTGGCGCAATATCGTGCCCAACGTCTGGTCGCTGCATATCCGCGACGCGCAGTCGCCGATGTGCTTCACCAATGGCAAGGGCGCGACCAAGGAAAGCGCGCTGGCCTCGGCGCTGGGTGAGTTCATCGAGCGCCTGAACTGCAACTTCTTCTACAACGATCAGTTCTGGGGCGAGGAAATCGCCAACGCACCGTTCGTGCATTACCCGAACGAGCGCTGGTTCAAGCCGGGCCCCAAGGATGAGCTGCCCAGCGAAATCCTCGACCCCTACTGCCTGAAAATCTATAACCGCGACGGCGAGCTGCGCGGCTCGCACCTGTTCGACACCAACTCCGGCAATGAAGAGCGCGGCATTGTTTCGCTGCCGTTCGTGCGCCAGTCGGACGGCGAAGTGGTGTACTTCCCGTCCAACCTGATCGAAAACCTCTACCTCAGCAATGGCATGAGCGCCGGCAACACCCTGGCCGAAGCCCAGGTGCAGTGCCTGTCGGAGATCTTCGAGCGCGCCGTCAAACGCGAAATCATCGAAGGCGAATTCGCCCTGCCGGATGTACCGGCAGAAGTCTTGGCGAAATACCCGGGGATTCTCGCCGGCATCCAGGGCCTGGAAGCCCAGGGCTTTCCGGTGCTGGTCAAGGATGCGTCCCTGGGCGGTGAGTTCCCGGTGATGTGCGTGACCTTGATGAACCCGCGTACCGGTGGCGTATTTGCCTCGTTCGGCGCTCACCCCAGCATGGAAGTGGCGCTGGAGCGCAGCCTCACCGAACTGCTGCAAGGCCGCAGTTTCGAGGGCTTGAACGATTTGCCGCCGCCGACGTTCGAAGGCCAGGCGGTCACCGAGCCGAACAACTTCGTCGAGCACTTCATCGACTCCAGCGGCGTGGTGTCGTGGCGCTTCTTCAGCGCCCAGTCGGATTATGAATTCGTCGAGTGGGACTTCTCCGGCCAGGGCGGCTCCAGTGAAAAAGAAGGGTCTAACGCCCAGGAAGCCGCGACCTTGTTCGGCATTCTCGAAGGCATGGGCAAAGAGTCCTACATGGCCGTGTACGAGCACCTGGGCGCAACCGCCTGCCGCATCCTGGTACCGGACTACTCGGAAATCTACCCGGTGGAAGACCTGATCTGGGACAACACCAACAAGGCGCTGTTCTTCCGCTCCGACATCCTCAACCTGCACAGCCTCGACGAGGATGAGTTGCAGGCGTTGCTCGAGCGTCTGATAGAAAGCGAGCTGGACGACTACACCGATATCACCACCCTGATCGGCATCGAGTTCGACGACAACACCGCCTGGGGCCAACTGACCATCCTGGAGTTGAAGCTGCTGATCTTCCTGGCCTTGCAGCAATATGAAGAAGCCAAGGAGTGCGTGGAGATGTTCCTGCAGTACAACGACAACACCGCCGAGCGTGGCCTGTTTTACCAGGCGATGAATGCGGTGCTGGAGATGGAACTCGACGAAGATCTGGACCTGGCGGATTACGAAGTCAATTTCCGTCGCATGTTCGGCAACGAGCGGATGGATGCGGTGATTGGCTCGGTGAATGGCAGCGTGCGCTTCTATGGCCTGACGCCGACCAGCATGAAGCTGGAAGGGATCGACCGTCACCTGCGTCTGATCGACAGCTACAAGAAGCTGCACGCGGCGCGGGCCAAGGTGACGGCTCTCTCCAACTGATGGCTGTTGTCGATAGTTGCCC
>NZ_JACMZT010000074.1:0-14373 GCF_017349615.1 Pseudomonas sp. GW531-T4
GCAGCACGCCGACCAGCATATGGCGGCCGCGGCCAACCCGTTGGCGGCCGAAGCCGGGCGCGAGATGTTGCGCAAGGGCGGTTCGGCCATCGATGCGGCGATTGCCATGCAAGCGGTGCTGACCCTGGTGGAGCCGCAGTCGTCGGGTATCGGCGGCGGGGCCTTGATCGTGCTCTGGGACGGCAAGGCCGTGCGCACTTATGACGGTCGCGAAACCGCGCCAGCCGGGGCCACCGAGAAGTTGTTCCTGCAGGCCGACGGCAAACCCATGCCGTTCCCCCAGGCGCAGATCGGCGGCCGCTCGGTGGGTACGCCTGGGGTGTTGCGGGCCCTGGAACTGGCCCATAAAAAACACGGCCGCCTGCCGTGGGCGCAGCTGTTCGAGCCGGCGATCCGCCTGGCGGACCAGGGCTTCCCGATCTCCCCGCGCCTGCACAGCATGATCGTCGCCGACCCGTACCTGGCGAAATCGCCGGACATGGCGGCCTACTTCCTGAATGCCGATGGCACGCCGAAAGCCGTCGGCACCCTGCTGAAAAACCCGCAGCTGGCCGCGGTGCTCGAGCGCATCGCCAAAGAAGGCCCGAACGCCTTGTACCAAGGCCCGGTCGCCCGGGAAATCGTCGCCAAGGTGCAAGGCCACGCCAACCCGGGCAGCCTGTCGCTCAACGACCTGCAAGGCTACCGCGCCAAGGAGCGCGAACCGCTGTGCACCGACTACAAGCGCTGGCAGGTCTGTGGCATGCCGCCGCCCTCGTCGGGCGGGATCGCCATGGCGCAGATCCTCGGCACCCTTCAGGCGCTGGAAGCCCGCGACCCGCGTTATGCACTGCCACCGCTGAAACCGGTCAAGACCAGCCTGCCGGCCGGCCTGGAACCGGCGCCTGAAGCCGTGCACCTGATCGCCGAGGCCGAGCGCCTGGCCTACGCCGACCGCGCGTTGTACGTGGCGGATTCGGACTTCGCCCCGGTGCCGATCGCCGGCCTGGTCGCCCCGCAGTACCTGGCGCAGCGTGCCGCCTTGATCGGCGAGCGCAGCATGGCCAAGGCCGAGCCCGGCAAGCCCCAGGGCATCCAGGTGGCCTACGCCCCGGATCGCTCGCCGATGCGCATCTCCACCTCGCAAGTGGTGGCCGTGGATGACCAGGGCGGCGCCGTGTCCATGACCACCACCGTGGAAGCCGCCTTCGGCTCGCACCTGATGGTCCAGGGCTTCATGCTCAACAACCAGATGACCGACTTCTCCTTTATCCCCGAGGAGAACGGCCAGCCGGTGGCCAACCGTGTGCAGCCGGGCAAGCGCCCACGCTCGTCCATGGCGCCAACCCTGATTTTCGACCGCAACAGCGGTGAATTCCTGGCCACCGTCGGCTCGCCGGGTGGCTCGCAGATCATCGAGTACGTGGCCAAGTCGGTGATCGGCATGCTCGACTGGAACCTCGACCCACAAGCCGCCATCAGCCTGCCCAACTTCGGCAGCCGCAACGGCCCGACCGAACTGGAGCAAGGCCAGTTCACACCTGGGTTGAAAGCGGCGCTGAAAGCCAAGGGGCATGAGCTGACCGACATCGACATGACCAGCGGCACCCAGGCGATCGTGCGGCTGCGCGATGCCCAGGGTAAAACCTCGTGGGCCGGTGGCGCCGACCCACGCCGAGAAGGGGCCGCGTTGGGGGATTGAGGCCAACGCCGGAAAACCAGAAGGGCTTGCCGCGAGGCAGGCCCTTTTTATTGCTTCCGCCACAGAAGCGCCGGCATTCGGGGCCAAGGCTGTATGCCGATTTTTACGGCGCTCTGTGTCTGACGCGATCTTTTGATCCCTCCTAGCATCACTTTTTTGGCCGAGGGGCAGGCGATGAACGAGATTCCCGGCGGTATCGATTTTTCAGGTTTGGCCGTGCGTAGGCTGGAGGCCGACGACCTCGAACTGGTCTGCCGCCACCGCGAGGCGATGTTCCTCGAAGCCGGAGGAGAACCCGCGGCCCTGCAACGGATGACCGAGCACTTTCGCCCCTGGCTGCGCGAGCGTTTGCCCGATGGCCGCTACTACGGCTTTGCCCTGCTGGACGGCCAGCAACCGGTGGCGGCCATTGGCTTGATGAGCATCGACTGGCCGCCCCACCCGTCCCATCCGACCCAGGACCAGCGCGGTTATGTGCTCAACGTATATGTCGAACCCGCCTACCGGCGCCGGGGGCTGGCCTCGGCCCTGATGAAGCTGGCGCAAGCCGAATTCATCCAGCGCGGGCTGAGCTTCGCCGTGCTGCATGCCACCGAAGTGGGCAAGCCGGTGTATGCCGGATTGGGCTGGGCGGCCACCGCGGAAATGGCGAAGGTTCTGGAAGGCGACTGAACACGGACTCCTGTAGCCGCTGCCGAAGGCTGCGATAAGGACCGAAGGGCCTTCGGCGCCAGAAAGATCGCCTCGCCCGTTCCGGTCGATCGCAGCCTTCGGCAGCGGCTACAGGGACCGATGTGCCTTCGACTGATATGTTTCTCATAGTCACAGAATGTCGTAGCAATGCCGTTGCGACGCTCTTCCCCGCCCGCTATTCTTCGCCCCGTCGCTGCAATATCAGCGAACGGGCTTGGCGGCCCGAACCACGAAAGGCGCAACAGCGCCAAAACACGAATGCAGGCGCTTTTTTTGTGCCCGCGTTTCTGTGTCATGGCGAATTGCGCAGGGACCCCTTCGGGGGTGCCGGTTCCTTTCGTGCCGGTCCGCCAACCTTGTGCAATTCGCCACCCTAACCTGCTTGGCGGCAGACGGTGGTGATCCCCTCAAACGAAAGGATTCGTCACCATGAAACACACCCTCAATCCGTCCCCTTCCTCCCTGCATACCCTCGGCGAAATAACCTTTGCCAATTGTGGCGAAGGCAAACGCCCGCTGCTGCGGGTCAACGCCGACGTGCCCCTGGCCGATGCCCTGGAACACGCCTCGCTGCTGCTACATCTGGCAAAACAGTTGACCCTGGATGCAGCCATGGAACCGCAGGCGGACCGCTATGCTTGGGCGGCACATTACCTGGGTGAGATGGGTAAAGCGGTGATGGATGATGTGCACACCGCGATGACAGCAGGCGCTGATCGACTCTGATCCACACCTGCGGGACGGGCAGCCTCGATGGCTGTCCGTCCATCGCCTTCCTCTCTCACTCCCTTGCTTAAGTCCCAGGGCGGGACTAGGATTTCGAGCCATGAGGATTATCGCCGTCAGTCATTTGAAGACGTTCTGGGACAAGCACCCGGATGTCGAACAACCGCTTCTGGCCTGGATCGATGAAACACGCAATGCCAACTGGTCCACCCCGGCGCAGATCAAGGACCAGTTTTGCAGCGCGAGCCTTCTTAAAAGCCGTCGCGTGGTGTTCAACATCAAAGGCAATGACTACCGCTTGGTAGTCGCCGTGGCTTACCGCTTTGGCGCCCTCTACATCAAGTTCGTTGGCACTCACCAGCAGTACGATGCCATCGACGCCGACAGCGTTGAAATGGAGTAACGAGCATGCAGATTCGCCCCATTCACACCGACCAGGATTACCGCGCGGCACTCAAGCAGGTGTCGGCGCTGTTCGATAACGAGCCCGAACCCGGCACCGCCGAAGGCGACTACTTCGACGTGATGGTCACCCTGATCGAAGCCTATGAAGCCAAGCACTTCCCCATCGACCTGCCCAACCCGATCGATGCCATCAAGTTCCGCATGGAGCAATCGGGCCTCTCGGCCGCCGACCTGGCCCCGGCCATCGGCCGAACCAACCGGGTCTACGAAGTGCTCAACGGCAAACGCGCCCTGACCCTGCCAATGATCTGGAAGCTGCACCAGCTGTTCGGCATCCCCGCCGAGAGCCTGATCAAGCCGGTGAAATCGGTCTGAGCGGTTCTTGATTCAGGCCTTGCACCCTCGCCCTTAGCGGGGGTCATTCCTGATCGCGCATAAACTCCAGCCCTTGGTGATTTCAGAGAGCACAATCATCCCCAGCATCATCAGCGGGTTGCAGTTCGGAAAAAAATACGCGCCGATCAGAAGCACGGAAAAAGACGGCACGACAAACACCAAACGCAAAGGGATTTGCGCAAGCCCCAGCCACTTGGCTTCTTTGCGCTGAAACAAAAACAGGAAAGCGCTGACGACTATCGATAGTTGCAAACCCCAATTGATCATCACCATAACCACAGCAGTGGTTCCATGATCCTTGAGCACTTCAGTCGCCACAGTCAGGTCATCCCAGAACGGGGTCTTGCCCAGCCGTACACTGCTCGTGACGTACCACAACAAATAGAGCGCATCGAGCCCGCCCCAAAACTGCCAGATCCGGGTCCGGCTCAGCTTCCTGAAAAAAAACATTACCGCTCCTTACTTGGCGCCGAGCCTTCTTCTCGGCAGCTCTGCCTTATAGATTTACCCATCTAACCTGGCTGTCATCCCGCGCCTATTTACCCTCCAGACTTCTCTGAAAGATTCTTGGACACTTAAAAAAATACCGTGGAACAGCCTTGAGCTTGCCCCTAGGTAAACCCCTAAAGTGCCGCTCGACCCTCACCACAAAAAAGGACGTTTGCATGCTCACCATCGGTCAAATGGCTCGCTGCCATGGCCTCACCACCAAGACCTTGCGCCACTACGACAGCATCGGTCTGTTCACTCCGGCACTGACCGGGCAGGACAACGGCTATCGCTATTACAAGCCGGAGCAGATTGGCATCCTCGGGCGCATTGTCTGGTTGCGGCAGTTGGGCATGGGGCTGGAGGAGATTCGCGGGTTGGCGGACAGCGGTGCGCTGCACAGTGTCTTGAGTCTGCGCCAGGCGTTGCAGGCCCATGCCGGTGAGCTGGAAACGCAGATCGCCCGCAGCCAGAACGTGCTCGGCCAGTTGCAGCGTTATCTGGCGCAGCCCGAGCGCAGCCTGCCGGCGCCGCAGATGCCGGTGCGGGTGACGCTGGCGGCGCAGCGCATCATCGGCATGGCCTGGCAGCAGGATGACCAGGGCTCGATTGCCGAGTTGTGGCAGCGTTTCGAACCACGGGAGCAGGAGATCCAGCGCCTGGCCGAACCGGTCGGCACTTACGGTATTTGCCAGCCCTTGAGCGACGGCCAGTGGCGTTACGTCGCCGGACTGCCGGTCAGCGCCGAGGCGCCCTTGGTCGAGGGCATGGTGGAACTGGAAATCCCCGCCCGCCAGTACGCCCGGGTCGAGCACCGGGGCACGGTGCAGACCCTGCCGGAAACCTTCCGCGCCGCCTACAGCGAATGGCTGCCGGCCGCAGGGATGCGGGCCGATGAGGGGGTGGAATTCGAATATACCGGGGAGCGTTTTTTCGGGCCGATGCACCCGGACAGCGTGGTCGAACTCTATATCCCGCTGAAAAACTGATGCCCTGATCGGACGAGCAGCCGACCAGATGACAGGTCTCTGTCAGCAAAAGGACTCATGATCCCGCTATGCTCTGTAGCTAATCCACAGCAACAGAGCGAAGGTCCGATGAGTTTCCAGGCGCCAGTGTTGAAACAGATACCAGGCATCCGTCACGAGTTTTCTCGGATCGGGGCACCACTGCCTGCCAACCTGTTCTTCTGCTCCCAGGCCCACACCGGCGAGGTGGTCGAGGCCAGCACCACGCTGCCGAGCGGCATCATCCGCGGCGATGCGGTGTTCACCCGCACCGGCCGGCCTATAGCGGTGATGACAGCCGACTGCCTGCCGCTGCTGATCAGCAGTGAAGACGCCTCGTGGGTCGCCGCGGTCCATGCCGGCTGGAAAGGTCTGCACGGCGGCATCATCGACAACGTGCTGCAACACTTCGCTGCCAAGGGCATCGCTGCCCCTCAGTTGCGCGTGGCGTTCGGCCCCTCGATCAAGCCTTGCTGCTACGAAGTCAGCCCGGAGTTCATCGACACCCTGTCGGCCACCCAGGGCCACCTGTGGCCAGAGGAGCAGGCACCCTGGAGCCACGAACGCCCCACGCCACAGTTGCCGCCAGAAATTGCCCCGCCACCACCGACCCGGCCGGACTCGCTGTGGTTCGACCTGAGCGGCTATGCGCTACACCTGTTGCGCGCGGCGGGTATCAGCGATGAACAGATCGAACACTGCGAGCACTGCACCTACTGTTCCAGCGCGACCCTGGCCAGCTATCGCCGACGCGGCCACCGGGGAGAGGAAAAATCCTTTCAGTATTCCTGGATAGGGCGTGCCTGAGCCCGGCACCTCAAACGCTCACATACACCCACGCCTCGATCCCGGACTGCAGCACCACGCTCACGCGCTTGTAATCCGCCACCTCGTAGCTGTCCGCCGCGGCCAGTTCCTGGGCAGTAATGCGAAACACCGTCCCCGGGATAGGCGCGCTGGCTGCGCTGCCCGGGCGCAGGATCGGGTGATGGGTCTTGCCGCTGGTGGCCAGTACCTCGGGGTCGGTGATCTCCACCCAGGCCTGTTCATAACCCGGCAGCGCGTCCGCGCTCCCCTGCAGTTCGCGACCGAAATTGGCCAGTTGCACGGCCTTGTCCTGCAAGGTGCCGTAGGAAAACAGATACTCCGACGCTCCAGTGGTAACGCTCATTTTTCCCTCCAGAAGTCAGCGGCTGATTTTTAACGCCTGGCGCGCCGCATGGCGCTCCAGCGCCAGCTCGATCAAGCGGCTGACCAGTTCGCTGTAGGTCATGCCCGCCGCCTGCCACAGCTTCGGATACATGCTGATGCGGGTGAAGCCGGGCAGCGAATTGATCTCGTTGATCAGCACTTCGCCGCCCTGGGTCAGGAATACATCGACCCGCGCCAGCCCTGAACAGCCCAGCACCTGGAACGCCTCGATGGCCAGGGCACGAATACGTTCGCTGACCGCTTCGCTGAGGTCCGCCGGCACCACCACCTGGGCCGCCTGGTCGTCGATGTATTTGCTGTCGTAGGAATAAAAACCGCTGCCAACGACGATTTCCCCGCAACCGCTGGCGATCGGCTGGTCGTTGCCCAGCACCGCGCATTCGATCTCGCGCCCACTGACCGCCGACTCCACCAAGACCTTTTCATCGAAGCCCAGCGCCAGCTCGATGGCGGCGTGGTATTGCGCCTCGCTGGTGACCTTGCTCACGCCCACGGACGAGCCCTGGTTCGCCGGTTTGACGAACATCGGCAGGCCCAGCTTGCTTTGCGCCTGGGCAAAGTCGGTGCGCGCCGCGGTGGCTCGGTTCAGAGTGATAAAGGGCGTCACCGCCAGGCCGGCATCGCGCAGCAGGCGCTTGCTGATGTCCTTGTCCATGCACACCGCCGAACCCAGCACGTCAGAGCCCACGAACGGCAGGTCGGCCATGCGCAGCAGGCCTTGCAGGCAGCCGTCTTCGCCGAGGGTGCCGTGGACGATGGGGAAAATCACATCGACGTGGCCCAGCAGTTCCTGGTTGGAAGTTTCCAGCAGTTGCTGGCTGGCCTTGCCCGGCACCACCGCCAGTTCGCGGTTGGACTGGTTGAGGGCGATCAGCGCCGGGTTTTCCTGGTTGATCAGGAAGTTCGAGGTGTCGTTGAGGTGCCAGTGGCCGTTCTTGTCGATGCCGATCAGCACCGGTTCGAAGCGCTCGCGATCCAGCGCATCGACGATGTTGCGCGCCGATTGCAGCGACACTTCGTGTTCGGCCGAACGGCCACCAAAAATAATCCCGACCCGCAGCTTGCTCATGGTTTGTTCCCGTTAAAAAGTGGTTCAGCGCTTGTATCGGACCGCTCAAGCCGACTGATGTCGCAGGTGAATCACAGCCACCCGCTGATTCTGTTTGTTCCGGCGCTCTTCGATGGCGAACGGCACGAACCCGAGCTTCGGATACAGCAGCAGACCCGCCACGTTGTCATTGAAGCAGGACAGGGTCACCTGTGCGGCCTGGTGTTTGTCCCGGGCGATGCGCAGCATCTCGCCGATCAACTGCCCGGCGACACCCGCGCCGCGGGCCTCGGGATCGACGATGAGATTGCCGAGGGTGCAGGTGCCGTGGGTTTCCCACCGGTAGAAGTTGGCGAAACCCAGTACCTGGCCGTCTCGCTCGATCACTGTCGAATCGCAGCGTTGGGCAATGGAGTCGCGCAGTTGCTCATGGGTCAGCGGCCAGCTGGCCGCCGGGAAAAAGAAAAACAGCTCCTCGGGATTACCGGCAAAACCGCAGATCCGTGGAATATCCCGATCCTGCACGGGGCGAAAAGTGAAGCTCATGTCCTGTCTCCTGACCCTGAAAATCCATGGCGTGCGCCCGGCCCCGGTTTCAGCGATTGGCCACCAGATGGGCGCCGAACAGCAGGTAGCAACTGCCGGCAAAGCGGTCCAGCCATTTGCGCGAACGACTATAGACGGCAGCCATGCGGTTGCTGGCAAAAAACAGCGCGACGCAGCAGTACCAGGTGAACGACAACGAGGCCATGGTGAGCACGGCCAGGGCCAGCAGCAACGGCGGCGGTGACGCCGGCATCGAGGTGGCGAAGATGGTGGCGACGAACAGCGCCGACTTGGGGGTGGTCATGTTGCCGAGAAAGCCCAGGCGATAGGCCGAGAACAGGCTGCGGCCCGACTCACCAGGCAAGCCGTTGCCCGCCCCGGTCGGCGCCGGCTTGCGCCTGAACTGCTTCAGGCCCAGGTAGATCAGGTAGCAGCCACCGGCGATCTTGAAGGCCAGGTACAGGGCCGGGGCGGCGCTGAACAGCGACTTGATCCCCAGGCCGCCGGCCAGCCCCCAGAGCACCGTGCCGGTGGCGACGCCCAGCGCGGCGATCATGCCATGGCGACGCGAACAGCTGGCGGCCAATTGCGCCGTGGTAAAGAAGTTCGGCCCCGGCGTGACCACGGCCACGGTCCAGAGCAGCGCCAGCGACAGCAGCGGGCCGGCATACAGCAAATGTTCGAGCGCCATGACACAGACCGCCTTTATCGCGTTAAGGGAGGCCGACGCTACTCCACCTCGGGCTCATGGATCAACAGGTCGCCCGGCTGACACTCCAGGTATTGGCAGATCGCGTCCAGGGTCGCGAGCCGCAGGCCCTTGACCTTGCCCTGCTTGAGCAGGGACAGGTTGGCCTCGGTGATGCCGATCGCCGCCGCGAGGTCCTTGGATTTGACCTTGCGTCGGGCCAGCATCACGTCCAGTTGAATGACAATTGACATACTGATCTCACACGAAGGCGCGGTTTTCCGAATCCACTTCACTGGCCTGCCAGAGGATACGCGCGATGATGGAAATACACGCAGCCAAAAACAGCGCGACAAAGGTCGGGGCGGTGATGCTGAGACTGATCAGGCGCTCGCCCACCGGCGCGTTCAGGGTGACCCAGATGCTGAGCAGCGGCTCGCAGAGAAAGTCCAGCAACACCCACAACGCCACGCCCCGCCCGACCTTGCCCAAATGCACCGCCGCCGCGCTGGAAAAGTACTCGCCGCGGGCATAGCTCTGGAACAACTGGCGCAGATGGCTCAAGCCAAAGGCCAGCGCCAGCAGGGGGATGCTCGACAGCAGAATGCCGCCCAGGGTTTGCCACCAGGGAAAGACCGCACCGGCGGCCAGATGGCTCGACAGGCTATTGCTCAGGCCAAAACCGAACCCGTAGCCACTTTCCGCGCTCAACTGCGGAAACAGCCACAGCGCCGCGTTGAGCAGCAACATGGCAATGATCAATAACAGGGTGACAGCCGACATGCGCTGGCTGAACCGGGCAAGACCTTGGGACGTCATGGGAAGGCTCCAGTGGAAGGAATGTGGGAGAAACCATAAAGAATTAATTATCGTAAAACAATAATTAATTTCTGCTTTTCGATCATTTAATTCATAAGCCCAGCGATACCCCCGGGGCTATGCTGAAAGTAATGGAGGCCATTGGAGAACGCTCATGAACGGTTTCCTGGTGATTTTCTTCACCCAGCAAAATCGCCGCTACCACGGCAAGATGGTCGGTGACTGGCTCGTCGACCTGGCCAACGAGCTGGGCCTGCGCGGCGCCACCATGAGCACCGCCATCGAAGGTTTCGGCCACACCGGCCGGCTGCACTCCGCACACTTTTTCGAACTCGCCGACCAACCCATCGAGGTCCGCCTGGCACTCACCGAAGAGGAGTCAGCCCGGCTGTTCGAACGCCTGGAGGACGAGGACATTGCGCTGTTCTACATCAAGACGCCGATCGAGTTCGGCACCCTTGGCAAAGAGGCCAAGAAAGCGGACGCGGGCGGATGACGCGCTGAAGACAGTCGCACGCGCCTGGGTTACCGTACGGGCCTGACGTTGTGTCGAGGACAGCTCCATGGGCAAGCCCGCCCCCCGTAAAGACTGGGTCCACCGCGCGCCTCCCACCCGGGGGCTGGAGCGTATCGAGGCGTTTTTCGCCGGTCATGGCTACGACCTGCACCGCCACGACACCTACGCCATCGGTCGCACGCTGTCGGGGGTGCAGAGCTTCCAGTACCGCGGCGGCTGGCGCCACAACCTGCCGGGCGGGACCATGGTCCTGCATCCGGATGAAGTCCACGACGGCGAAGCCGGCACCCAGGATGGCTTCCATTACCGCATGCTTTATATCGAGCCGGCGCTGATCCAGCAGATCCTCGGCGGCCAGCCGCTGCCCTTCATCAAGAACGGCCTGTCCACCGACCCACGCTTGTTCGCCGCCACCGACACCTTGCTGCGCAGCATGGAAAGCCCGCTGGACCCGCTGGAACAGGAAGACGCGCTGTTCGACCTGGCCCATGCGCTGAATGCCGTGTCGGGGGTTTCCCGGCCGGCGCAGCGTTTTGACTATCAGGCCGCGGAGCGCGCGCGGGAATACATGCACAGCGCCCTGGACCAGAACATCACCCTCGACGAACTGGCCACCCACAGCGGTCGCGACCGCTGGAGCCTGTCGCGGGACTTTCGCCTGCTGTTCGGCACCAGCCCCTATCGCTACCTGACCATGCGCCGCCTGGACCTGGTCAGGGCCCTGCTGCTGCAAGGCCAGTCGCTGGTCAGC
Source organism: Pseudomonas sp. GW531-T4 (assembly GCF_017349615.1). Classification (NCBI taxonomy): domain Bacteria; kingdom Pseudomonadati; phylum Pseudomonadota; class Gammaproteobacteria; order Pseudomonadales; family Pseudomonadaceae; genus Pseudomonas; species Pseudomonas sp. GW531-T4. The sequence goes on from NZ_JACMZT010000074.1 coordinate 10,979, forward strand.
GCGGCGCTGCTGGCCGGCTTCACCGACCAGAGCCACATGACCCGGCAATTCAGCAAGACCTACGGCCTGCCGCCGGCCCGCTGGCTGAAAATGCACGGCCGCTGAACGCCGCCCGGCACGCACAATCGTACAAGAACCGCAGCACCGCGCTGATTACCGTAGAGGCCCGATCACCTCTTTACGGAGCCGCACCATGAACCCGGCCAGCACCACGCCCATCCCCTACCAGAGCCTGAACTTCGCCTACAAACTCAGCCTGTTCGACGACCACTGGCAAGCCCGTGTCATTGCCGAAATGAACGACTACCAGTTCAAGCTGGTGAAGCTGCAAGGGGACTTCATCTGGCACGACCACCCGCACACCGACGAGACCTTTATCGTCCTCGAAGGCCAGTTGCGCATCGACTTTGCCGACGGCCAGGTGACGATCAACCAGGGCGAGATGTTTGTCGTGCCCAAGGGCATGAAGCACAAGCCGTACGCCGAGCAGGAGGTCAAGTTGCTGCTGATCGAACCCAAGGGCGTGCGCAACACCGGCGAAGAAGGCGGCGAACGCACAGCGGCCAATGATGTGTGGATCTGAGTTGCCCCGGGGTTGAGCCTCTGTAGCCGCTGCCGAGCGAAGCGAGGCTGCGATCGGCAGCGCAGCGGCCGTAAAGGCGGACAATACGTTCCTCAAGGCAAACCGCATGCGCAGGTTTGGCGAGGACTGCGTCCTCGTTCGCAGCCTCGCGGTGCTCGGCAGCGGCTACAGGTACACCGTCATCGGCTGCCCCTCAGCCGCGCTCGGCAGTTGCCGCCAGGCCCTCGGAGCCAGACGCCGGCACCCGCAAACGCAAGGCCAGCAACGCCCCCAGCAGGGCGAGCAAGGCGCTGGCGCCCACCGCCTGTTCGATGCCGGCCGCCTGCGAGCCACCCAGCCCGGCATTGGCCAGGGACACCAGCAGCGCCAGCCCCAGCGCCCCGCCGATCTGCTGGCTGGTGGAGGCCATGCCCGCCGCCACGCCCTGCTCGCCCGGCGCGATGCCCTGGCCGGCCGAGACCCACATGGCAGTCCAGGTCATGCCCTGGCCGATGCTCAGCACCACGATGCCCGGCATCAGGCTCCAGAACCCCGCCCCGTCGGGCAGCGCCACATACACCCCGCCGATGCCCAGCGCCCCCAGGAGCAGACCGCTGACCAGGGTCGCCCGCAGCCCGAAGCGCAGCAACGAACGTTCGGCCAGCCAGATGCCCACGGTGCACAGCAGCGTCGCCGGCAAAAACGCCACGCCGCTTTGCAGCACGCTGTAGCCGTAAACCTGCTGGAAGTACAACGCGAGGAAGTAGTACTGCACGCCGAAGCTGCTCATGAACAGGGCCGTGAGAAACATCGCCAGGCGCAGCTCGCGATGGGCCAGCAGGTGCAGCGGCATCAGCGGGTCGTGGCCGCGCTGTTCGATCCAGGCGAACACGCCGAGCAGGAGCAGCGCCAGCGCCCCGCAACCCAGGGTCGCCGGTGCGCTCCAGCCCCATTCCGGGCCCTGGACAATGGCGAACACCAGCAGCGTGCCGCCCACCGTCACGGTCAAGGCGCCGCTGAGGTCGAAACGCCGGCCACGCTCGCGCTGGCCATCGGCCGGAATCCAGCGCCGGGCCAACAGGGCACAGGCGCCAGCCAGGGGTACGTTGACCAGAAACACCGCCTCCCAGCCCCACCATTGGGTCAGCACGCCACCCAGCAACGCGCCGAGGGCCAGGCCCGCCGCCGAGGCTGCGCTCCACACCGCGAACGCCCGGTTGCGCGCCGGCCCTTCGGGGTAATGGCTGTTGATCAGCGCCAGCGTCGCCGGAAACAGCATCGCCCCGCCGACACCCTGCACCGCCCGCGCCAGCACCAGCAGCAGCGCGCTGCCACCCAGGCCGCCGGCCAGCGAAGCCAGGGCGTACAGGCTTTGCCCGACGATGTAGAAACGGCGCTTGCCCAGCAGGTCGGCCGCCCGGCCGCCCAGCAGCAGAAAGCCGCCGAAGGCCACGCTGTAGGCGCTGACCACCCATTGCAGTTGTTGTGCGGAAAAACCCAGGTGGCTGCCGATCTCCGGCAAGGCGACAAAGACGATGGTCGCGTCCAGGGCAATGATCAGCTGCGCGCTGGCCAGCAGGAGCAGCATCCAGCCGGACGGCCTGGCTGAAGAGGTGGCGGGCATCGTGTCGAGTCCTTGCGTGAATAAAGGGCCCTCAGTTTCTTTGATGCCAATTAGATGATAAATACCGTCATTGCTCTTTCAGTGATGACTTTAATCATGGATCTGAACGCCGTTCGTTTGCTGGTCCGGGTCGCCGAGACCCGCAGCTTCACCCGTGCCGCCGGCGATCTGCGGCTGACCCAGTCCGGCCTGTCGCGGGCCATTTCGCGCCTGGAGCAGCAACTGGGCGTGCGCCTGCTGCAACGCAACACCCGCAGCGTCAGCCTGACCCCGGACGGCCAGTTGCTGGTGGAGCGCGCCACACCGCTGCTGACCGAACTGGCGCAGACCGAACGCCTGCTGCTGGACCGCCGCGACTCGCCCACCGGGCTGCTGAAGATCAGCACGCCGTCGCTGTTCGGGCGCAAGGTGGTGATGCCGCTGATCGGCCGCCTGACCGAGCAATACCCGGACCTGAGCATCGAGGCGGTAATGACCGATCGCCTGGTGGACATCGTCGACGAAGGCTTCGACGCCATCCTGCGCACCGGCGAAATCCAGGACCAGCGCCTGATCGCCCGGCCCCTGGCGCCGCTGCGTTGGGTCACAGTGGCCTCCCCGGCCTACCTGGCGCGCCATGGCACACCGCAAACAGTGGAAGAGCTGCAACGGCACAACTGCCTGACCGTGCGTAACCTGCGCAGCGGGCGCCTGGTGGACTGGCAGTTCATGCTCGACGGCAAGGTGCGCGATGTCAGCGTGCCCAGCCGGCTGATCTTCGATATCGGCGACGCGCTGGTGGACGGGGTGCTGGGAGGTTTCGGCATCGCCCAGTTGATGAACTTCGCCGTCGAGGACGCCCTCGCCGACGGCCGCCTGGTGCCGATCCTGCAGGCCTTTTCCGGGCGCAGCCGGGCGCTGTCACTGGTCTACCCGCCGTCGCGCCAGTACTCGCCCAAACTCAAGGTCTTCGCCGACGCCCTGAACACCGTCAGCTGGTAAGCAGCCGCCGTAGCCGCTGCCGAGCACCGCGAGGCTGCGATCGACTGCGCAGCAGGCGCCGCCCTTGAGTCCGCAAGAGGTCCTGCGGACCTGTCGCAGCCTGCGGCAGCGGCTACATCGATCGTGTGCCCCTGTAGCCGCTGCCGAGCACCGCGAGGCTGTGATCGACCGCGCAGCAGGCGCCGCCCTTGAGTCCGCAAGAGGTCCTTCGGACCTGTCGCAGCCTGC
>NZ_JACMZT010000075.1:0-14022 GCF_017349615.1 Pseudomonas sp. GW531-T4
GCTGTACTCCCGACTGAACTGCGACGGACTTTCATAGCCCACCTTGAAGGCGGCACTCGATACGTCCAGGTGTTCGTTCATCATCAGGCGTTTGGCTTCGGTCAGTCGTAGCCATTTCTGGTATTGCAGCGGGCTCATGGCGGTGAGTTGGCGGAAGTGGTGGTGGAAGGTGGGTGTGCTCATCTGCACGCGGGACGCGAGTTCATCGACGCGCAGTTGCGCGGTGTAATTCAGTTTCAGCCAATCGATGGCCCTGGCGATGCGGTGGCCCTGGCCGTCGACGGAGGCGATCTGCCGCAACCGTGCCGACTGGTCGCTCATCAGCAGGCGGTAGTGGATCTCGCGCTGGATCAGCGGGGCCAGTACCGGAATGGCTTCGGGCTCGTCCAGCAGCTGCAGCAGGCGCACGAACGAGGTGAGCATGGCCTGGGTCGCGGTGCCGATGCCCACGCCTTTGCCTGTGCTTCGATCGCGAGGTTGCAGCAGCCCGCCCTGGGCGGCCAGCTCCGCCAGCATCCGTGGATCGAGCTTGAAGCCCAGCCCCAGGCAGGGTTGTTCCAGGCTGGCCGCCGTCACTTCGGAATTGGCCGGCAGGTCCAATGAAGTGACGAGAAAGCGCGAGGTGTCGTACGGGTAGGCTTCGCCGCCGACCCACAGCTGTTTCGCCCCTTGGGCGACGAGGATGATGCTCGGCTCGACCATGCACACAGAGGGCGGCGAAGGGATGTCGCGGCGAAAGAAACCCAGGCCGGGGATCGCTGTCGAGTAGTCTCCCGAGTGTTTGATCCGGGCGCCAATGAGGCGCGCGAGGGTTTCCTGGGGCGTCTGGACGCGGGTGTCGTGTTGGCGTGTCATGTCGGTGTGTACCCTCCTCGCCAAACGTTAACCCGGCCCTTGCGGGCGTCCTACCGAAAAAAACAAAGTCCAGAGAATCGGGCAAGAATTCCAGCGGAATGCACTACAGGCCGCTTGGGCCTGGCCGGGAAAATGACCATCCAACGTAATGCTGGATGGAGTGTGCAATGTTAGTCAACGCCTATGGCGCCCATGCGGGCGACCGACCTCTTCAACCCCTGCAGATCACCCGCCGCGCCCCCGGCGCCCATGACGTGCAGATCGACATCGCCTTCTGCGGCATCTGCCACTCGGACCTGCACCAGGTGCGCGCCGAGTGGTACGGCACGCAGTTTCCCTGCGTACCCGGCCACGAGATCGTCGGCCGGGTCGCGGCGGTCGGCGCCCATGTGCACGGTTTCCGCCCGGGCGACCTGGTCGGCATCGGCTGCATCGTCGACAGCTGCAAGCACTGCGCCGACTGCGAGGACGGCCTGGAGAACTACTGCGACGGCATGATCGGCACCTATAACTTCCCGACCCCGGATGCCCCGGGCTGGACCCTGGGCGGCTACTCGCAACAGATCGTGGTTCACGAGCGCTACGTGCTGCGCATCCGCCACCCCGAGGAGCAACTGGCCGCCGTCGCGCCGCTGCTGTGCGCGGGCATCACCACCTATTCGCCGCTGCGCCACTGGAACGTCGGGCCCGGCAAGAAGGTCGGCGTGGTCGGTATCGGTGGCCTCGGCCATATGGGCATCAAGCTGGCCCACGCGCTGGGCGCGCATGTGGTGGCCTTCACCACCTCCGACGCCAAGCGCGAGGCCGCCCTGCAACTGGGCGCCGACGAAGTGGTGGTGTCGCGCAATGCCGAGGAAATGGCGGCCCACGCCAAGAGCTTCGACCTGATCCTCAACACCGTGGCCGCGCCCCACAATCTCGACGCGTTCCTGGTGCTGCTCAAGCGCGACGGCACCATGACCCTGGTGGGCGCCCCGGCGACTCCCCATGACTCGCCCAATGTGTTCAACCTGATCATGAAGCGCCGGACCCTCTCCGGCTCGATGATCGGCGGCATTGCCGAGACCCAGGAGATGCTCGACTTCTGCGCCGAGCACGGCATCGTCGCCGACATCGAACTGGTGCGCGCGGACCAGATCAACGACTCCTACGAACGCATGCTCAAGGGCGACGTCAAGTACCGCTTCGTCATCGACAACGCCACCCTGGCGGGCTGAGCGCAGCAATCGCCTGATCCCGAGCCACCTTAAGCGGTCCGGCGGGTGCCCAGCTTGGGCACCCTTTTGCTTCGCGGTACCGGTTCCGGTGCCGCGTTTTTCCCCGGTCGCGCCTGGACCTGCTCCAGCGCCGGGGCGGCTGACAGGCAAGGCTGTCAGTCGTCATTCACGCACCTGCCGTGCGCCCACTTATAAACAGAAGCGCCCGCAAAGACCCGGCCCGCAAAAGCGTGTCGATCAACACGGGCGTTTCCAGCCATACAGGAAACCTGTCTCCATGACCGCTACCTTCCACGCCGAATCGCCCGAGGGCCGGCACACCTGGGGCGCCGTGCTGGCCATGGCCCTCGCCGCCTTTGCCCTGGTGGCCTCCGAGTTCATGCCGGTCAGCCTGCTGACGCCTATCGCCGCGGACCTGCAGGTCAGCGAGGGGCAAGCCGGCCAGGGCATTGCCGTCTCCGGCCTGTTTGCCCTGTTCACCAGCCTGCTGATCGCCTCGGTGGCGGCCCGGGTCGACCGCAAGCGGCTGCTGTTGTCCCTGACCCTGCTGATGATCGTCTCCGGAACCCTGGTGGCATTCGCCCCGGACTACCTGAGTTTCATGGCCGGTCGCGCGCTGATCGGCGTGGCAATCGGCGGCTTCTGGTCGCTGTCGGCGGCCACCACCCTGCGCCTGGTGCCGCAGAACCAGGTGCCGCGCGCCCTGGCCATCGTCAACGGCGGCAATGCCCTGGCGACCGTGATCGCCGCGCCCCTGGGCAGCTTCCTCGGCTCGCTGATCGGCTGGCGCGGGGCGTTCTTCTGCGTGGTGCCAGTGGCCGCCCTCGCCGCCCTCTGGCTGCTGGTCAGCCTGCCACCGCTGAAAGCGCAGCCTGCCGCCGGCACCGGCAATGTCTTCAGCCTGATGAAAAGAATCACGGTGGCCCTGGGCATGCTGGCGGTCAGCCTGTTTTTCATGGGCCAGTTCATGCTGTTCACCTACCTGCGGCCCTTCCTGGAAACGGTCACCCAGGTCCAGGTGTCGACGCTGTCGCTGATGCTGCTGGTAATCGGCGTCGCCGGCCTGGCCGGCACCTTCCTGATCGAAGCCTTCCTGAAAAACGCGCTGTATCGCACGCTGATCATCATTCCGCTGATGATGGCGGCGATCGCCATGGCCCTGGTGGCGTTTGGCGCTTCGGTGTCGGTCACCAGCGTCCTGCTGGGTCTCTGGGGATTGGTGGCGACCGCCGCTCCGGTCGCCTGGTGGACCTGGCTGACCCGTGCCCTGCCGGGCAATGCGGAAGCCGGCGGTGGCTTGATGGTAGCGATCATCCAGCTGGCGATAACCGCAGGCGCCACGGTGGGCGGCCTGGCCTTCGACCTGAGCGGTTATCAGGCGACCTTCGAACTGAGCGCGGCAGTGCTGGTGGTGGCCGCCGGGCTGGCGGCATTGGCGGCCCGCGCCGCCACGCGCGCGCCTTTCCGGGCATCGAACGTGGCGACGTGAGCGCTGGTGGGCGTTAAACAAACCGACAGGACAGGGCTGGGTATGCGCCGGGCATTCGCCCTGCTCTCAGGCAAGTGGAAGCTGGAAATCATGTGGTTGCTCAATCAGTGGGTCTACCGCTTCGGCGAGTTGCGAAAAGCCATTAGCGGCATCACCCAGCACATGCTGACCGCGCAACTTCGCGAGCTGGAAAAAGACGGGTTGGTGTCGCGCACGGTCTTCGCCGAAGTGCCGCCACGGGTCGAATACGAGATCACCGCCAAGGCCCGCGCGCTGGGCCCGACGATGGAGGCGCTGGCCATCTGGTGGAGCGAATATGGCGACAGCGTGCCGGCAAAACCCAAGCCGCGCGGACGCCAGGCCAAGCAGGTTTAAACCCGGCCGACCGGGCCATGCAGCGCTTGCCGGAAGGCGATAACGATTGAATCCATGTCATTTACAGGCGCCAAAAAGCAATATGATCGCCCCTCAAGAAATCGAAGACACTGAGTCTCTTGAGTCACAATTGCCGAGCGCTTGAGATGGGCAGGCTTTGCTTCGCTTCAAATGTTATCGAGAGCATTGAGTGTTGCAGTGGCACCGCCGGGGTTTGCCCTCGATCCAGACTAATTCATACAACAAGGCCACATGGAAAGTGAAAGTACTATTCATCGCTTCGCTAGGAATTCTAGCGCTCGCTCAAACACCACTGTCCTTCGCGGACAATGCCAACGGGAAAAAACTCTACTCGCAGAGGTGTGCCGTGTGCCACGGAGCCGAGATCAAGGGAACCGGCCCCTTGGCCAATAAAAGCACCCCGCCAACACCCGACCTTACGACATCCGCTTTCAAGAAACGGCTCAATGATTACCCGGGCGTTATTGTGTCATCGATCATACTTCGTCCAAATGGAGACCTGATTCCAAGAACCCTGCAAGAGAACGGTGTAAAGATACCGCCGCACGCTTGGAGCATTAAGGATCTGCGCGACCTGCATCAGTACATGACGGGGGTTATTTCAAAAAATCGATGATCTTGAGATGAGATATGGGCACAGAAATCCAAGAGCCATTTCAGGGTTGGTTACAAGCCAATTATTCAGCGAAGAGCTACAGCCACGGAGCAGTGCATGAACGACAAAGAAGCAGCCGTTCTGATTCAAGTTTATGTAGCAGATGATGACGGCCCTTTTTTTGAAGAGCTGCCCGCTCGCAAGATCGATCAGGACACTTACGAACTGCTCTCCTCTCCGGGTATCGCGCTGAACCTGGCACGGGGAGATATTGTTTCAATCAAAGACAGAGAAGCACCTGCCGTCGTCTTGCAACGAGGCGGGAATTTCTGCATCCAGATCTATGCGGACGCTATTCCTCAAGAAGAAATAGCCTGGCTGGAAAACACCGTGGCCTGTGAGCTGGGTGGAACCCTGGACGGTGTATTTGAGGGAAACCTGTCGTTGGCGATTCCGGCGCGCAACGGGATGGAGAAGATCAACGATGTCTTTAACAGGTTTCGAGATAGATCAGCGACTCAGTGGTACTACTCCAACATCTATAAAAACCTGGATGATGACGAGGATGAGACACTTTTATATTGGTGGCTCGAACGCTGATGGACGCTGACGTCCGCGGTCATTTCACCAGGCGCTTTTCCTTCGAAGGCCGGTAGCCGAAATACGAGCTGTAGCACTTGCTGAAATGGCTCGGCGACACGAAGCCGCAAGCCACCAGCACCTCGACCTGGGACAGCTCGGTGTGCTGCAGCAATCGGCGCGCTTCGGTGATGCGCAGCTCCAGGTAATAGCGCTGTGGCGTGGTGCCCAACTGCTCCTTGAACAGACGCTCGATCTGCCGCCGGGAACGCCCGGCATACTCCGCCAGTTGCTCCATTTGCAGCGGCTCTTCGAGGTTGGCGTCCATCAGATTGACCACCTCGCGCAAGGGCGCGCTCAACGAGATGTGCAGGGTCGGTTTGATGCGCCGGTAGCGGGATTCCTCGAACGACAGAATGTCCTCGATACCCTCGACCAGCGCCTTGCCGTGCAACCCCTTGATCCACTCCAGGGCCATATGGAAGGCGCCGGCGGGACTGGAGGCGGTGAGCCGGTCGCGGTCCACCACAAAGGCTTCGCTGGTGACATGGGTGACCTTGGAAATCTCCGCCAGCGCGGGGCGGTGTTCCGGGTGGATCGCGCAGCGGTAACCCTCCAGCAACCCCGAGACGCCGAGGAACCACGCCCCGTTCCACAGCCCGGCCAGGGTGATGCCCAGCTCGGCGGCGGCCTTCAGCAGGCTGACCAGCTCGGGATCGGCCTTGAGCTCCGTGCGGTAGCCGCCGCAGATCACCAGCAGGTCCAGCTCCTTGAGCGCCTGAGCGTTCAGGCGCGCATCGGGGCGGATCACCAACCCGAGGTCGCTGGTGACTTCACCGTCCTGCAAGCCAAAGGTGCGCGGCGAGAACAAGGCAGGACGCAGCAGGTTGGCGGTGACGATGGTATCCAGGGCCTGGGTGAAGGCCGGCAACGAGAAGTGTTCGAGCAGCAGGAAACCCGCCCGGGTAGTAGCCGCGGGCGCTACCCGCGTTTCTTCCAGGTAACGCAGGTTCTTGCCCTTCATGCCGCCACTGAAATCCCGTCGCTCAACCGCCATACGCCCTCGCCTCTTCACTTAACGAACGCAGATTCAGTGTATGTCGAATCCCGGCATCCAAAAAAAATCCTGCTCGCGCCAGCCACCATCGCGCCGGCGAAGTGGAGCCGTAGGCTATAGAAAAAAGCCGCGGGCCAGAAGCCGGTTCAGTTGAATGCAAGGGGCGTGGATTGCAACCAGGGAAAACACACATTCAGCGCAGCGGTCCGCTGTGGCGTCACTTGGATGCTCAGGTCATAGGTGAAGGTGGTCCGAATGACCATGCACCAAAGGGCTCTTGCGCAAGATGGCGACCTCGGCAGCGATGGCAAAGCGCTTCCGGGGGATGTCCAGTGCCGTGGCCACGGCACTGGCGACATTGCGGCCCTCAGGGGGCCGCGACCCTCACCGGCCAGGCTCGGCGCGCAGGATCGAAGGCTCCTCGCCGCGATACAGCGCCTCGACCTTGTCAGCCCGCCACTGCAACACCGCGCGCTGGTTGATCGAGCCCTTGTCGGTGATTTCCCCACGATCGATGGAGGCCGGTTCGTCGAGCAGCGCGATCCACTCCAGGCGGCTGGCGTTGCCGCTGGCCTCGCGGTTGAGGCGTTGCAGCCAATCGCCGAACCAACGCCGCACCGGCGCGCTGGCCAGGACCTCGGCATCGCTGGCATTCGCGGGCAAGCCGGCCAGCCGCCGGCATTCGTACAGCCGCGGAAACACCAGCGCCCCCAGGCATTCGCGGTCCGGCGCGGTCACCACCAGGTCCTGCACATAGGGCGAGCCTTCGAGCACCGCGCGATTGCGCAACGGGCCGACGCTGACGAACACCCCGGAGCCGAGCTTGAAGTCCTCGGCGATGCGCCCGTCGAACATCAGGCCCAGTTGCGGGTCGGCGGCGTCGACCAGTTTCAGCGCATCGCCGGAGCAGTAGAAACCCTGCTCGTCGAAGGCTTCGGCGGTCTGCTGCGGCGCGCGCCAGTAGCCTGGCATGATGTGCGGCCCGCGAAAGCGCCCTTCCAGCTTGCCGTCCACCGGCACCAGGCGCACCTCGCAACCCGGGGCCGGCAGGCCGATATAACCGGCCATGGACAAGGGCCCGGTGGTGAAAGTGCAGGACGGCGATGCCTCGGTCATGCCGAGCCCGGCCATCATGCGGATGCGTTCGCCGCAATGGGCTTCGGCCACCCGGTCGAGACGATCCCAGACTCTCTGGGACAGGCCGGCCGCGGCGAAAAAGAACAGCTTCATGCGTGAGAAGAAACGCTCGCGCAACTCGCCGTCCTGCTCCAGGGCGTTGACCAGTTCTTCCCAGCCCTTGGGCACCGTCAGGTAGGCGGTGGGGGCGATTTCCTTGAGGTTGCGCAGGGTCTCGGCAAAGCCCTGGGCCGTCGGCTTGCCGTCGTCCAGGTAAAAGGTGCCGCCGTTGTAGAGCACGATGCCGAGGTTGTGGCTGCCGCCGAAGGTGTGGTTCCACGGCAACCAGTCCACCAGCACCGGGGGTTCCTCGCCGAACACCGGGAAGGTCTGCAACAGCATCTGCTGGTTGGCGCAGAGCATGCGTTGGGTGGTGACCACCGCCTTGGGCAGCTTGGTCGAGCCCGAGGTAAAAAGAAACTTGGCGATGCTGTCCGGGCCGGTGGCGGCGAACGCCGCTTCGGCCTCGGCGTCGCCGGGGTGTTGCAACAGGCTGGCAAAATCGCGCTGCGGCCGGCCCGCCACGGTGCCACGCACCACGATCAGCGGCGTGTCGTTCGGCAGCACGGCATCGATCGCCCGCTGGAAAGCCGCGCCATCGCTGACGAACACCAGCCCGGGCCGCATCAGGTCGCAGACATGCCGCAGCTTGGCGAAATCCTGGGACAACAGCGAATAGGCCGGCGACACCGGGCAATAGGGAATCCCGGCGTACATCGCCCCCAGGGCCAGTTGCAGGTGTTCGATATCGTTGCCGGAAAGCAGCACCAGCGGCCTCTCGGCCGACAGGCCATACCCCAGCAGGCTCTGGGCGATGGCGCGCACGCTGGCCAGCATCTCGGCGTAGCTCACCCGGCGCCAGTCGCCGCCGTCCTGGCGCGCGGCGACAAAGGTCTGCTGCGGGCGCACCCAGGCCCAATGCACCAGGCGGTCCAGCAGGCGCCTCGGCAGCTCGGCCAGGGGCTCCAGGGAACGCATGTGCAGGATGCCCTGCTCTTCGCTGACCTCGACCGCGGGATGGGCGATGGCCACCTGGCGATAAGGCGGCGCGGCGGCCGCGTTCGGCGCTGGCGATCTGAATTCGGAATTCACGTGTTTGTCCTCCATCAAGGCCCATCGCCGGCAAGTTCGACCGGGGACCTGGCAGCCAGGGGCTGGGGCCTTGTGATTGTTGGGTCCGGGGGCCGGAGTTCAGATCGGGTAGTGCCGTGGACCGTTCTGCAGGGTAATCCAGCGCAACTGGGTGAACTGCTCGATGGCCGCCTTGCCACCAAAGCTGCCGTAGCCGCTGGCCTTGACCCCGCCAAACGGCATCTGCGCCTCGTCGTGCACGGTCGGGCCATTGATATGGCAGATACCCGATTCGAGCCGTTGCGCCAGGGCCAGGGCGCGCCCGGTGTCGCGGCTGAAGATCGCCGCCGACAGGCCGAACTCGGAATCGTTGGCCAGCCGCAGCAGTGCTTCGTCGCCCGCGCCGCGCAGCACCACCGCCACCGGCCCGAAGGACTCCTCGCGGTACAGGCGCATGCCCGCGGTGACGCCGTCGAGCAAGGTCGGCTGCAGAATGCTGCCGGCCAATTGGCCACCGGCGACCAGGGTCGCGCCCTGCTCCAGGGCATCGTCGATCAGCCCCTGGATGCGCGTGCCGGCACTGGCGTCCACCAGCGAACCGAGCACCGAGTCCGCGGCCTCCGGGTTGCCCGCCGGCAAGCTGGCGATCTTCGCCGCCAGCCTGGCGACGAAGTCCTCGGCCACCCGCGCATCGACAATCAGGCGCTCGGTGGACATGCAGATCTGCCCCTGGTTGAAGTAGGCGCCGAAGGCCGCGGCCTGCACCGCGGCATCCAGGTCGGCATCCTCCAGCACCAGCAGCGGCGCCTTGCCGCCCAGCTCCAGCAGGGCCGGCTTGAGGTGCCGCGCCGAGAGCTCGCCGACGATGCGCCCGACCCGGGTCGAGCCGGTGAAGTTGACCCGGCGCACCGCCGGATTGGCGATCAACCGCTCGACAATGGCCGGGGCATCCTCGGGGGCGTTGCTGATGACATTCACCACGCCGTCACCGAGGCCGGCCTCCTGCAACACCTGGCCGATCAGCCGATGCACCGCCGGGCTCAGCTCGGACGCCTTGAGCACCACAGTGTTGCCGCAGGCCAGCGGCATGGCGATGGCGCGAGTGGCGAGGATCACCGGGGCGTTCCACGGCGCGATGCCCAGCACCACGCCGCACGGCTGGCGCAGGGCCATGGCGAAGCTGCCGGGCACGTCGGAGGGGATGACCTCGCCATTGATCTGGGTGGTCATGGACGCGGCTTCGCGCAGGATATTCGCCGCCAGTTGCACGTTGAAGCCGTACCAGTTAGCCATGGCCCCGGTCTCGCCGGCCGCGGCGATGAACTCCGCGCTACGGGCCTGCAATTGCTCGGCTGCGCGCAGCAGGCGGCTGCGTCGCTCATTGGGCGCCAGCGCCGCCCAGGCCGGAAATGCCGCCTGGGCCGCGGCCACGGCGGCGTCCGCGTCTTCCAGGGTGGCGGCGGCGGCGCGCGAGACGACGGCGCCAGTCACCGGATTACGCCGTTCGAAGGTTCGACCGTCGCGGGCGGGGCACGACTGGCCGCCGATCAGCAGGGGCACGTCCAGCATGGTGATTCCTCTTTATTGTCTTTATCGGGAATGCATTGGAGCGGTTCACGCCAGCACCTGGGCGCTGCGTCGAACAGCAGGCGGACGCTGCCGCCCGCCGGGTTTGCATCAGCGCTTGTAAGCCTGCAGGCCGGGCTTGATGCTCTTGTCGTCGAGGAACTGCTTCATGCCCTGCTCGCGGCCGCCTTCGGTGTCCAGCAGGCGCGACTGGTCGAGCTTGGCGTACAGGTAATCCTCGTTCTGCTCCCAGGTCAGCTCGCGGCAGCGCTTGAAGCCGTGCTTGGCGGCCCGCAGCACCACCGGGTTCTTCTCCAGCAGGTTGCGCGCCAGCTCGACAGTGGTTTCGCGCAGTTGCGCAAGCGGCACGCTCTCGTTGACCAGGCCCATCTCGGCGGCTTTCTGCCCGCCGAAGGTCTTGCCGGTCATGATGTAGTACAGCGCCTGGCGATGGCCCACGGTGTCGGCCATGGCCTTGCTCACCAGGTTGCCCGGCGGGATGCCCCAGTTGATTTCCGAGAGGCCGAAGGTCGCTTCATCGGCGCAGATCGCCAGGTCGCAGGCCACCAATGGGCTGAAGCCGCCGCCGAAGCACCAGCCGTTGACCATGGCGATGGTCGGCTTGGCGTACATGCGCAGCAGCTTCCATTGCCATTGCGAGGCCTCGCGGCGGATCTTTTCCTGGAGGATCTCCGGGCCGGCGTCCACTTCGCGAAAGTATTCCTTGAGGTCCATGCCCGCGGTCCAGGCTTCGCCCGCGCCGGTCAACACCAGCACGCCGGCGGCCGGGTCCTGCTCCAGCGTCTCCAGCACGTCGACCATCTCGCGGTTCAGGGTCGGGCTCATGGCGTTGCGTTTTTCCGGACGGTTGAGGATGACCCAGGCGATCCCCTCTTCGATCTCGACCTTGACGGTTGTCCAGCGACCTTCGTAGTTGTTCATGGCGATTGCTCTCTTTGTTCTTGGCTTGAGATGGGCAAAAACTAAACCGCCGAATTAGTTATGTCAATTAACTATTAATAAAATTAACTAAGCTTTCTCAGGTGCCCGGAGCGTTTCAAGGCCAAGACATCTGCCAGCGGCCATGGCTATCCCCGGTCAATCCCGGCAAACTAGATAGCCTTCTTAACTGCCAGCCCGAGGATTTCCCCTGCAATGGCCAAGTCTTCCAACAAGATAGCCACCGCCGCCGAGGCCCCCGTCGCCGACAGCGAAACCCAGGCGTCCCTGGACTCTGCCCTGGACGACCTGATCGGTTACGCCATGCGCCGGGCGCAGCTGAAACTGTTCCAGAACCTGATTGGCCGCCTGTCGAGCCACGACCTGCGGCCGGCGCAGTTCTCGGCCCTGGCGATCATCGAGCAGCATCCCGGGCTGATGCAGGCCGACCTGGCCCGGGCGCTGGCCATCGAGCCGCCGCAGGTGGTGCCGTTGCTGAACAAGCTGGAAGAGCGGGCGCTGGCGGTGCGGGTGCGCTGCAAACCGGACAAGCGCTCCTACGGGATCTTCCTCAGCAAGACCGGCGAGACCCTGCTCAAGGAACTGAAGCTGATCGCCGCTGAAAGCGACCAGGACGCCACCGCCTCCCTCGACGACCAGGAACGCGAAGAACTGCTCAGGCTGCTGAAAAAGGTCTACCAGCAGTAGCCGCCAGCCTGCGATCCATGCGATCCCTGTAGCCGCTGCCGCAGGCTGCGATCGACGGCGTAGCCGTCGCAACCCGGCGAACGCCTTTATCCAGGCAGATCGCGGAGGCAGGTTTTGCGGCAACTGCGTTGCCGATCGCAGCCTCGCAGGCTCGGCAGCGGCTACCCCGACACCGCGATCCCTGTAGCCGCTGCCGCAGGCTGCGATCGACGGCGCAGCCGTCGCAACCCGGCGAACGCCTTTATTCAGGCAGATCGCGGAGGCAGGTTTTGCGGCAACTACGTTGCCGATCGCAGCCTCGCGGGCTCGGCAGCGGCTACCCCGACACCGCGATCCCTGTAGCCGCTGCCGCAGGCTGCGATCGGCGGCGCAGCCGTCGCAACCCGGCCAACGCCTTTATCCAGGCAGATCGCGGAGGCAGGTTTTGCGGCAACTGCGTTGCCGATCGCAGCCTCGCGGGCTCGGCAGCGGCTACCCCGACACCGCGATCCCTGTAGCCGCTGCCGCAGGCAGCGATCGATGGCGCAGCCGCCGCAACCCGGCGAACGCCTTTATCCAGGCAGATCGCGGAGGCAGGTTTTGCGGCAACTGCGTTGCCGATCGCAGCCTTGCAAGCTCGGCAGCGGCTACCCCGACACCGCGATCCCTGTAGCCGCTGCCGCAGGCTGCGATCGACGGCGTAGCCGTCGCAAACCGGCCAACGCCTTCATTCAGGCAGATCGCGGAGGCAGGTTTTGCGGCAACTGCGTTGCCGATCGCAGCCTCGCGGGCTCGGCAGCGGCTACCCCGACACCGCGATCCCTGTAGCCGCTGCCGCAGGCTGCGATCGATGGCGTAGCCGTCGCAACCCGGCGAACGCCTTTATCCAGGCAGATCACGGAGGCAGGTTTTGCGGCAACTGCGTTGCCGATCGCAGCCTCGCGGGCTCGGCAGCGGCTACAGGGTCAGGAGCTGCGGCTCGCGGCGTCACCAGATCGGCAGCGTGTAGAGCACCAGGAAGCGGGTCTGGTTTTCATCGCGGAACGCCGCGCCGGCGGGGAAATCGTTGCGGTAGATCGACTTGCGCGCCAGCAGCCCGAGGTTCTTCAGCGGCCCGCTCTGGATCACGTACCCCAGCTCCATCTGGAACTCCCGCTCCTTGCGGTCCTCGGCATTCAGCGCCGCCAGTTCGATATGGTCGCCGCGCACGTAGCGCAGGCGGCTCTTCAGCCCGGGCAGCCCGGCGGCGGCGAAATCGTAGTCGTAGATGGCCTGCCAGGTCCGTTCCCGGGCATTGAGAAAATCGGAACTCATGGTCAGTTCGCTCATGCCCATCAATTCGGTGCCCGACAGGTAAGGCGTCGCCGTGTCGCCGCTGGCGTGCATGTAGCCCAGGCTCAGGCGATGCCCGCCCCAGCGATAGGCGAACAGCGCCGAGAGGTTGCGGTTGTCCACCTTGCCGGCCTTGGCGCTGCCGTCTTCGCGGCTGAAGAAACTGCGCAGGTCGCTGCTCAGCACCCCGTCCCCGAGCTTGAAGTTATGCAGCAGGGCCAGGGTGTCCTGCTGGTAGAAGTCCGCCACTTCGGCGTGGTAGACGCGCAGGCTGAGGTCCGGATCGACCTGGTAATCGCCCCCCAGGTAAGCCATGTGCGACGAGGTGGCCGCGCCGTTGAAGCGCCGGTTCGGCGAGGCGATGCTCAGCGCCTGGTAGTCGGTGGAATCGCGCTTGTTGATGCGGTCGATATAGCCGGTGTTGAGGGTCAGGCCGTCGATGTCCTTGGAGCTGAGGGTGGTGCCGCGAAAGGTCTGCGGCAGCAGCCGCGACGGGCTGGCAAAGGCGAACGGCAGGAAGATCGACACATCGCCGGTCTTCACGCTGGTCTGGGCCAGGCGCAGCTTGGCGGTCATCGCCAGGCGCGAGTATTCGTCCGCCGCGCGCTTGTCGCTGGCCGACACCGGCAGCAGTTCGGTGCCGCTGCGGTCCGGCGCCGAGTCGAGCTTGATCCCCAGCAGCCCGCGGGCGTCCAGGCCGAAGCCGACGGTCCCCGGGGTAAAGCCCGACTCCAGGTTGAGGATCGCCCCCTGGGCCCATTCCCGGGCCGCGGTTTTCGCGCCGTCGTCCTTGTAGTCGCGGTCGAGGTAGTAATTGCGCAGGGTCAGGGTGCCGTGGCTGTCGTCGATAAAGCCCGCGGCCTGCGCCGGAGCGACCACCACGCCCAGCCCCGAGAGGGCCAGGCAGCACAGGCGAACAGGTAGGGCCAGCGGCGCCGCAAGGGCGTTGCGTGAGAGGTTCGGCATGTTCGAGTCCACTTATTGTTGTTGTTTTGCGGAACGGGATCGCCCGGCCATGGCAGGCGTCCACGGCCAGAGAATGGAAACAGCCAAGGGCTGGCGT
>NZ_JACMZT010000076.1:0-13932 GCF_017349615.1 Pseudomonas sp. GW531-T4
ACTTATTTTCACAAATCTGTCATATCGATCAAAAACGCCCTTATAAAGCAAAGGCCGCCCCCAAGGGGGCGGCCTTTAATACCCTTCTACTTATTACAAGCTAGGGAAGGCAAACTGCGATGCTTCATGGCTGGCACGCTGTGGCCAACGCTGAGTGATCGCCTTGCGACGGGTATAGAAACGCACACCGTCCGGACCGTAGGCATGCAGGTCGCCAAACAGCGAACGCTTCCAGCCGCCGAAGCTGTGGTAAGCCACCGGCACCGGCAGCGGTACGTTGACGCCCACCATCCCGACTTCGATCTCGTCACAGAACAGGCGCGCCGCTTCACCGTCACGGGTAAAGATGCAGGTACCGTTGCCGTACTCGTGATCGTTGATCAGTTGCATGGCCTCCTCCAGGCTGTTCACTCGCACGACGCACAGCACCGGCCCGAAGATCTCTTCTTTATAGATGCGCATTTCCGGGGTGACGTTGTCGAACAGGCAGCCACCAAGGAAGAAGCCTTCTTCATGCCCCGGCACGCTCAGGCCACGACCGTCGACCACCAGCTTCGCGCCCGCCTTCACGCCATCCTCGACATAACCGCTGACCTTGTCCCGCGCCTGACCTGTGACCAGCGGCCCCATGTCCAGGCCACAGGAAGTGCCGGCACCGATTTTCAGCGCCTTGATCTGCGGCACCAGCTTGGCCACCAACGCATCGGCCACCTGGTCGCCGACACACACGGCAACCGAGATCGCCATGCAGCGCTCGCCGCAGGAACCGTAGGCCGCGCCCATCAGGGCACTGACCGCGTTATCCAGGTCGGCATCCGGCATCAGCACGGCGTGGTTCTTCGCCCCGCCCAGTGCCTGCACGCGCTTGCCGCGCTTGGTGCCTTCGGCGTAGATGTATTCAGCAATCGGCGTCGAACCGACGAAGCTCAGTGCCTTGATCTCCGGCGCTTCGATCAGCGCGTCCACCGCAGCCTTGTCGCCGTGCACCACACTCAGCACCCCTTTCGGCAGGCCGGCTTCCAGCAGCAGCTGGGCGATCAGCAGGGTCGAACTCGGGTCACGCTCGGATGGCTTGAGGATGAAGCAGTTGCCGCAGACGATCGCCAGCGGATACATCCACAGCGGCACCATCGCCGGGAAGTTGAACGGGGTGATGCCGGCAACCACGCCCAGCGGCTGGAAGTCGGACCAGGCATCGATGTTCGGGCCGACGTTGCGACTGTACTCGCCCTTGAGGATTTCCGGAGCGGCACAGGCGAACTCGACGTTCTCGATACCACGCTTGAGCTCACCGGCGGCGTCTTCCAGGGTCTTGCCGTGTTCTTCGCTGATCAACTGGGCGATGCGCGATTCGTTCTGCTCCAGCAGTTGCTTGAAGCGGAACATCACCTGGGCACGCTTGGCCGGCGGCGTGTTGCGCCAGGCCGGGAAGGCAGCCTTGGCTGCATCGATGGCGTTCTGGATGGTTTCGCGGCTGGCCAGCGGTAGCTTGTGGATCGCCTGACCGGTGGACGGGTTGAACACATCGACCGCGCGACCGCTCTCGGTCACCAGTTCACCATTGATCAAATGCGGGATAACGCTCATCGGGGAACTCCTGAAGTTGTCCACAGGCACCCGCCAAGGGGCGCCTGCTCTATATAGATGACTTTGAACATGAGCCAAACCACGATGGCGCCTATGAGTACGCCATCGCGAGCAAGCTCGGCTCCTACAGTTTTGGGGAATCAGTCGAGCTTGTTCAGCACTTCGCCGACGGCATCGAACAGACGGTCCAGATCCTGCGGCTTGCTGTTGAAGGTCGGGCCGAACTGCAGGGTGTCGCCGCCGAAGCGTACATAGAAACCGGCTTTCCACAGGGCCATGCCCGCTTCGAACGGACGCACGATGGCATCGCCATCCCGTGGCGCAATCTGGATGGCACCGGCCAGGCCGAAGTTACGGATGTCGATGACATTCTTCGCACCCTTGATGCCGTGCAGCGCCTTCTCGAAATGCGGCGCCACCTCAGCGACGCTCTGCACCAGGTTTTCCTTCTGCAGCAGATCCAGTGCCGCCAGGCCGGCCGCGCAGGCCACCGGGTGCGCCGAGTAGGTGTAGCCGTGGGGGAATTCCACCGCGTACTCAGGGGTCGGCTGGTTCATGAAGGTCTGGTAGATCTCGGAGCTGGCAATCACCGCGCCCATCGGAATCGCGCCGTTGGTGACTTGCTTGGCGATGCACATCAGGTCCGGGGTCACGCCAAAGCTGTCGGCACCGAACATCTTGCCGGTACGGCCGAAACCGGTGATTACTTCGTCGAACACCAGCAGGATGTTGTGCTGGTCGCAGATTTCCCTCAGGCGCTTGAGGTAACCCTGTGGCGGCACCAGCACGCCAGCGGAACCGGCCAGCGGCTCGACGAACACCGCAGCGATGTTGGAGGCGTCATGCAATTCGATCAGCTTGAGCAGCTCGTCGGCCAGGGCGATACCGCCCTGCTCCGGAATGCCACGGGAGAACGCGTTGCTTGCCAGCAGGGTGTGCGGCAGGTGGTCGACATCCATCATCGCCTGGCCGAACAGTTTACGGTTGCCGTTGACCCCGCCGAGGCTGGTGCCGGCAATGTTCACGCCGTGGTAGCCACGGGCACGGCCGATCATTTTGGTCTTGGTCGACTGGCCTTTCAGGCGCCAGTAGGCGCGCACCATTTTCACCGCGGTATCGGCGCATTCGGAGCCGGAGTCGGTGAAGAACACATGGTTCAGGTTGCCCGGGGTCAGCGCGGTGATTTTCTCGGCCAGCTGGAACGACAGCGGGTGACCGTACTGGAAGCCCGGCGAGTAATCGAGGGTGCCCAGTTGCTTGGCCACCGCTTCCTGGATTTCCTTGCGGGTGTGGCCGGCACCACAGGTCCACAGGCCGGACAGCGAGTCATAAACCTTGCGGCCCTTGTCGTCGACCAGCCAGCTGCCTTCGGCGGCGACGATCAGACGTGGATCGCGCTGGAAGTTGCGGTTGGCGGTGTAGGGCATCCAGTGAGCATCGAGCTTGAGCTGGCTGGCCAGGGAAGCTGGAGCGTTTTCATGCATGTTCATGGGGCAAAACCTCGCAGGGCAATAAGCGGCGCAGGGATCGGAAAGCGTTGTTGCAGCTAAGTTGCCACGGCTATAAAGTCGGTGAAATCCAACTTTTATAACCTTCAGTCAGTGGTTCACTAAACTATGAGCAGCCGTCGCGCCGACCCGCTGGCGCAAGTCAGCGACTTTGATATCCGCCTGCTACGGATCTTTCGCAGCGTGGTCGAGTGCGGTGGCTTTTCCGCCGCGGAAACCGTGCTCGGCATCGGTCGCTCGGCCATCAGCCAGCAGATGAGCGACCTTGAGCAACGCCTCGGCCTGCGCCTGTGCCAACGCGGGCGCGCCGGCTTCTCGCTGACCGAAGAGGGTCGCGAGGTGTATCAATCGGCCCTGCAACTGTTAAGCGCCCTGGAAAGTTTTCGCACCGAGGTCAACGGCCTGCACCGTCACCTGCGGGGCGAACTGATCATCGGCCTGACCGACAACCTGGTCACCCTGCCCCACATGCGCATCACCCATGCCCTGGCTCAACTGAAGGAACGCGGGCCGGACGTGCAGATCCAGATCCGCATGATCGCCCCCAACGAAGTCGAACAAGGGGTGCTCGACGGTCGCCTGCATGTCGGCGTGGTGCCCCAGGCCAGCGCCTTGTCCGGGCTGGAATACCAGCCGCTGTACAGCGAACGCTCGCTGCTTTACTGCGCCGTCGGCCATCCGCTGTTTTATGTCGACGACAAGCAACTGGACGATCGGCGCCTCAATGAGCAGGACGCCATCGCCCCGACTTTCCGCCTGCCCGCCGAGATCCAGGCCCATTACCAGGCGCTCAATTGCACCGCCAGCGCTTCGGACCGCGAAGGCATGGCGTTCCTGATCCTGACCGGACGCTACATCGGTTACCTGCCGGACCACTACGCCAGCCTCTGGGTCCAGCAGGGACGACTACGCGCCCTCAAACCCGCTTCACGTTTTTATGACCTGAGCCTGGCATCGGTCACACGCAAGGGCCGTCGCCCCCATTTGGTGCTGGAAAGCTTCCTGGACAGCCTGGCGGCCACCCGCTGAAAAAAACAGAAGACGCCATCAAAGCCTCACATTCATTGGCTTACAGCGGAGATAACGCACAATAACCTGAGCACATGGACAGCTTTTTGCAGGGCACGAAGACCTTGAACCGTCAGCCCTGAGTTTCCAGTCCATGCAGCCAGACACCTCCCGCCAAAGCGATCTGATCTACGGCCTCGACGATCGCCCGAAACCGCTCGCCGCGATACTCGCCGCCCTGCAGCATGTGCTGGCGAGCTTCGTCGGCATCATCACCCCGCCGCTGGTAATCGGCTCGGCCCTGGGCCTGGGCACCTACCTGCCCTACCTGATCAGCATGGCGCTGATGGTTTCCGGCGTCGGCACCTTCATCCAGGCGCGCCGGCCATTCGGGATCGGCGCGGGGATGATCTGCCTGCAAGGCACCAGCTTCGCCTTCCTCGGCGCAGTGCTGTCCGCGGGTTTTCTGGTCAAGCAACGGGGCGGCAGCCCGGAAGACATCCTGGCGATGATTTTCGGCGTATGTTTTTTCGGCGCGGCGGTGCAGATCGTCCTGAGCCGCTTCATCGGCCAATTGCGTCGGGTCATCACGCCGCTGGTCACCGGCATCGTGATCACCCTGATCGGCGTCAGCCTGATCAAGGTCGGCATCACCGACCTGGGCGGAGGCTTCAATGCCGCGGACTTCGGCGCCCCAGGCAATCTGGCGCTGGGGCTGTTCGTGCTGTTGACGATCATCCTGCTGAACCGCTCGAACACGCCCTGGGTACGGCTATCGGCAATCATCATCGGCCTGACCCTGGGCAGCCTCGCCGCCTGGTTCAGCGGCAAGCTGGTGCCCCAGGCATTGCCCGACCTGCCGCTGGTCAGCCTGCCGACGCCCTTCCGCTTCGGCTTCAGCTTCGACTGGACGGCGTTCCTGCCCGTGGCATTGATCTACCTGATCAGCACCATCGAAACCGTCGGCGACCTGACCGCCAACTGCATGCTTGCTCGCCAGCCCATCAGCGGCCCTTCTTATATAAGCCGGCTCAAGGGCGGCATCCTCGGCGACGGCGTCAGTTGCATGATCGCCGCGACCTTCAGCGCCTTCCCCAACACCACCTTCGCCCAGAACAACGGGGTGATTCAGCTGACCGGCGTGGCCAGCCGTCATGTCGGGCTGTATATCGGCCTGCTGCTGTTCTGCCTGGGCCTGTTTCCACTGATCGGCGCGGTGCTGCAGCAAATCCCCAAGCCGGTGCTGGGCGGCGCGACCCTGGTGATGTTCGGCAGCGTCGCCGCGGCCGGCGTGCGCATCCTCGCCCAGGCACCGCTGGACCGACGCAGCATGCTGATCATCGCCACCTCCTTCGGCGTCGGCCTGGGGATCGCGGCGCAACCGAACCTGCTGCACCTGTTGCCCAAGGTGGTGCAGAACCTGTTCGACTCGGCGATCACCAGCGGCGGCCTGACCGCGATCCTCATGTGCCTGTTGCTGCCGGAAGATCGAGCCGCGCTGCGTAGCGCAAATCCGGCTCGCGAAAGCGACACCCTGGAACCGCTTTGAGGGTTTTCTGCCCATTAAGACTTGTCTGAGGCCTGTGGGTGCGCTATCAACGCACTGGTTGCACCCACAGAACAGCTCGGAAACGCCTATGACCCTTGAAGTCCCAGCCCACGCCGGCCCTCAAACCGCCAAGCCCGCCAGCCGTATTCGCCAGAAAAACGAAGAAGCGATCATCAAGGCCGCCGAAGACGAGTTCGCCCGTCACGGTTTCAAAGGCACCAGCATGAACACCATCGCGCAGAATGCCGGCCTGCCCAAGGCCAACCTGCACTACTACTTCACCAACAAGCTTGGGCTGTATGTCGCGGTGCTGAGCAACATCCTCGAGCTGTGGGACAGCACCTTCAACACCCTGACCGCCGACGACGATCCGGCCGAAGCGCTGAGCCGCTACATCCGCGCCAAGATGGAGTTCTCCCGGCGCCAGCCGCAGGCCTCGCGGATCTTCGCCATGGAGATCATCAGCGGCGGCGAATGCCTCAGCGAATACTTCAGCCAGGACTACCGCGCCTGGTTCCAAGGGCGCGCCGCGGTGTTCCAGGCCTGGATCGACGCCGGCAAGATGGACCCGGTGGACCCGGTGCACCTGATCTTCCTGCTGTGGGGCAGCACCCAGCATTACGCCGACTTCGCCACCCAGATCTGCCGCGTCACCGGTCGCAGCAAGTTGACCAAGCAGGACATGGAAGACGCCGGCAACAACCTGATCCGCATCATCCTCAAGGGTTGCGGCCTCAAGCCTGCCTTATAAAGAACACAGCGCATGCCCTTTACCCTCGCCGGCCTTTGCGAATACCGCGAAGAGATTCGCAAAAGCCGCTTTATCGCCCTCGCCGCACCGATCAACAGCGCGGCCGAGGCTCAAGCCTTCATCGAACAGCACAGCGATCTCAACGCCTCCCACAACTGCTGGGCCTGGAAACTCGCCGACCAATACCGCAGCAGTGACGACGGCGAGCCTGGCGGCACTGCCGGCCGGCCGATCCTCGCGGCCATCGAGGCCCAGGATTGCGATCAGGTCGCGGTACTGGTGATTCGTTGGTACGGCGGCATTCAACTGGGCACCGGCGGCCTGGCCCGAGCCTATGGCGGCAGCGCCAACAAGTGCCTGCAAGGCGCCGAACGCATCGAACTGATCAGCCGCGTAGCCCTGCGCTGCGCCTGCAGCTTCAGCGAGCTGGCCCTGGTCAAGCTGCGGCTCGCCGAACTCGGCGGGCTGCTGGTCGAGGAGCAGTTCACGGCCAACGGCGTAGAGCTGCAACTGGCCCTGGGCGAAAGCCAGATCGCCACCTTGCAAAGCCAGCTGGCCGACCTGAGCCGCGGGCGCATCTTCTTGCAGCGCTGAGTGCACCAATACGCACCCACGCCTGGAAATCATCCTGTGCACAATGGCCCGGTGGATAGCCGACTTGCCCACACCTGCTGTGCACCCGGCTGTGGATAACCTGAGCACACTCGCCTGTAACCCTTTTGCAACGTGGCTTTGCGGCGGTTGCTCACTTTTCGTCCAATTGCTCATCAAAAACATATTTTTCAAGTTAAAACAGTAAGTTAGCTCGGTTTATCGCTTTTAGAAGAAAGCCACACAGTGCTTATGCCCGACCTTTGGGCTTGCACACAAATACTGTGGAGCAAGCTGTGGATAACCCGTGCAAGGCTGCGCCAGCCGCCGATACGGCAAGGCTTGCAGGCACCTGATCATTTTTCGACCAGTCTCGTTCGGGTAAACCGCAGCCTTTTCAAGCACCTTGCCCTGAACTGGTGCCAAGTGCAGGTGCAGGGAACGAGCAAAGGGGGCACGAGGCCGCAGTTCATCGGGGCCCTGGCAATTTCCTGACTCACTGGCCAGGAAATTGCTTTGTCCACCGGCATAACGTTCAGCAACCCGAGTCCGTCATGCCAAACCCTGTACCCATCCCCGATGCAACACCCCGCCTGCAACTGCGCAGGATCACCAAGCGTTATCCCGGTTGCCTGGCCAACGACGGGATCGACCTGAGCATCCAGCCCGGGGAGATCCATGCCCTGCTCGGTGAAAACGGCGCCGGCAAAAGCACCCTGATGAAGATCATCTACGGGGTAACCCAGGCCGACTCGGGCGAGCTGATCTGGCAGGGGCAGCATCAGCTCATGCGCAATCCGGCCCAGGCGCGCAGCCTGGGGATCGGCATGGTGTTCCAGCATTTCTCGCTGTTCGAGACCCTGAGCGTGGCGCAGAACATCGCCCTGGCCATGGGCGCCGCAGCCGGCACGCCGAAGCAGCTGGAGCCGAAGATCCGCCAGGTTTCGCAGCGCTACGGCATGGCCCTGGAGCCGGAACGCCTGGTGCACAGCCTGTCCATCGGCGAGCGCCAGCGGGTGGAGATCATTCGCTGCCTGATGCAGGACATCCGCCTGCTGATCCTCGACGAACCAACCTCGGTGCTGACGCCCCAGGAGGCCGACGAACTGTTCGTCACCCTGCGCCGCCTGGCCAGCGAAGGCTGCAGCATTCTGTTCATCAGCCACAAGCTCGGCGAAGTCCGCGCCCTGTGCCACAGCGCCACGGTGCTGCGCGGCGGCCGGGTGGCCGGGCACTGCATACCCGCGCAATGCTCGGACCAGGAACTGGCGCGGCTGATGGTCGGCGAAGCCGCGGGCCTGATCACCGATTACCCGAAGGCCAAGGGCGGCGACGCCTTCCTGCAAGTCCAGAAGCTGTCCTGGCCCAACCCGGATCCGTTCGGCTGCTCGCTCAAGGACATCGACCTGGACGTGCGCAGCGGGGAAATCGTCGGCATCGCCGGGGTCGCCGGCAACGGCCAGGACGAACTGCTGGCCCTGCTCAGCGGCGAACAGCGCCTTGGCCGCGCCCAAGGCGCCACCCTGCGCTTCGCCGGGCAAGCCGTCGCCCACCTGCGCCCCGACGCCCGCCGCGGGCTGGGCCTGGCGTTCGTCCCGGCCGAGCGCCTGGGCCACGGCGCCGTGCCGGAACTGAGCCTGGCGGACAACGCCCTGCTGACCGCCTTCCAGCAAGGGCTGGTGAGCAAAGGCCTGATTCAGCGCGGCAAAGTGCTGGCCCTGGCCGAAGACATCATCCGCCGCTTTGCGGTGAAAACTCCGGACAGCCAGACCGCCGCCCGCAGCCTGTCCGGAGGCAACCTGCAGAAATTCATCCTCGGCCGGGAAATCCTCCAGCGCCCCAGGCTGCTGATCGCCGCGCACCCGACCTGGGGCGTCGACGTCGGCGCCGCCGCGACTATCCATCGGGCCCTGGTGGCCCTGCGCGATGCGGGGGCGGCGATCCTGGTGATCTCCGAAGACCTCGATGAACTGTTCCAGATCAGCGATCGCCTGGCGGCCCTGTGCAGCGGTCGCCTGTCGGCGCTCAAGGCCACCGCGGACACCAGCCTGATCGAGGTCGGCGGCTGGATGGCCGGCCAGTTCGATCCCCCCGTCCACTTATCTGCTCAGCCCGCGTAACGGAGCTCTTTATTTATGCTGCTTTCTCTCGAACCCCGCGGCCAGCAATCGCGCCTGATGCTCTGGTGCTCGCCGCTGCTGGCCGCGGTCCTGACCCTGGGCTGCGGCTCGCTGCTGTTCATCGCCCTGGGCCACGACCCGCTGGAAACCTTGCACACCTTGCTGATCGCCCCGATCAGCGACCTGTATGGCGTCTCCGAACTGCTGGTCAAGGCACTGCCGATCCTGCTCTGTGCCCTCGGCCTGGCCGTGGCGTATCAGGCGCGGATCTGGAACATCGGCGCCGAAGGCCAATTGCTGCTCGGCGCCCTGGCCGGCAGCGCGCTGGCGGTGAACATCATCGACCTGCAAAGCCGCTGGGCGCTGGTGCTGATCCTGCTCACCGGCACCCTGGCCGGTGCCGCCTGGGCCGGGCTCACCGCCTGGTTGCGCACGCACTTCAATGCCAATGAAATCCTCACCAGCATCATGCTCAACTACATCGCCCTGAACCTGCTGCTGTATTGCGTGCACGGGCCGCTGAAAGACCCGGCCGGGTTCAACTTCCCCGAGTCGGCGATGTTCGGTGATGCCAGCCGCCTGCCGCTGCTCCTGGAAGATGGCCGGGTGCATGCCGGGGTGTATTTCGCCCTGCTGGCCCTGGTGGCGGTGTGGGTGCTGCTGCAAAAGAGCTTCGTCGGGTTCCAGATCAAGGTGCTGGGCCTGGACAAACGCGCCGCCGGCTTCGTCGGTTTTCGCGAGAAACGCCTGATCTGGCTGGCGCTGCTGATCAGCGGTGGGCTGGCCGGTCTGGCCGGGGTGTGCGAAGTCACCGGCCCCATCGGCCAACTGGTGCCCCAGGTGTCGCCCGGCTACGGCTATGCGGCGATCACAGTGGCCTTTCTCGGCCGCCTGCACCCCATCGGCATTCTGTTTTCCAGCCTGCTGATGGCGCTGCTGTACATCGGTGGCGAGAACGCGCAGATGAGCCTCAACCTGCCGCAAGCCATCACCCAGTTGTTCCAGGGCATGATGCTGTTCTTCCTGCTGGCCAGTGACGTGCTGATTCTCTATCGGCCACGCCTGAACCTGCGTTGGGCACGTCGCGCCGCCAACCCTTCCGTACAGGCAGGAGCGCTGTGATGGATATCGATCTGTTGAGCAATATTTTCTACGCCATGATCCGCTGCGGTACGCCGCTGCTGCTGGTGGCCCTGGGCGAACTGATCTGCGAAAAGAGCGGCGTCCTCAACCTCGGCCAGGAAGGCATGATGCTGTTTGGCGCGGTGATCGGTTTTATCGTCGCCCTGAACAGCGGCAACCTGTGGCTCGGCGTACTGCTGGCGATGCTCGCCGGGATGCTGCTGTCATCGCTGTTCGCCCTGGTGGCGCTGGTGTTCAACGCCAATCAGGTGGCCACCGGCCTGGCCCTGACCATCTTTGGTGTCGGGCTGTCGAGTTTCGTCGGCGCCAGCTGGGTCGGTAAACCCCTGGCCGGATTCGAGCCCATGGCGATTCCGCTGCTGAGCGAGATCCCGCTGATCGGACGCATGCTGTTTGCCCAGGACCTGCTGGTCTACCTGTCCTTTGCCCTGTTCGCCGGGGTGGCCTGGGTGATCCTGAAAAGCCGGGTCGGCCTGATCATCCAGGCAGTCGGCGAAAACCCCGACGCGGCCAGCGCCATGGGCCTGCCGGTGCTGCGGGTACGTACCCTGGCGGTGCTGTTCGGCGGCGCCATGGCCGGCCTGGCCGGGGCTTACCTGTCCCTGGCCTACACACCGATGTGGGCGGAAAACATGAGCGCCGGTCGCGGCTGGATCGCCCTGGCGCTGGTGGTGTTCGCCAGCTGGCGCGTGTGGCGCCTGCTGCTCGGCGCCTACCTGTTCGGCCTCGCCAGCATCCTGCATCTGGTGGCGCAGGGCCTGGGCCTGGCGATTCCCTCGAACCTGCTGGCGATGCTGCCGTATGCCGCGACCATCCTGGTGCTGGTGCTGCTGTCCCGGGATGCGCTGCGCACCCGCCTGTATGCGCCGGTGTCGCTGGGGCAGCCGTGGCAGGCAGGTCACTGATCGAAGACTTTTCACTATCGGCATGGGCTGCCTGACAGCCCATGCCCCCACCTCGCAACACCTCCCCTCAGCCCCCGGCCTGGCCCAGGCAACAGCCATCAGAAAGGGCTGGCAGTCCCTATCACCCAACGTGCATGACTCCTGCCTGACAAGGATGGATGAATGGCGCCCCAAACCCGCGCACCAGGCGCCGCTTGAGTGCGCAGCCACAAGTGGAAACAGCCACTCGACTGCCGAATAGCAACCGCTTATCCCTGAATCCGCGGCCAAGGTCATTTGCTTTTCGCCCGGAAACCCTCTATTCCGGCCCCTCCCGGGAAGTTGGCCCGCTTTCTGCTTAAACGATTAAGCTGACCCAAAGGTTAGTTTTTTTGGACGTGAGTTCCATTTTAATTTCGACGGCTGACGAACACTTTGAACAGACAGGTTTTTCACTCAACTGAAGTAACCACACACGATATTCACAGGCAGAACCATTTGTTTTCTTACACTTGAAGAAGTGCATTAATCGCCCGGGCTATCACTCGTCGCATGAGCACTCAGGCTAAAGAAAGACTGGATTATCTATTACAAGATTATCTGTCCCCAATACAGAAATCGGTCATATAGAAAGATCTGAGTCCTGCCTATGTATTCCAGTATCGGCTCCACCGATTTCCGGCTTATCTCCCAAGTGGCCGGACTCCTAGCACTGCAGGCTATTGATGAAGTAGCAGGCTGTGCTTTATGTCGACACGGGTAACTGTTGTCGACTTTTTTATTCGATTTCACTTCTTGCCCAAGAAGTGAAGAGTTCTCCTCCACAGACAAGGATGTCTTTTCCGGCGAAGTCATTCATCGCCGGTTTTTTATTTATCAGAACGAAAGCCAGGGGCATGCATGCAGTCAACAAGATTGACCTTTGCCCAGAACAGCCGGACCAGCGAAAGGCCCCGACCACGGCTTATGGAATCTTCAGCCACGGCCCGATCAAGTTTCGCCCGGTTCCCCCCTGCGCACTGTATCGGAGAGACCGCAGATCCCTGCTTCAAGCAGGCGAGCCCTTCATACCGGTACGACCTTGCAGGCAGCCGAACACCCGGTCATCCAGGCTGATGAGGACAGCTTCATTTCGAGATATTGAGCCTGTTTTCAAGCACTTCCAGCGACAGGCCAGCCCTTGTATCCGAATCCTGACGCCGAGTAACGGACACAAAACGGTGCGAGGCGTTTCATGTTGGGGCGGATACAAAGGTCCCTGCCGCCACGTATTGAAAATCGATCTCAAGCCGTTTGTCCCGACCCAAACCGCTCGTCAGGAAGAAACCATTCTTTCTCAGCCAAAATTGCCGATTTAGAGCTGTTTTCGAAGATTTTATACATGCTGAAAGGTTTAAGCTGAACTGTTGGTCAGGTTTTTGCAAAGACCCCTTCGCTCGTTCCACCTGGCCCTCCACAGAGGCGTGTCGAGCACCTGCACCAAGGCCTCGCAACGCCGGTCCAGTACCCGCTACCGAGCATGTATCTCAACGTTAATGAAGGATTTCACATGTTAGAAGATGTCATTCAGTACTCCAAAGACTCTTGGGGGCTCATTCCCCTGATGGTGGTGGTATTCATCATCGGGATCGCCGTGATCATCGAACGCTACTTCTTCTTCAGTACGAGTATCAAACTGGGACAAAGTCTTGATCTGGATTTGAAGCGGGTAGACCAGGACAACCTGGCCGACGTCAAGAAAGTTGCAGATCACTACAGTAAAAGTGCCCAAGGCAAGTTGGTATTGGCCGCGGTGGAGTCTCACGGCAAGTCCGAAGAGGCGCTGGAGCGGGATATCGATGAAACCATCATGATTCAGATTCCGCGACTGGATCGCAATCTGTGGGTACTGGATACCTGTGTAACTTTAGGTCCGCTGCTTGGACTGCTCGGCACCATCATTCACATGATCCAGGTATTCAGTGTATTGGCGGCCAATACATCGCAGAAAGTCAGTTCGGTAACCGGGCCTATTGCCCATGCACTGGTCGCCACCGCTGTCGGTTTATGCATCGCCATCGTCTGCGTGATTTTTCTCAATCACTTCAACAAGCGTATCCGCCTGGTCGTCAATCAGATGGAACTGATCAAGTCCATGCTGGTTGGGCGCTTGGCCAAGGGTTGATTAATACCTACGCCACTCGGAGAAATAATCATGGCTAGCAAGAGATCAAACTATCTCGGACATGAAGAGAAAGCCCGCATCGAAATCATTCCGATGATCGACGTGATGATGTTTCTGTTGGTGTTCTTCGTACTCATCATGATCGAGATGATCCAGGGCACGGGCATTACCCTGGAGTTGCCGCAGTCTTCCTCGCAAGAAGCAATCGAGTCGGTAACGCTCAATATCGGCGTCGCCAACGACGGTGGCTTGTTTGTCGATGGCCAGCCCATCAGCGACGAGCAACTGACGAGCCGGCTCACCGAGATGCAGAACAGCGGAAAACTGGATGTAGTGATCGCCGGCGATCGTGGCACCCAATATGAAAGCATCGTGCACACAATGGATCTGGTACGCGCTGCCGGTATCAGTGCTATTGGCCTGGCGACGCAAAACTGATGAACGACCTGACCCCCAACGTACGGCGAGGGGCCTTGTGGGCCTCTGACGACCATCATGTCGACCATCACCTGTCGATGCCGGCGGCTATCGGCCTGGCTGTGCTGGCGGTTGCATTGGGTATCACGTTGCTGAGCCTGATCGAGGCCAAGCAGCCGGTAGTTGAGGAGCCTCCGAAGGTGACTAAGG
>NZ_JACMZT010000077.1:0-13042 GCF_017349615.1 Pseudomonas sp. GW531-T4
GGACGCGGGTGCTGGTGGTCGAGGACAACCGGCTGAACCAGGATGTGTTGCAGGGCCTGTTGCAGCGCGCCGGGGTCCGGGTGGTGCTGGCCGCCAACGGCGCCGAGGCCTTGCAGCGGTTGCTCGGGGACGGTCGTTTCGACGGTGTGCTGATGGATTGCCAGATGCCGGTCATGGACGGCTACGGCACCACGCGCAAGATCCGCGGTTATACGCACCTGCGCTCGCTGCCGATCATCGCGGTGACCGCCAGCAGCCAGGCCGATGTCCAGGGCCGGGTGCTGGCCGCCGGCATGAGCGACCTGATCAGCAAGCCGCTGGAAGTCACGGCGTTCTATCGGACTTTGGTGCGCTGGATCAAGCACCTGGAACTGCCCGCGGGGGCGATTGCGGCAAGCCTGCCCAACGGTGTTTCAGCGCCAGCCTACCCGGGCATCGACTCGGCGCTCGGGCTGGCGGTGGTGAACCAGGACCTGGTGCTGCACCACAAACTGCTGGCGGACTTTTGCGATGGGCAGCAAGGGCTCATCGAGCGCCTGTGGCGGGCCCATGCCGCCGAGGACCTGCAGGCCATCGGCTTTCTGGCCCACAGCCTGCAGGGCGCGGCCGGCAACATCGGCGCCACGGCGGTCAGGCAGGCGGCCCGGCAACTGGAGGAGCAGTGCGCCGGGCAGGCCGATCTTGCGCCCTTGATCCGCCAGCTGGCGCAGTGCCTGGAGCCGCTGCTGGCCGGCCTGGTGTGTTTGCCTGCGGCGGGTGCCGGGCCCCAGGGCCGGGAGAGCGAGGCGCTGGGCAGTGAGCAGGTGCTGAAGCTGGAGCGGCTGGCCAAGCTGCTGCGCAACCATAATGCGCAGGCCCTGGCGCTGGTCGATGAGCTGTGCGAGCAAAGCCGTTGCAGCGCCCTGCGGGCCATTCAGGAGCGGATCTACCGGCTGGAGTTCCAGCAGGCCTATGAGCTGCTGGTCGACTTGCGCGCGGCCCAGGGTTAGCGCGTTGCCCGGGTCAGCTCGAGGTAGCGCGCCATGCGGTCCGTGCAGTGCTCCACCAGGCACTGGTGCAAGGCCCGCAGCGACTCGGTGATTTGCGAACGGTGCGACACCACCAGGTTCAGCGGCGCGGCGTCGGCCTGCCAGCCGGGGAGCAGGGGCAGCAGGCGCCCGGCGAGCAGGTCTTCGACCACGTTCAACAGCGGCAGATAGACCACGCCATGGCCGGCCAGCGCCCAGCGCCGCGCGGCATCGCCATCGTCGCAGCAGAAGTGCCCCTGCACCCGCACGTCCTCGATCTGGCCCGGCGCATGGAAACGCCAGCGACTCTCCGGCCGACCAATGCTGTGGCAGATGATGCATTCGTGCTCGCTCAGCTGTTCCGGCGATTCGGGCGTGCCATGTTCGGCCAGGTAGCCGGGCGCGGCGCAGGCGATGAAGTGGTGCTGCTTGAGCACCGGCAGCTCCACCAGGTCCAGCGCCAGGCTTTTGCCATAGCGCAGCGCCGCGTCGAAGCGGCCCTTGAGCAGGTCCTCTTCCTTGTCGCTCAGGGCCAGCTTGATGTACAGGCGCGGCCGTTGCTGCTTGAGCCGGGTGAGCAGGTCCAGCAGCAGGTTGCGGCCCAGGTCGGAAGACACCGTGAGCTCCAGCATGCCGTCGTCGTGGGTCAATGAGCGTTTGCCGTTGGCCAGGATCTTCAGGGCGTGCTGCGCGCTTTCCAGGTAACGCACGCCCTCGGGGGTGAGTTTCATGGTGCGGGTGGAGCGGGTGAACAGGCGCACGCCGAGACGGTTTTCCAGGCGCTTGAGCGCCAGGCTGGCGGCGGCCGGGGTGATCGACATGATGCGCGCCGCGGGCGACAGGCCCTGCAGCTCGGCAATCAGCACGAACAGTTCCAGGTCAGCGAGGTTAGGCATGGGCAAGGCTCACTGTCCGTTCAAAGGCCGAAAAAGCTCTGTGACGAACTCAGCAAGGCCGCCGAGAGCGACGCCGGGCCGCAGGCGATGCATTGCTCGAACCCCGGCTGTTGATACATCTGCGCCATGGCCTGGGCATGCCGGCCGGCAAGGTCGTCGCCGGGTTGCAGCAGGCTCAGGTGGTAGTTCAGCGCCAGGGCGAACAGACGGGTCGAGAACGGCAGATCGAGGCTTGCCGGGCTGCGGTCGCCCTGGAGCAGCGCCTCGGCATGGGTGATTTTCCAGGCGAGGTTGAGGATGCGGTCTTCCGGGTCGGCGTGGGCGAGAATCTCCTCGATCAGCACCCGGCTGTGGGCCAGGGCCTGGCCGATGCCGCTGCCGGGCTGGTTGAGGCCCATCAGGGCCAGGCAGGCGGCGCTGCGAAACGCCGCGGGGTCGCTCTGGGTCACGCCGCTGTCGAGCAGGATCGACAGGGTATCGAGCAGCGCCTCGAGGCGGATCTGCGGGTTGCCGGCCAGCTGCAAGGCCAGGGCGCCGATGAAGCCGTCGCGCATGTCGCTGCCGGCCGAGGGTTCGGCCGCCGGTTGCGGGCTGTGCAGGGGCTTGTCGCGGTAGCCCAGTTGCGTCGCCACCCGGGCCAGCACCACCGGTGGCGAGATCGGCTTGGCGATGTAGTCGGCGGCGCCGAGCAGCAGGCCCAGGCGTTCGTCTTCGACGCTGCTGCGCGAGGTCAGGAAAATCACCGGGATGGCGGCGGTCGCCGGGTGGCGCTTGAGTTCGCTGAGCACCTGGAAACCGTCCATCTCGGGCATCAGGATGTCGAGGATGATCAGGTCGGGGCTGGCGCTGCGGGCCAGGGCCAGGCCGCGCTCGCTGTTCTTCGCCAGCAGCACTTCATATTCGGTGGTCAGGGTTTTCGAGAGCACGATCAACGACTGCGGGTCGTCGTCGATCGCCAGGAGGGTATAGGGCTTGGGGGCGTGCTCTGCGGGCATGACGGGGGCGCCTGATCAAGAGAGGGCGGCAGTTTATCTTATTTGCCCGGCGGGTCGCGCCGGTGCGTTGCCGCAGCCGTCACGGGTGAAAGGTGTAACGATCCTTGCCCGTGTGCTTGGACTGGTACAGCGCCTTGTCCGCCTTGACCAGCGCCTGGTTCAGGCTGTCGCTGTCCTCGACCCGGGCCAGGCCGATGCTGATGGTCACTGGGTGGCGGGCCGGCGCTTGGCGCACCACCTGGCACAGGCGTTCGGCCAGTTGCTCCACGTCGCTGCGGCGCACGCCGCACAGGTAGATGGCGAACTCCTCGCCGCCCAGGCGCGCGTAGTCGAAACCGGCCATGACCGTGCTGATGTCCGCGGCCACCTGCTTGAGCACTTCGTCGCCGCTGTCGTGGCCGTACAGGTCGTTGATTTTCTTGAAATTGTCGACGTCGATCATCGCCAGGTAGTGGTCATGCTCCCGGGGTTGCGCCGCCAGTTGTTCGCTGGCACGGGCCATGAACGAGCGGCGGTTGGGGATGCCGGTCAGGGTGTCGTTGTAGGCCTGTTCCAGCAACAGCTTGGACATGATGTAGGTGTGCAGCTTGGCCTGGCGTAGCTTGATGAAGCTGTAGAGGGTCAGGGCGGTGAGAAACAGCGCGTAGATCAGCAGCATGGCGCCCTTGAGTTCCAGCACCGAGGTCTGGGTCATGATGAACGGGTCGAGCACCACCCAGGTCAGCACGACGGTGGCGAAGAACGACCAGCGGCGCAGGGGCAGCACCGAGGCACTGTAGAGCATGCTCGAGGCGCCGATGATCAGCCAGTCGGGGCGCAGCTCCAGCGGCATGCCTTCGATCACCAGGCGGATGCCCGCGCCGATGATCAGCACGAAGACCAGGTTGAGCCACTGGAAGTGCCGGACCTTTTTGGTGAAGGCCAGCACGATCGCGTTGATCGCGAGCGCGGCCAGGAACGCCATCGAGTACAGGGTGAAGCCCTGCTTGCCGGGGAAGCTGACGATCAGGTTGAACAGCAGCCAGATGCTGATGCTGGCGACGTAGATCAGCAGGCAGAAACCGTGCAGCCGCTCGAAGTCGTACTGGGCGAACTCGGCCTTGAGGGCCGGCGGCGTGGCCTGTTTCAGCACTTGCGCTTCAATGGTCTTGAGCATTGCGGGCCTTGGGCGTGAACGGGTGGGCGGGGGCGACAAGCCTCCTGGCGAGCGCGGACTGCGCAGGGTCCCGGGGCTGAATGAAAGCAGTGGGCGTGGGACTTGTCCAACTGCGGCGGGCGCCGCTGTGGGCGTCCTTCAAGGTCGTGGTGCGGCTTGTTTCAAGGTGACGTGGTGTTGGCGATCAGGTTGCGAGCTTGAGGGCGGTCGGAGTGCGCAAGCGTGGGGAGCATGCCGGCCGGCATGCGCAGCGGCGGAGGCCTCGACGAGGCCTCCGCGCCTGGGCTTCAGCCTGGCTGACGCTGTTTCAGCGCCGCATCCTGGGCATTGAAGGTGCGCGCCGCGGCGGCCACTTCCTTGCGCACGATGGTCTTGCCGATCGGCGCCAGGGCGATGCCCGCCAGCTTCAGGTGCTGGATGCCGAAAGGAATGCCGATGATGGTGATAAAGCACAGCAGCGCCGACATCACATGCCCCAGCGCCAGCCAGATACCGCCGAACACGAACCAGAGCACGTTGCCGATCACCCCCAGGCCGCTGGTGCCGATATCGTCCTTGTTGTTCAGCTCGCGCCGGCTGATCGCCTCCTTGCCGAACGGAAAGAACGAGAAGGTGCCGATGACGAAACAGGCCCGGCCCCAGGGAATGCCGACGATGCTGATAAAGGCCAGGATGCCCCACAGCCACCAGCACAGGCCCATGAAAATGCCGCCGAGGATAAACCAGAGAAAATTGCCGATGGCGCTCATGTGAAGCTTCCTTGTTTGAACCGTGAAGGGTATCGAGCAGGCCCGTTCGAGGCCCGTGCAGGTATAGACGCTTATTCCTTGCGCCGAGTCAGACCGGAGACGATCGCCACCAGCAACAGGCTGATGCCCCAGCCGATGAGGGTTTCGAGCCAGATCAGCAGACGGATGCCGTGGCCCCATTCGAGGTTCTTGAGTTCATCCCAATAGCCGGGGAAGGGCGTCGGGGTGATCGGACCCCAGTCCTTTTCCTGCTGCAGATCGACCAGCGACAGCAGGATGTCCAGCGAATACGCGCCGGGGCTGAAGCCGGTGTATTCGCCGCGCAGGGCCTTGCAGGTGTACCAGTTGCCTACGGTGGAAGGCAGATCCTGCTTAGGGTGTTGCTCTTTCCAGGCATCGCCATATTCAGGGGTACAACTGGCGTAGGCCTCGTTCTGGAATACCAGTGGGTTGCTGGGGGCGAAGACCTCGTGTTCGACGGCGGCGTACCAGTAGACGCTGGTGCACACCAGCCAGGTGCCGAAGAACCAGGAGAGCAGGCGCATGGGGCGGTAGCCGAAACCGGTGAAAAGGCCATAGAGCGAATGCAGGCCCAAGGCTGGCAGGCGGTACAGCCACCTCAGGCCGCGAGGAATGCCTGCGGGTGCCTGGCCGATCAGGCCGACTTTGCGCAAGCGTTTTTCGAACGCGATACCTACCTCGCGAGCTTCCTCCGCATGGCCCATTTCCTCGAGGACGTGCTGAAGGTGACGCCAGGGTTGCGGGCGGAATTTGCTGGCCGAACCTTTGAGCCCGTCAGCCCCGGTATTTGCAGGTATCTGCCGATCGAGCCAGTCAATGCGTTCCTGGGCTCTCAAGGGAGCCTCGGTTGTCAGGAAGTCGTAAGTGAACCCATTGAGGCCAATTTCCTTGCCCCAAGTGCTCGCGTCATCGTGCAGGGTGCCCACGTGGGAGCTGCTGAGGGTCGCGTTATCAAGAGGGAGGGCCAGATTTGTCATGATCAGGACACCCTCGACATGGGCACTTTGAGCGATTAGTGTTTTGCCGTTCTCGTCTTTGTCCTTTCTTTCAAAACGAGCCTCTTTGAGGCTGAGTTGCCCCCGGATACGGGCGCCTGAAAGTCTAACGGGCCCCTGAGAGTGAAACCCAGTGGTGAGAAAGACATTCCCTTGGACAGTGATGCCGTCGGCGCTCAGTGCCGACGCATCCGTCGCCTTGAAACTACAGTCCCGGCAATTGAGCTGTCCTTTGATTACCGCTCCGTTCAGGCAGACCTCGCCGAGCGCGATGAACTTTTCTTCGAAATGGACACTGTGAGCGACCAGACCGTCGGCGACCAAGGCATAGCCACCCTGGCCATTCAGACTAGTGCCGCGCAACAGCAAGGCCGCACCAATCTTGGATTTCTGCAGGCTCATGCTTTCCCTGGACTTTAGATGGTCCAGGTACATCGCTCCTGAAACCGTCATCAGATTGGCTTTGAGACTTTTACAGTGGCTGTAG
The DNA here is from genome assembly GCF_017349615.1 of Pseudomonas sp. GW531-T4. Taxonomy (NCBI): domain Bacteria; kingdom Pseudomonadati; phylum Pseudomonadota; class Gammaproteobacteria; order Pseudomonadales; family Pseudomonadaceae; genus Pseudomonas; species Pseudomonas sp. GW531-T4. The sequence goes on from NZ_JACMZT010000077.1 coordinate 6,307, forward strand.
GCAAGATTGATGGTGCCTCTTACCGATGCGCCTCTCAGGCTCAGATTCTGCAGGTCGCAATGGGTTAGCGTGATGCTCGCGTTTATCTGGGTTTCTCTGAGCTCCAGATCGCCTTCGATAAACGCTCCCTTCAACATCACCCCGAGTTCATGAACGGGGTTCAGATCGTCACCACCCAGAATCAGGAAGCGCAGGAAGCCTGCTCGAACGGTATTGCTTGGTGTGGCATCTGTGGGGCGCTGCGTCGAAATTTCGGTCATCCCTCCCAACGCTGCGTGCTTGAGAAGAAGCTGTTCAGCAGGCTTTAAAGGCAAAAAATCCGCTAACGAACGCCCATGAGGAACGGCCATTGATTTACTCCTTCACGCTGCTGAAAAAAGCGGTTGCAGGTGTCTTTAACGACCCTGAGAACAAGGGGCTGATGCTGTAACCAGCAAGGCGGGACAACGCACAAAGCGCGAGCAAGAAACGCATGAAAACTTCCATGTAAGATCGCCGACCGGCAAAAAAAGTGGCGCTATGCTATCGGCTTGCCGCCCCTGACAAAAGCACAAACCCTGGCTTTCCCCAGGAGTAACCGCTTGATGCTTCTACAGATTGGCCGCTGCCGGTCGACACCGCGCAATGCAGGTAGATGAACCTGCGGCAGATGCCCGGCTTCAAGGTGGGCGACAAGGGGCTGGCGCGGGGCAACGTGCTGGTGGGATACGCGCCGTGGAAAGGCGGTCCGAAGCACAACTGACCGCCGTCACAGGGGGCTGTAGGGGGAGCCACTCTCGCGATCCGCGAAGTTGAGGCGGTCAGGCGCAGCGCGTTTTCGTTGACGATTTATCGCGAGCAAGCTCGCTCCTACAGGGGGGGGCTGTTGTTCATCAGGCTCTCAGGGATCGACCTGCGCCATCAGCTCCGGCACCGACTCGGGGCGTTTGGCGTAACGCTGGGCCAGCACCGCGCAGACCATCAGCTGGATCTGGTGGAACAGCATCAGCGGCAGGATCAGTACGCCCATGGTGCTGCCGGCGAACAGCACCTGGGCCATGGGCACGCCGGTGGCCAGGCTCTTCTTCGAACCGCAGAAGAGGATGGTGATGCGGTCTTCCTGGTTGAAACCGAAGAGCTTGCTCAGCAGGCTGGAGGCCAGCAGCGCCAACGCCAGCAGCACGCCGCAGGCCAGCACCAGCCCGGCCAGGTTCCACAACGGGATCTGGTGCCAGATGCCTTCGTTCACCGCCTCGCTGAAGGCGCCGTAGACCACCAGCAGGATCGAACCCTGGTCGACGAATTTCAGCCAGTTCTTGTTGCGGCCCACCCAGGCACCGATCCAGCGGCGGGCGATCTGCCCGGCGATGAAGGGCAGCAGCAACTGCACGCTGATCTTGATGATGGCATCCAGGGTCGAGCCGGCATCGCCGTGCACATTCAGCAGCAGGGTCACCAGCAACGGCGTGAGGAAAATCCCGAACAGGCTGGACGCCGCGGCGCTGCAGATCGCCGCCGGCACGTTGCCCCGCGCCAGGGAGGTGAAGGCAATCGCCGACTGCACGGTGGCGGGCAGGGCGCAGAGGTAGAGCATGCCCAGGTACAGCTCGTTGCCGATCAGCGGCGACAGCAGTGGCTTGAGCGCCAGCCCGAGGATCGGGAACAGCACGAAGGTCAGGCTGAAGATCAGCAGGTGCAGGCGCCAGTGGCCGGCCCCGGCAATGATTGCCTCGCGCGACAGCTTGGCGCCGTGGAGGAAGAACAGCAGGGCGATGGCGGCGTTGGTCAGCCAGCCGAAGCCTAGCGCCACCTGGCCGCTGGCCGGCAGGAAGCTGGCCAGCAGCACCACGCCGATCAGGGTCAGGGTGAAATTGTCGGGCAAAAGACGTGAGCGACTCATAACGGGATCATCCAGGGGTTGCCAGGGCGGTGGACCGACTCTAACGTGATGACGGACTGCCGACTAACGCCAATGAGCCAGTAAATGCCGCCTAAAGGACATGAAAAGATCGTCCGCCGCAGTATTCCCGGTCTGCCGAGCCTGCCGCGGCCGGTGTACGGCCGCACCGAATCCCTGCCCAATCGGGCGCTGACCCGGCGCCACAGCCATCCCTGGGTGCAATTGTCCTACGCCATCCAGGGCGTGCTGGAAGTGCAGACCAGCGCCGGGCGTTTTGTCGCCCCGCCGCAGCGGGCGGTGTGGATTCCGGCCGGCATGCCGCACAAGGTGTTCAGCTCGCCGCGCACCGAAATGCGCAGCCTCTACCTGGATTGCCGTGTCACCGCCTGGGCCGGCGCGACCTGCCAGGTGCTGGCGGTGAGCAGCCTGCTGCGCGAATTGATCCGCGCCTTCAGCGAGCTGCCGGTGGAATACGCCGAAGACGGCGCCGACGGCCGCCTGGCCCAGGTCCTGCTGGACCAGCTGGCCGCCGCGCCGCAACTGGACCTGATGCTGCCGCTGCCCCAGGACCCGCGCCTGCGGCAGATCTACCGCAGCCTGCAAGCGCACCCGGACCAGCCGACCACCCTGGGGCAGTGGGGCGAAAAGCTGGGCGTGACGGAGAAAACCCTCAGCCGCCTGTTCCTGCAGGACACCGGCCTGACCTTCCGCGCCTGGCGCCAACGCCTGCGCCTGCTGGGCGCGCTGACACCGCTGGAGCAAGGCGAGCGGGTAACGGACGTGGCGCTGGCCTGCGGCTACGACTCGACCTCGGCCTTTATCGCGGCGTTCCGCCAGCAGTTCGATGCCACGCCTGGGGAGTTTTTTCGCCAGGCCTGATCGCCACCTGTAGGAGCGAGGCTTGCCCGCGATAACGTCAGTGGCCGCCCCCTCAACCCTGGACCTTGCCCCCGTCATCCAGCGCGAACGGCCACCGCGTCATGCAAAAAACTAAGCCGGCGTCAGCCGTTCAATCCTGGCCGGCGCAGCCACAACCAGCGGCGCAAAGCTATGGGCCTGGGCCATGTTCCACATGCGTGCATAGAACTCCGAACTGATCGGCCGTTGCAGCAGTTCGCCGGGTTCGAGGAACACATGGATCTGCGAGAACAGCCGCACCTCGGTGGTGGTCATGCGCCGCACCAGGTGCTTGGCCTGCAGCTGCGCTGGGTGGTCGAGGCCGGCGGCGCTGAGCATCTCGCCGAGGGCGACCAGGGTGTTGCGGTGGAAGTTGTGCACCCGCTCGGCCTTGTCCGTGACCTGCAACGCCTTCTGGCGCAGCGGGTCCTGGGTGGCGACGCCGGTGGGGCATTTGTTGGTGTGGCAGCTTTGCGACTGGATGCAGCCGATGGCGAACATGAAACCGCGCGCGGCGTTGACCCAGTCGGCGCCGATGGTCAGCACGCTGGCGATGTCGAAGGCGCTGATCACCTTGCCGCTGGCGCCCAGCTTGATCTGCGAGCGCAGGCCGGCGCCGACCAGGGTGTTATGGACGAACAGCAGGCCTTCGCGCATGGGCATGCCGATGTTATCGGTGAACTCCCGGGGCGCGGCGCCGGTGCCGCCTTCCTTGCCGTCGACCACGATGAAGTCCGGCTGGATGCCGGTCTCGAGCATGGCCTTGACGATCGCCATGAACTCCCAGGGATGACCCACGCAGAACTTGAAACCCACCGGCTTGCCACCGGACAGGTTGCGCAGCTTGACGATGAATTCCAGCAACTGGATAGGCGTGCTGAACTCCGAATGCCGCGCCGGCGACACGCAGTCATGGCCCATCTGCACGCCACGGGTCTGGGCGATTTCGGCGGTGACCTTGTGCTTGGGCAGGATGCCGCCATGGCCGGGTTTGGCGCCCTGGCTGAGTTTGATCTCGATCATCTTCACCTGCGGATGGCTGGCCTGCTCGGAGAAGCGCTGGGCATCGAAACGGCCGTCCAGGGTGCGGCAACCGAAGTAGCCGCTGCCGATTTCCCAGATCAGGTCGCCGGCGAACTCCTGGTGATAGGGGCTGATGCTGCCTTCCCCGGTGTCATGGGCGAAGCCGCCGAGCCGGGCGCCTTTGTTCAGGGCGCGGATGGCGTTGGCGCTCAGCGCGCCAAAGCTCATGGCCGAGATGTTGAACACCGAGGCGCTGTAGGGCTGCAGGCAGTCCGGCCCACCGACCACCACGCGGAACTGGCTGGGGTCGCAGGCATCGCCCGGGACCATGGAATGGCTGATGAACTCGAAGCCGGGCTGATAGACGTCGGCCAGGGTGCCAAAGGCCTTTTCCGCGGGCTGGTTCTTGGCGCGGGCGTAGACCATCGAACGTTGCGAGCGGGAGAAGGGCAGCTTCTCGTCGTCGCCTTCCAGCAGGTACTGGCGGATCTCCGGGCGAATCGACTCGATCAGGTAGCGGATATTGCCGATGATCGGGTAGTTGCGGCGCACCGCGTGATGGCTCTGCAGCAGGTCATTGAAGCCGACCAGGCTGAGCACCCCGGCCAGGATAATCAGCCCCTGGCCCCAGAGGCTGGCGGGCCAGAACAGCAGGCCGAACAAGGTCAGGGCAAGGCAAAGGGTCAGGGTCGCGTAGCGACTCAACAGCGATATTTTCATGATCGTTCCTTGGGCAAATCGCAAGACATGGGTTCCGGCGGGCAGGCAGGGCGGGCTCAGTCCGAGTTGCGGATCTGTTGGTAGCGCTCTTGCAGCTCCTGGCGCTGTTGTTTGCGCAGCAGGCCCTGGGCGTAGCGGCGTTTCTCGATAGCGGTTTCCGGCACGAAGGCGCGCACCGGGTGCGGGCGTCCATCGGGGTCGACGGCGACCATGGTGAAGTAGCAACTGTTGGTATGGCGCACCGTGCGCTCGTGGATGTTCTCGGTCATCACCTTGACCCCGACTTCCATCGAGGTGCGCCCGGTGTAATTGACCGAGGCCAGGAAGGTCACCAGTTCGCCGACATGGATCGGCTCCTTGAAGATCACCTGATCCACCGACAGCGTGACCACATAGCGCCCGGCATAGCGCTTGGCGCAGGCGAAGGCCACCTCGTCGAGCAGCTTGAGCAGGGCGCCGCCGTGCACGTTGCCGGAGAAATTGGCTTTGTCGGGCGTCATGAGCACGCTCATGCTCAATTGATAACTGCCTGGTTCCATGGGTGACCTCATCAGGGGCGTCGGGGCTGCCCGTTGGCTCGCAATGGCCGGCCTAGGGCCTGCGGACAGCTTTTGGCTGGAGGTCGGAAGGGTACTCAGAAGTGTTGATAGTTAGCTAGCTATCATTTGAAATGAGCTGTTGCGGGGATTGCAATAATGCGCGGAGATTATGGGCGCGAACCCTGTAGCCGCTGCCGCAGGCTGCGATCGGGCGCTTGCGCCCGCCAAGCCTGAGTCCGCGATCTGGTTTTTGGAATATGGTTGCAGGCCGCGATTTTCTTCTGTAGGAGCGGCCGGTCGACGCTCGATGCCCGCGATAGCGTCAGCGGCCGCACCTGATTTTTTTCAGCTTTCAGGATCGCCTGATTCAGCAGCCTGATACGCGTCGTTACGTTCGAGGCCCATTCCTCAGGAACGTACGCCATGGCCTTTGTTATCAGGGAAGGTGATCCCACCACTACAGGCGGCAAGGTCATTGCCGGATCAGCCACCACCTTTGTCGTGGATCAACGGGTCGCCCGCATTGCCGACCCGGTCTGGTGCCCGGTGTGCCAGACGGTGGGCTATATCGCCGAAGGCCATCACACCTGGGCGGATAACCACCAAGCCACGGCGGTGGAGGGTGGCCTTGTGCAGTGCGGCTGCCCGACCGGGGCCAACCGCCTGATCGCTACTCAGCGGACGGTCTGCTCCGGGAATCAACCGACCATCCCGCTCGACAGCGATTACATCGGGCCCGCGGTGATCAATACCCAGCGCTGGGCCGATGCTATTCATAAGGGCTACCCGCAAAACGAATTTGCCGATGCGGTGCCGCGGGATCAGGTGCGCGGCCTGACCGTTGCTCACGGCGATATCGTTTCACCGCCGCTGTCCGTACAGGACACGCAGCGCCTTGTAGAACCGGGTTTTCATATTGTGCAAACGCCCATGAGCCGGGCGGCGCTGGAGACAGTGCTGTTCGGTCAAGCCAATGAGGCTGTGCTGGAGAAATTCCGTCGGCTCAATCCTCAACTGGCGAGCCCTGCCAAACCTGGGCAACTCGTTGTGCTCAGTCATCCCGATAACAACCTATGTACTCGTGAAGAAGCGTTGCTGATGGAAGCTGCGGAGAAGGTCAGTGCTGCCTTGGCGTCCATGAGTGATGAGGAAGCGGCCTTTATGCTCAAGCACCGGGCACAGGTTGAATCGATACTGTCCTATGGCTCGACTGCTCTAGGTGTTAGCTCGGCGGCTGTGGGCAACCATATGGACAACTTGAAAAGAACCTTGCTGGACATCGAAGCGCTTCATCAAAACTTCTTTCTGCGGGATGGGCATTTGCGCAGCGTTGAGTTCTTCAGTGAAAGGAGAAAGCTGTTTGCACAGTTGGACACTAGCTTGACCTCCATTACAAAAATGAGCATTGCTTTTCCTGATCACCCTAGTCTGAAAAGTGCCTTGGGGATTTCCAGCCGTAGTCTGGTGCATCGCTGGACCCAGGCGGGCGCGGTAGGGCAGATACCGGGGTATGCAACGCATATTGAAGGTGTTTCCCGGGCGTCCAAGATTCTAAAGTGGGGTGGTTGGATTGGGACGGCCCTTGGTGGCGGAGCTTCTTATGTGAAGGTGCAGGATGTTTGTTCGGCGGGGAACAAGGAGGTGTGTAAGAAGGTGAAATTTACAGAGACAGGGAGCT
>NZ_JACMZT010000078.1:0-12340 GCF_017349615.1 Pseudomonas sp. GW531-T4
CCCGCCGGCGGTGCGGGTCTATTGCTTCGGTGGTGATGCGGTGCCCCAGGCCAGCTACGACCTGGCCTGGCGCGTGCTGCGGCCGAAGTACATTTTCAACGGTTATGGCCCGACCGAAACCGTGGTCACCCCGCTGATCTGGAAGGCCAAGGCCGGCGATCCGTGCGATGCGGCCTATGCGCCGATCGGCAATATCGTCGGCAATCGCAGCGCCTACGTCGCCGATGCCAACCTCAATCTGTTGCCGGTGGGCGTGGCGGGCGAACTGTACCTGGGCGGCCTGGGCGTGGCCCGGGGTTACCTGGATCGGCCGGGCCTGACGGCCGAGCGTTTTATCCCCGATCCCTACAGCACCACGGGTGCGCGGCTGTACCGCAGCGGCGACCTGACCCGCTACCGCACCGACGGCCTGGTGGAATACGTCGGTCGTGTCGACCATCAAGTGAAGGTGCGCGGCTTCCGTATCGAGCTGGGTGAAATCGAAGCGCGCTTGCTGGAACAGGAACCGGTGCTGGAAGTGGCGGTGATCGCCCAGCCAGGGCCAAGCGGCCAGCAGCTGGTGGGTTATATCGTGCCGGTGGATGCCGACGTTGCTTTGAGCCATGAGCGCCAGGCGCAACTGCGGGAAAGCATCAAGGCCCGCCTGCGGGAAAGCTTGCCGGACTACATGGTGCCGACCTATTTGTTGTTCCTGGAGGCTTTGCCGCTGACGCCGAACGGCAAGCTGGACCGTAAATCGCTGCCGAAGGTCGATGCGCAACTGATGCAGCAGACCTATGTCGCACCGCAAAACGAGTTGGAACAGCAGATCGCCGCCATCTGGGCCGATGTGCTGAAGCTGGAACAGGTCGGCGTGACCGACAACTTCTTCGAACTGGGTGGCGACTCTATCATCTCGATCCAGGTGGTCAGCCGTGCCCGTCAGGCCGGTATTCGTTTTACCCCGAAAGACCTGTTCCAGCACCAGACGGTGCAGGGACTGGCCACGGTGGCGGAGCAGGGCGAGGGCGGGTTGCAGATTGATCAGGGCCCGATGCGCGGCGAGATGGCACTGCTGCCGATCCAGCAATGGTTCTTCGACACCCCGGTGCCGGAACGTCATCACTGGAACCAGTCGGTGCTGCTCAAGCCGCTGAAGACCCTGAGTGCCCAGGCGCTGGAGCAAGCCTTGCACGCCTTGCTCGAACACCACGACGGCCTGCGCCTGAACTTCGTCGAAGAGGGGGCCGGCTGGGTCGCGACTTATGCGCCGTCGGCGCCGGTGACTTCGGCACCGTTGGCCGCGATGCAAGCCGATGCGGTGCTGTGGCTGGCGGACAACGCGACTCAAGATTCGCTGCAAACCCTGTGCGACGCGGCGCAACGCAGCCTCAATCTGCAACAGGGGCCTGTGCTGCGCGCCGTGCTCTTGACCTTGCAGGACGGCAGCCAGCGTCTGCTGCTGGCGATCCATCACCTGGTGGTGGACGGCGTGTCCTGGCGGGTGCTGCTGGAAGACCTGCATCAGGCCCTGGTACAGCAAGCGGCCGGGCAAACCATCAAGCTGCCGGTCAAGACCAGCTCGACCCAGGCCTGGGCGGGGCAGTTGCAGGCCTATGCCAACAGCACAGCCCTGCAGCAGGAGCTGCACTACTGGCAGGCGCAATTGCAGGGCGTCGAGTCGCGCCTGCCCTGCGACCGGATAACGGACCAGGTGGTGGTCAAGGATGCCCTGAGTGTCAGCACCGAGCTGGACCCGACCTACACCCAGCGCCTGTTGCAGGACGCCCCGGCGGCCTACCGCACGCAGATCAACGACTTGCTATTGACCGCGCTGGCCCGGGTCATCACCCGCTGGACCGGTGACGCCAGCGCCCTGGTGCAACTGGAAGGCCACGGCCGTGAAGAACTGTTCGACAACATCGACTTGAGCCGCACGGTGGGTTGGTTCACCAGCGTATTCCCGGTCAAGCTGACGCCGCAGGCGGCCCTGGCCGACTCGATCAAGCAGATCAAGGAGCAACTGCGCGCAGTGCCGAACAAGGGCATCGGTTTTGGCGCCCTGCGTTACCTGGGGGATGCCAATGCCCAGGCAACCCTCGCGGCCCTGGCCGTACCGCGCATCACCTTCAACTACCTGGGCCAGTTCGACGCCAGCTTCGACGAGGCCGATGCCTGGTTCGCCCCGTGTGCCGAAGCCAAGGGCGCAGACCAGAGTGCCAAGGCCCCGTTGGGTAACTGGCTGAGCATCAATGGCCAGGTCTATGGCGGTCAGTTGAAGCTGGGCTGGACCTTCAGCACACAGATGTTCGACGCCGCGACCATCCAGCGCCTGGCGGATGACTATGCCGAGGAACTCAAGGCGCTGATCGAGCATTGCAGCCAGCCGCAGCACCGTGGCGTCACCCCATCGGACTTCCCGTTGGCACGCCTGAGCCAGCAGCAACTGGATCGCTTGCCCGTGCCGCTGCCCCAGGTCGAGGACCTCTATCCGCTGTCGCCGATGCAGCAGGGCATGCTGTTCCATACCCTGTATGAGCAACAGGGCGGCGACTACATCAACCAACTGCGGGTGGACGTGGAGGGGCTCGATCCCGAGCGTTTCCGTCAGGCCTGGCAAGCGGCCATCGACCGTCACGATATCTTGCGCACCGGTTTTCTCTGGCAGGGCGAGTTGCCGGCGCCGATCCAGGTGGTGCACAAGCGCATGGCCCTGGATTTTGTCGAGCATGACTGGCGCGCCGTGGCATCGGCGGCCCAGGACCTGGACGCCCTGGCCGGGCAGGAGCGCCAGCGCGGTTTTGATCTGGCGGCGGCGCCCTTGCTGCGCCTGACCCTGGTGCGTCTCGATGACCAGCGCTATCACCTGATCTACACCAACCATCACATCCTGATGGACGGCTGGAGCAACTCGCGGCTGCTGGGGGAAGTCCTGCAAGGTTACTCGGGGCAATCGGCAGGGGCGGCGCCGGGCCGCTATCGTGACTACATCGCCTGGCTGCAACGCCAGGACGCCCAGCTCGGCGAGGCCTTCTGGAAACAGCAACTGGCGACCCTGGACGAGCCGACCCGCCTGGCCCAGGCCATCAGCCGCAGCGGGCAGGACGCCGCGGACCAAGGCTACGGGGCTTACCAGCAGCAACTGGACGGGCAACAGACCCAGCGCTTGAGCGAGTTTGCCCGCCAGCAGAAGGTCACGGTCAACACCCTGGTGCAGGCTGCCTGGCTGCTGTTGCTGCAACGCTATACCGGGCAGGACACGGTGGTGTTCGGCGCCACGGTGTCCGGGCGTCCCGCGGAGCTTAAAGGCGTGGAACAGCAGATCGGCCTGTTTATCAACACCCTGCCGGTGGTGGCTTCGCCGCGTCCGGACATGGCCGCCAGCGACTGGTTGCAGGTGGTGCAGGCACGCAACCTGGCCCTGCGCGACTTCGAACACACGCCGTTGTATGAAGTGCAGCGCTGGGCCGGTTTGGGTGGCGAGGCGCTGTTCGACAACATCCTGGTGTTCGAGAACTACCCGGTGTCCGAAGCCCTGGCACAAGGCGCCCCGGCGCAATTGAGCTTCGGCACGGCGGCCAACCATGAGCAGACCAACTACCCGCTGACCCTGTCGGTCTACCTGGGACAGACCCTGTCCTTCGACTACAGCTATGCCCGGGAGCATTTTGCCCAGGCGAATATCCAGCAACTGGCCGGCTACCTGGAGCAACTGCTCATGGGCATGCTGGCGAATCCGCAGGGCAGCCTCGGCGAACTGTCGTTGCTCGGCGCCACCGAGCGCCGGCTGATCGACGAGCAGCGCAGCCGGACCCCGGCGCGGGACCTGGCGCCGCAGTGCGTCCAGCAGTTGATCGAAGCCCAGGCCCGGCGCACCCCGGATGCGGTGGCGCTGCTGTGTGGCGACCGGCAACTGAGCTACGGCCAGCTCAACCAGCGCGCCAACCAACTGGCCCACAAGCTGATCGAGCTGGGCATTGGCCCGGATGTCCGGGTCGGCATCGCCGTGGAGCGCGGGCTGGACATGATCGTCGGCCTGCTGGCGGTGCTTAAGGCCGGGGGCGCCTACGTGCCACTGGACCCGGAATACCCGCAGGACCGCCTGCATTACATGATGCAGGACAGCGGCATCCGCTTGCTGTTGACCCAGGCGCCACTGCTGCAACGCTTGCAGGATGGCGTAGCGGTGCCGCACCTGTGCCTGGATCAGGGCCAGGAATGGCTGGCTGGCGATGACCGGGGCAATCCGGCCCAACGCAGCAATCCGGAGAACCTGGCGTACGTGATGTACACCTCCGGCTCCACCGGCCGGCCCAAAGGCGTGGATATCAGCCACGGCGCCTTGAGCCAGCACGCCCAGGTTTCCCGGGATTATTTCAAGATGACCGCCGAGGACCGTGGGCTGCAGTTCTCCACCTTCAACTTCGACGCCTTCGTCGAGCAGCTATACCCGGCGCTGATCTGCGGCGCCTCGGTGGTGATTCGCGGCAAAGAGCTGTGGGACAGCGAGACCTTCTACCGCGAACTGATCGGGCAGGGCATCAGCATCGTCGACCTGAGCACCGCCTACTGGTTCATGCTCGGCAAGGATTACGCCAGCCGCGAACCCCGTGACTTCGGGCGCCTGCGCCAGCTCAACCTGGGCGGCGAAGCCATGGCGGCCGAAGGCGTGGCCGCCTGGAAAAAGGCCGGGCTGAAGCACGCATGCCTGCTCAATACCTACGGGCCCACCGAGGCCACGGTGAGTGTCACCGCCCATGACTGCAGCGGCTACCTGCAAGACGGCGCAACCCTGCCGAGCCAGATCCCCCTGGGCAAGGGCCTGCCTGGCCGTGCCATCTACCTGCTGGACAACAGCGGCAACCTGACCCTCAAGGGCGCCACGGGCGAGCTGATGATCGGCGGCGACCTGCTGGCCCGGGGTTACCACGATCGCCCAGGCCTGACGGCGGAACGTTTCATCCCCGATCCGTTCAGCCAGGACGGCGGGCGCCTGTACCGCTCCGGCGACCTGGCGCGCTACGACGCCGAGGGCGTGATCGACTATGCCGGGCGTATCGACCATCAGGTGAAGATCCGTGGGTTCCGTATCGAGATGGGCGAGATCGAAGCCCGGTTGCTGGAACAGCCCCAGGTGCGTGAAGCCGTGGTGCTGGCCCAGGAGGGGGCGGGTGGTCCGCAGTTGGTGGCTTATCTGGTGGCCGCCCAGGGTGTGAGCGCAGACAGCCAGGACGATCAGGCCCGGCTGCGGGAACAACTGAAAGCGGCGCTCAAGGAAGTGCTGCCGGACTACATGCTGCCGGCCCATTTGCTGTTCCTGGAAGCGTTGCCGCTGAGCCCCAACGGCAAGCTGGACCGCAAGGCGCTGCCCAAGGCCGACGCCAGCTTGTTGCAGCAGGCCTATGTCGCCCCGCAGAGCGAGCTGGAACAACAGGTCGCGGCGATCTGGGCCGAGGTGCTCGAAGTCGAGCAAGTGGGCATGAACGATAACTTCTTTGAATCAGGTGGGCATTCCTTGTTGGTAACCGCGATGGTCTCTCGAGTCCAGCTCAAGCTTGGGCGTCAAGTCAGTGTGCAGATGGCGTTCGAATTTCCAACCCTGGGGCTGTTCGTCAGCCAGTTGCAGCAGGCCCCGGGTCAGGCACAGGGCGCCGATCTGAGCGCGCTGGAGCTGTTGCTCGACGAAATGGAGGCCGTGTAATGGATAACGCCACCGCGTTGAAGATTGTCAAAGGCTTCATCCTGCTGCCGCTGGAGAAGCGCAAGGTCTACCTGCAGAAGATGCTGGAGCAGGGCATTTCCCCGGCCAACCTGCCGATTCCGGAAGTGCGCCTGAGCCAGGAGCGCTTGCCGCTTTCCTATGCCCAGCAACGCCAGTGGTTTCTCTGGCAGCTGGCGCCGGACAGCACGGCCTATCACATTCCCAAGGCCCTGCGCCTGCGTGGTCGGCTGGACGTGGAGGCCTTGCAGCGCAGCTTCGACACCCTGATTGCCCGCCATGAAAGCCTGCGCACGCATTTCGTCGAGGATGCCGACGCGGCGCTGCAAGTGGTGCTGCCCGAGGTTCGCCTGGAAATCGCCCGCCAGACGCTGGCGGCCGATGAACGCGAGATCGACACGGCGGTGCAGGGTTTCGTGCAGACCCAGACCCGGCAGCTGTTCGATCTGCTGCAAGGGCCCTTGCTTCGGGTCGGCCTGTTGCAGTTGGCCGAGGACGACCATGTGCTGGTCCTGACCCAGCACCACATCGTTTCCGATGGCTGGTCGATGCAGGTCATGGTGGATGAACTGATGGCCCTCTACATCGGCTACAGCCAGGGGCAACAACCCCAGCTGCCGCCGCTGCCGATCCACTACGCCGACTACGCCATCTGGCAGCGCAACTGGATGGAAGCCGGTGAGAAGGAACGCCAGCTGGCCTACTGGACTGCGCAGCTGGGGGGCGAGCAGCCCCTGCTGGAACTGCCGCTGGACCGTCCGCGTCCGGCCGTCCAGAGCCATCGCGGCGCGCGCCTGGAGCTGACCCTGGAGCAGCCCTTGAGTGAAGCCCTGGCCAGCCTGGCGCAGCGCGAAGGGGTGACCCTGTTCATGCTGTTGCTGGCCTCGTTCCAGGCCTTGCTGCACCGCTACAGCGGCCAGGCCGATATCCGCGTCGGCGTGCCCATCGCCAACCGCAACCGGGTCGAGACCGAGCGCCTGATCGGCTTCTTCGTCAACACCCAGGTGCTCAAGGCCGAGGTCGACGGGCAGATGTCCGTAAGCCAGCTGTTGCAGCAGGTACGGCAGACCGCCCTGGCGGCCCAGGCCCATCAGGACCTGCCTTTCGAGCAACTGGTGGAGGCGCTGCAACCGGAGCGCAGCCTGAGCCACAACCCGCTGTTCCAGGTGATGTTCAACCATCAGGTCGAGGCCTCGGCTCCAGCGGCTGCCTTCAGCCTGCCGGGCCTGGGCATCGAAGCCCTGGACTCGGCGGGGCAGTCGGCGCAGTTCGACCTGACCCTGGACACCGTGGAGACCCAGGGCCGGATCGCCGCCTCGCTGATCTATGCGACCGATGTATTCGATGCCGCGACCATCGAGCAGATGGCCGGCCACTGGCGCCAGTTGTTGCAGGGCATGGTCCGCCAGCCGGAGCAGCGCATTGGCCAACTGCCCATGCTCGACGCCGGGGAACAGGCGCGGAGCATGGCCCAGTGGAATCCGCAGCCGCAGGCATTCCCCTCGACGGCCTGCGTGCACCAGTTGATCGAGGCGCAGGCGGCGAAGGCGCCCGAGGCCATCGCCCTGACGTTCCAGGGCCAGCACCTGGACTACCGGCAGCTCAATGAGCGGGCCAACCGCCTGGCGCACAAGCTCATCGAACAGGGCGTGGGGCCCAATGTGCTGGTGGGGCTGGCGGCGGAGCGTGGCCTGGAGATGCTGATCGGCCTGCTGGCGATCCTCAAGGCCGGCGGTGCCTATGTGCCGCTGGACCCGGCCTATCCCCAGGACCGCCTGCAACACATGATGCAGGACAGCGGCATCAGGCTGTTGCTGACCCAGGAACATCTGCGCCAGGGGCTGCCGGCATTCGCCGGCAGCATCCTGTTGCTCGAGCAGCCGCTGGACGCCTACGGGGCGCACAACCCCGAGGTCGGGGTGACCCCGCAGGACCTGGCCTATGTGATCTACACCTCCGGTTCCACCGGCAAGCCCAAGGGCACCTTGCAGCCCCATCACAACGTCCTGCGGCTGTTCGCGGCGACCGCCGACTGGTTCCGCTTCGGCCCGGAGGATGTCTGGAGCCTGTTCCATTCCTATGCCTTCGACTTCTCCGTGTGGGAGATCTTTGGCGCCCTGATGCATGGCGGGCGCCTGTTGATCGTGCCCCAGGAGGTGGCGCGTTCGGCCCAGGACTTCTACCCATTGCTCTGCGCCGAAGGGGTCACGGTGCTCAACCAGACGCCGTCGGCCTTCCGTCAGCTGATGCACCTGGCCTGCGCCGCCGAGCAGGGGCATGAACTGCGCTACATCGTGTTCGGCGGCGAGGCCCTGGAGGTCAATACCCTGCAACCCTGGTTCCAGCGTTTCGGCGACCGCCAGCCGCAGCTGGTGAACATGTACGGCATCACCGAGACCACGGTGCACGTCACCTACCGCCCGCTGTCCCAGGCGGACTTGACGCTGGCGGGGGCCAGCCCGATCGGCGAGTTGATCCCCGACATGTCCTGGTACCTGCTGGACGGCAACCTGCAACCGGTGCCCAAGGGCTGCATCGGTGAGCTGTATGTCGGGCGCGCCGGGCTGGCCTGGGGCTACCTGAACCGCGGCGACCTGAGCGCCGCGCGGTTTGTCCCGGACCCCTTCGGCGAGGCGGGCGAGCGCCTGTACCGTACCGGCGATCTGGCGCGTTACCAGGCCGATGGTTCGATCGGCTACATCGGTCGCATCGACCATCAGGTGAAGATTCGCGGCTTCCGTATCGAGCTGGGTGAGATCGAGGCACGCCTGCTGGAACTGCCGGCGGTGCGCGAGGCGGTGGTCCTGGCCCAGGCAGGGCCGGACGGTCCGCAGCTGGTGGCCTATGTGGTGCCGGCCGGTCCGGCCTGGAACGACCTGGCCTGGAACGACGCGGCCCAGGCCGACGCGCAACTGGCGCTGCGGGAACACCTCAAGGCCGGCTTGCGCGAGCATCTGCCGGCGTACATGGTGCCGGCCCACGTGCTGTTCCTTCCGGCCTTGCCGCTGACCGCCAACGGCAAGCTCAATCGCGGCGCCTTGCCCGCCGTCGACAGCGGCTTGCTGCAGCGCGCCCATGTGGCCCCGCGCACCGAGCTTGAAGCGCAGGTGGCCGGGATCTGGGCCCAGGTGCTGAAGCTGGAACAGGTCGGCCTGAGCGACAACTTCTTCGAACTCGGCGGCCACTCGCTGCTCGCCACCCAGGTGATGTCGCGGTTGCGCCAGGACCTGGGCATCGAGGCGCCGCTCAAGCGGCTCTTCGAAGGCGAGTCGCTGGAAGACTTCGTGCGCCTGCTGGGAGCGGATACCTCGGCAGCGCTGGAAGCGATTCCCCTGGTGGATCGCCAGCAGCCCCTGGCGGTCTCCTATGCCCAGGAGCGCCAGTGGTTCCTCTGGCAGCTGGATGCCGACAGCAGCGCCTACCACATCCCCATGGCCCTGCGCCTGCGCGGCGCCCTGGATGAGGCGGCGTTGCAGAGCAGCTTCGATGCGCTGATCGCTCGCCATGAAACCCTGCGCACACGCTTTGTCGAGGGCGCCCGGGGCCTGACCCAGGTGATCGAGGCCCAGGCCCGCTTGCGGATCGAGCGACAGGACCTGTCCTTGCTGGTGCAAGCCGGCAACGCCGAGCAATTGATCCAGCAGGTGCTCGAGACCCAGGTACGCCAGGCCTTCGACCTGCGCCAGGGGCCTTTGCTGCGCGCGACCCTGGTGCGCCTGGCGGCGGACGAGCATGTGCTGGTGCTGGTGCAGCACCATATCGTCTCCGATGGCTGGTCGATGCAACTGATGGTCGAGGAGCTGATCCAGCTGTATGGCGCCCATGCCCAGGGGCAGCCGGCCGAGCTGCCGGCGCTGGCGGTGCAGTACGCGGACTACGCGGCCTGGCAGCGGCAGTGGATGGACGCCGGCGAGCGCGAGCGGCAATTGGGCTACTGGCTGCGGCAACTGGAAGGCGGCACCCAGGTGCTGGACCTGCCACTGGACCATCCGCGTCCGTTGCAGCAAAGCCACCGTGGCGCGCGCCTGGGCATCAGCCTGGACGGCGCGTTGCCGGGCGCCTTGAAACAACTGGCGCAGCGCGAAGGGGTGACCCTGTTCATGCTGTTGCTGGCCTCGTTCCAGGTGCTGCTGCACCGCTACAGCGGCCAGGCCGATATCCGCGTCGGGGTGCCCACCGCCAACCGCAACCGGGTCGAGACCGAGCGCCTGATCGGCTTCTTCGTCAACACCCAGGTGCTCAAGGCCGAGGTCGACGGGCAATCGAGCTTCAGCGACTTCCTCGCCCAGGTCAAAGGCCGTGCCCTGGAAGCCCAGGAGCATCAGGACCTGCCTTTCGAGCAATTGGTGGAAGCCCTGAACCCGGAGCGCAGCCTGAGCTACAGCCCGCTGTTCCAGGTGCTGTTCAACCATCAGGCCGCTGCCCGTCAGGGCGCCCGGGGCCTGGAGGTTCCCGGCTTGCAGGTGGAGATGCTCAGTGGCGAGGAGAGCAGTACCCAGTTCGACCTGAGCCTGGACACCTTCGAATCCGAAGACGGTCTCTGGGCATCGCTGACCTACGCCACCGACCTGTTCGAACCCTCGACCATCGAGCGCCTGGCCCAGTCCTGGGTGCAGTTGCTGCAGGGCATTGTCCAGCAACCCCGGCAACGCCTGGGGGACTTGCCGCTGCTGGCGGCCTCCGAGCAGAACAAGCTGCTGCACGAATGGGCCCCGGCGTCGGTCGAGTTTCCGAGTGAGCACGGTGTGCATCAACGGGTTGAGGCCCAGGCGCGGAAAACCCCTGAAGCCGAAGCCCTGTTGTTTGCTGGGCAAAGCCTGGACTACCAGGCACTCAATGCCCGGGCCAACCGCCTGGCGCACAAGCTGATCGAGCTCGGTGTCGGGCCGGAAGTGCGGGTCGGCGTGGCCATGCAACGCACCCCGGAGATGGTCGTGGCCTTGCTGGCGGTGCTCAAGGCCGGTGGCGCCTATGTGCCGCTGGACCCGGATTATCCACAGGATCGTCTGGCCCATATGCTGCGCGACAGCCAGGCGCAGATCCTGCTGACCGAAAGTGCGTTGCTGTCGCTGCTGCCGGCTATTGAGTCCCTGCAAACCCTGCAACTGGATGCGCAACCGGGCTGGCTGGACGGCTATTCGCCGGAGAACCCGGCGCCGCGAGCGACCGCGGACAACCTGGCTTATGTGATCTACACCTCGGGCTCCACGGGCCTGCCCAAAGGCGTGGCGATTGCCCATCGCAACGTGCTGGCGCTGATCGACTGGTCGAGCCGGGTGTACAGCGCCGATGACCTGCAAGGGGTGCTGGCCTCGACCTCGATCTGCTTCGACCTGTCGGTGTGGGAGCTGTTCGTCACCCTGTCCAGCGGCGGCTTTATCGTCCTGGCGCGCAACGCCCTGGAGTTGCCGGAGCTGGCGGATCGCGATCGGGTGCGGTTGATCAACACCGTGCCGTCGGCGATTGCCGCGTTGCAGCGCAGCGGGCAGATTCCGCCCGGTGTGCGGATCATCAACCTGGCGGGGGAGCCGCTGAAGCAGGCGCTGGTGGATAGCCTGTACCAGCAGCCGGGGCTGGTGCATGTCTACGACCTCTACGGTCCGTCGGAAGACACCACCTACTCGACTTACACCCGCCGCGAAGCGGGTGGCCAGGCCAATATCGGCCGGGCCATCAGCAATACCCAGAGCTATATCTTGAGCCCGGATTTGCAGCCGGTGCCGGTGGGCAGCGCTGGCGAGTTGTACCTGGCCGGCGCCGGGGTCACCCGCGGTTACCTGGCACGTCCAGGGCTGACCGCCGAGAAGTTCGTACCCAATCCGTTCTCCAGCGACGGTGGCCGGGTCTACCGCACCGGCGACCTGACCCGCTATCGCGCCGATGGGGTGATCGAGTACATCGGCCGAATCGACCATCAGGTGAAGGTCCGCGGTTTCCGTATCGAACTGGGTGAAATCGAAGCGCGACTGGTGCAGCAGGCCGCGGTGCGCGAAGCCTTTGTCCTGGCCCAGGACGGCGACAACGGCCAGCAACTGGTGGCCTATATCGTGCCGAGCGAAACCACCGAGGCTATCGAAGCGCAGGCCGCGCTCCGGGAAAACATCAAGGCGGCCCTGAAAGCGCATCTGCCGGACTACATGGTGCCGACCTACCTGCTGTTCCTCGAAGCGCTGCCGCTGACGCCGAACGGCAAGCTGGACCGCAAGGCCCTGCCCAAGGTCGACGCGCAGCAAATGCAGCAAGTCTATGTGGCGCCGCAAAGTGAACTGGAGCAACAGATCGCGGCGATCTGGGCCGATGTGCTGAAGCTGGACCGGGTGGGCCTGAGCGACAACTTCTTCGAATTGGGCGGCCATTCCCTGCTGGTGGCCCAGGTCGTGACCCGGGTCAAGCAGCAGTTTGGCGTGGATATTCCGATCAGGTCGCTGTTCGGCGCGGAGAGCCTGTCGGCCTTTGTCGAGAAGGTTCAGGCCCTGCGGGAAACGACCTCTTCACTGCAGGATGAATTGGCTAAATCTTTGGAGGCCCTCAAACGTTTATCTCCTGATGATCTTGAAAAAATAATTTCTTAGGAGAGGTAGTACATGCAAGCTTTAATCGACTCGGTAGGCACGCTTTCTGCCAAAGAAAGAAAAGCCCTGG
>NZ_JACMZT010000079.1:0-11268 GCF_017349615.1 Pseudomonas sp. GW531-T4
CACCACACCGGGTCGGCAATGCGGGCGACCCGTTGATCCACGACAAAGGTGGTGGCCGATCCGGCAATGACCTTGCCGCCGGTTGTGGTGGGGTCGCCTTCCCTGATGACAAAGGCCATGGGCTACGTTCTCTTTGAGGAATGGGCCTCGAACGTAACAATGCCTATCAGGCGGCTGAATCAGGCGATCCTGAAACGCCTTACCCCTTGGCTGGCATCACGACGCAAGACCACTGTCCACCCCTCGCACCAACACCTGCGGTTCCCCCTGCTTGATCACCCACCGTATCAACTCGCTCACGCTGATGCGGTGCTGGCGCTCGACCCATTCCAGTCCCTCGGGGCTGTAGTGTTCGCTGTAGCGGCTGAGGGTCAGGTGTTGCTGGTCGGCCGAGAGGCGCAGGCTGACTTCGCGGCATTGCAGGGAGGCGTCGCCGTGTTTGGCCACGCGTTGCAGCAGGACCAGGGCGTCGGTTTCAGAAGTCATCATGGGTCGCTCCTTCACAACGATGTTTGGCGGGGCTGGTAGCGCCTTGCTTGCCTTCCTGCACGAAGGCGGCGCGGTGTTCGGCGTTCACGTCGCGCAGGGCGCTGTAGTAGTCGGGCATGGTTTTCAGGCTGTCGGTCAGCGGCAGCAGGGCGGCGCGGCCGTCCACTACGCCGCCGACCATGGCGACGGTGCCCAGAGTCTGTACGGTGTCGCTGTTGTCGCCGAAGGGGGAGACCACGAAGTTGAGGATCTTGCCCACCGAGTCGCGGCTGTTGTCGGTGCCCAGCAGCGGCAGTTCGACGATGGGGCCGTTGCCGATGCCCCACACACCGAAGGTCTGGCCGAAGTCGGCGGTGTGGCGCGGGATGCCGAGCGGGTCCGAGACGTTGAATAGGCCGAGTACGCCAACCGTGGTGTTGACCGCAAAGCGCCCCAGGCTGTTGACCGAGCGTTGCGGGTTGCCTTGCAACAGGTCGTTGATGAAAACCTTGGGTTCGCCGAAGTTGCTCGCGAAGTTATGCACGCCCTGTTGCATGAAGTCCGGCAGGTGGCGGTAACCGCGGGCGACCGGTGCCAGTGCGTAGTCGTCAACGGCCTTGTTGAAGGCGAATACGCCACGGTTGACCGGCTCGGCGGGGTCATAGATCGGATAGTCGACCTTCGCGCAGTCGGGTTGAGTGGCAGATCCCGTGCTGGTACAGCCCGCCAGGTAGGACAGGGACAGCAGCAGGGCGGTATGACGACACAGGCGGGTGGAGCACAGGAGTGAGCGCATGGGCGGACGACCTTGGGAACAGGGAGGCCGATGCTGGCATGGACGTTTTGCCTGAAGATGTCTGCTTTATTGCGGGGTTGTCGGTTTGTTACCGCGTTGAAATATATGACGGGCCGCGGCCAATGGTTTTGAATGACAGTACTTTCCGAGCTTGAGTGATACGCACTGGTGAGCAGTCTGTTGATTGTGGACGACGACCTTGAGGTCCTCGCGCTGCTGAAGAAATTTTTTGTGCAACACGGCTACTCGGTGGAAGTCGCCACCGAGGGCGCTTCGTTGTGGGCGGCGCTGGAGCGGCAGGTGCCGGACCTGATCATTCTCGACCTGATGCTGCCGGGGGAAAACGGCCTGACCCTGTGTCAGCGCCTGCGCCAGCAGCACGCCGTGCCGGTGATCATGCTGACCGCCATGGGCGAATTGAGCGACCGCGTGGTGGGGCTGGAAATGGGCGCCGACGATTACCTGAGCAAACCCTTCGATGCCCGCGAACTGCTGGCCCGAGTGCGCGCGGTGCTGCGCCGGGCCGGAGAGAGCCGGCCGGTGGTCGGGGAGGTGCCGCGGCCGCTGATCAGGTTCGCCGATTGGCAACTGGACCTGACCCGCCGCGAGCTGCGCTCGCCGGATCAGGTGATGATTCCGCTGTCGGCGGGGGAGTTTGACCTGCTGCTGGTGTTCGTCGAGCATCCGCAACGCATCCTCAGCCGTGAACAGTTGCTCGACCTGGCGCGCGGGCAGGCCCATGACGCCTTCGATCGCAGCATCGATGTGCAGGTCAGCCGCCTGCGACGCAAGCTGGAGTTCGACACCAAGCGCCCGGCGATGATTCGCACGGTGCGCAATGGCGGCTACCTGTTCACCCCCAGCGTGACCCGCCAATGAAAGTGAGACACAAGCCGGGCGGCCCGCGCGACACCATCGCCCGCTGGATCGCCCTGACCACCCTGATGGCGATGCTCACCGCGCTGGCCTTCAATGCGCTGTTCGTGCAATTGGCCGGAGTCTGGGCCAAACCGCCGTTGAGCGAATCCGGCCTGGTGGAAAAGATCGCCTCCATCAGCAATATGATCGACGCCTCGGAGCCGGGGCAGCGCGCGCGCCTGGCCGAGTCGGTCAGCGACCACGGCCTGAGCGTGACTTGGCACCCGACGCGACGGGATATCGAGGTGCCGGTAGTCGATGAGCCGGAGTACCGCGAGGGCTCGACGAAACTGAAACAGCTGCTCAGGCCCGGGGCGGGGCACATTGAAGCCTACCAGCCCAGCGACTGGCCGGAGCCGGGCGGACCGTATGCGTTGTTGATCCAGATGAGCGATGGCTCCTGGCTGATGTTCTCCTCGCTCTCGCGCAACTGGGGGCTGGATGAGGGACCGCGCAATCTGATCGTGATCGGTCTGGTGCTGTTGTCCACCGTCCTGGTCGCCTTGATCGCCACCCGCCGCCTGGCCCGGCCCCTGCAGCAGTTCGCCCTGGGCGCGCGGCGGTTTGGCGTGGATTTTCGCGCGCCGCCTATCGAGCCGGTCGGCCCCCACGAGATTCGCCAGGCGATCCTCGCATTCAACGCCATGCAGGCGCAGTTGCAGCACTTCATCAAGGACCGCACGCAGATGCTCGCGGCGATCTCCCACGACCTGCGTACCCCCCTGACTCGCATGCGCCTGCGCGGCGAGTTCATCGAGGACTCCGAGCAGCAGCGCCGGTTGTTCCATGACGTCGATGAGATGCAGGCGATGATCAATTCGGCCCTGGAGTTCTTCCGCGACGATGCGCGGCTGGAGGAGGCGACGTCTTTCGATCTGGCGGAGCTGCTGCAAACCCTGGTCGATGATTACCGCGACCAGTCCATCGACATCGCGTTCAGTGGTCCGCCGCGCCTGGTGTATTTCGGCCGCCCGTTGGGGCTCAAGCGGGTCATGAGCAACCTGCTGGAAAACGCCATCAAATATGGCAGCGAACCGGCGATTGAAGTGGTGGCGGATGCCGAGCAGGTGAAGGTCTGTGTGCTGGATCGCGGGCCGGGGATTCCCGTTGAGTGGCAGGAACAGGTGTTCGAGCCGTTCTTCCGCATGGAAAGCTCGCGCAATCGCAACACCGGCGGCGTCGGCCTGGGGCTCTCCGCGGCGCGGGCGATCGTGCTGGAGCACGGCGGCGAACTGCGCTTGCGCAACCGTGACGGTGGCGGGTTGCAGGCCTGTGTGCTGTTGCCGGTGCAGGGTATCTAGCTGGTCGGACCCGCTTCAGGACCTTTCATCGATCCTGGAGCGAGGCCCTCTTCAAGGCTGGCTGCTTACGCGAGCGTCACCTGTGGATTGCGCACCGGCTCCGCGGCCGCTTCGTTGTACACCCGCTCGTCTTCTTCCATGACCCGCGACGCCCGGCCGACCAGCACCGGGTCGGGTTGATGGGCCACGCGCAGGTTCTTGCCTGGGTAGTCGAGGGAGTGCAGGAAGTGGCGGATGCAGTTGATTCGCGCGCGTTTCTTGTCGTCCGACTTGATCACCGTCCAGGGCGCATCGGCGGTGTCGGTGTGGAAGAACATCGCCTGTTTGGCGGCGGTGTATTCGTCCCACTTGTCCAGCGACTTGATGTCGATGGGCGAGAGTTTCCAGTGCTTGAGCGGGTCGTCGCGGCGCGAAATGAAACGGCGCAACTGCTCGTCGCGATTGACCGAGAACCAGTACTTGAACATCAGGATGCCGCTGTTGCACAGCATGCGCTCCAGCTCGGGCGTCTGGCGCATGAATTCCAGGTATTGCAGGGGCGAGCAGAAGTCCATGACCCGCTCGACGCCGGCGCGGTTGTACCAGGAGCGGTCGAAGAACACCATTTCTCCGGCGGTGGGCAGGTGCTGGATATAACGTTGGAAATACCACTGGCCCTGTTCCTGCTCGCTGGGTTTTTCCAGGGCGACGATCCGCGCGCCCCGCGGGTTCAGGTGCTCCATGAAGCGCTTGATGGTGCCGCCCTTGCCCGCGGCATCGCGCCCCTCGAACAGCACCACGACGCGCTGCCCGGTTTCCTTGACCCAGCTTTGCACCTTGAGCAGTTCGATCTGCAGCTCCTGCTTGGCCTTTTCATACTCGGCGCGACGCATGCGGCTGCGGTACGGATAGCTGGCCGGCAGCTTGGCGGTGGAACTGTCTTCATTGCTGCCATGGGGCGCGCTGGCCACCTGCAGGGCGACCGGCTGCTGGCTGATGGCGCTGATTTCAGCTTCGGCGGTCTTGGCCGCGGCAGGTTTAGTGGTCGCGCGTGGCCGGCGCGGGCGTGGGGTGGCCGGTTTGCGTGGGGCGCTTTTGCTACTGGCCGTGACCGTCGGTTTGGTGGCTGGCGTGGCTTTTTCGGGAAGGGGACGCGCGGTGGATTCTTCGCTCATATCGGGCCTGTCTGATCGCTCCAATGTCTTTCAGACAGTTTATGGCGCACAAAACCGGGCTTCTTGATGCGTATCAAGGAAGCTTTTGAGCAGCTCTGTATCGATGCTTTTGCGTTTGCCTGTAGGAGCGAGGCTTGCCCGCGAAACAGGCGCTGTGCAGTGTCAGTCAATCCGCGTCATCGTTCATCGCGAGCAAGCTTCGCTCCTACAGAATCCTGGTGCGCGGGGGAGGTGGCACTTTTCTGCAGGCGAAAAAAAAGACCTTGAATTTCAAGGTCTTTTTTAAGTTTGGTGCCCCGAGGGAGACTCGAACTCCCACTTCTCTCGAAAACGGATTTTGAATCCGCCGCGTCTACCAATTCCGCCATCAGGGCTCAATGGCGGCGAAGTATAGAGACGTGCCTACCGTTGGTCAATCAGGTTTCATGGTCAATTTTGGCTATTTCCGCTAAACTTTCCGGCCCTGCTAGACGAACCCCATCATGCGTGTTGCTGACTTTACCTTCGAGCTCCCTGATTCGCTGATCGCCCGCCATCCCCTGGCCGAGCGTCGCGCGAGTCGCCTGTTGACCCTGGATGGGGTCACCGGCGCCCTGGCCCACCGTCAATTCACTGATTTGCTTGAGCATTTGCGCCCGGGCGACTTGATGGTGTTCAACAATACCCGGGTGATTCCGGCGCGGCTGTTTGGCCAGAAAGCCTCCGGCGGCAAGCTGGAAATCCTGGTGGAGCGGGTGCTCGACAGCCACCGTGTGCTGGCTCATGTGCGCTCCAGCAAGTCGCCGAAACCGGGTTCGAAGATCCTGATCGAAGGCGGCGGCGAGGCCGAGATGCTGGCCCGTCACGACACTTTGTTCGAACTGGGGTTCGCCGAGGAAGTGCTGCCGTTGCTGGAGCGCGTCGGCCATATGCCGTTGCCTCCTTATATAGACCGCCCGGACGAAGACTCGGACCGCGAGCGTTACCAGACCGTGTATTCCGAGCGCCTGGGCGCCGTGGCTGCGCCGACCGCTGGGCTGCACTTCGACCAGCCGCTGCTGGAGGCGATTGCCGCCAAGGGCGTCGAGACCGCGTTCGTGACCCTGCATGTGGGCGCCGGCACCTTCCAGCCGGTACGGGTCGAGCGCATCGAAGATCACCATATGCACAACGAATGGCTGGAAGTCAGCCAGGACGTGGTGGATGCGGTGGCGGCCTGCCGCGCGCGTGGCGGTCGGGTGGTGGCGGTGGGGACCACCAGCGTGCGTTCCCTGGAAAGCGCGGCGCGCGATGGCGTGCTCAAGCCGTTCAGCGGCGACACCGACATCTTTATCTACCCGGGCCGGCCGTTCCATGTGGTCGATGCCCTGGTCACCAACTTCCATTTGCCCGAATCCACACTGTTGATGCTGGTTTCGGCGTTCGCCGGTTATCCCGAAGCCATGGCCGCCTACAAGGCCGCCGTCGAGCATGGATACCGCTTTTTCAGCTACGGTGATGCGATGTTCATCACCCGCAATCCCGCGCCACGCGGTCCTGAGGAAACAGCATGAGTCGCACCTGTCGTATGTCTTTCGAGCTGCTCGCCACCGATGGCAAGGCTCGTCGCGGTCGTCTGACCTTCCCCCGTGGCACCGTGGAAACCCCGGCTTTCATGCCGGTGGGCACCTACGGCACGGTCAAGGGCATGCTGCCTCGGGACATCGTCGCCACCGGCGCCGAAATCATCCTGGGCAACACCTTCCACCTGTGGCTGCGCCCGGGCACCGAAGTGATCAAGAAACACGGCGACCTGCATGACTTCATGCAGTGGAAAGGCCCGATCCTCACCGACTCCGGCGGTTTCCAGGTGTTCAGCCTGGGTGCCATGCGCAAGATCAAGGAGGAGGGCGTGACCTTCGCCTCGCCGGTCGATGGCGCCAAAGTCTTCATGGGCCCGGAAGAGTCGATGCAGGTCCAGCGCGACCTGGGCTCGGACATCGTGATGATCTTCGACGAATGCACCCCGTACCCGGCCGACGAGGACGTCGCGCGGGTGTCCATGGAGCTGTCGCTGCGCTGGGCCCAGCGCTCGAAGAACGCCCATGGCGACAACACGGCGGCGCTGTTCGGCATCGTCCAGGGCGGCATGCACCAGGACCTGCGCATGCGCTCCCTGGAAGGCCTGGACAAGATCGGCTTCGACGGCCTGGCCATCGGTGGCCTGTCGGTGGGCGAGCCCAAGCACGAGATGATCAAGGTGCTGGACTACCTGCCGGGCCAGATGCCAGCAGACAAACCTCGTTACCTTATGGGTGTTGGCAAGCCGGAAGATCTGGTTGAGGGTGTGCGCCGCGGTGTGGACATGTTCGATTGCGTGATGCCAACCCGTAATGCCCGCAATGGGCACCTGTTCATTGACACTGGCGTGCTGAAGATCCGCAACGCGTTCCATCGCCATGATGATTCGCCGCTGGATCCGACCTGCGATTGCTATACCTGCCAGAACTTCTCCCGTGCTTATCTGCATCATCTGGACAAGTGCGGCGAAATGCTGGGGAGCATGCTCAATACCATCCATAATTTGCGTCATTACCAACGTCTTATGGCTGGTTTGCGCGAGGCTATTCAACAGGGTACATTGGCCGCCTTTGTCGATTCCTTCTATGCCAAACGCGGGTTGCCCGTGCCGCCTTTAGAATAAGTTCTAAAGACGTTTAGACCCACTTTTGTAATTATCCGGAGTGTTACATGAGCTTTTTTATCTCGACTGCAATGGCTGACGCTGCTGCACCTGCTGCTGGCCCTGCTGGCACTGGCTTTGAGTGGATTTTCCTGGTCGGTTTCCTGGTCATCTTCTACCTGATGATCTGGCGTCCACAGGCCAAGCGCGCCAAAGAGCAAAAGAACCTGCTGGGCAGCCTGCAAAAAGGTGACGAAGTTGTGACTACTGGCGGTATCGCCGGCAAGATCACCAAAGTGACCGATGACTTCGTAGTGCTGGAAGTTTCCGACACTATCGAGATGAAGTTCCAGAAAGGCGCTATCGCTGCCACGCTGCCAAAAGGCACGCTGAAGGCGATCTAAGTTTCATCTTTTACCAATCGACGGGGCGCGCAAGGCGCCCCGCTTCATAAACGGGCGGCGTGATGCTGAACAAATACCCTCTGTGGAAATACGTACTGATCCTGGCGGTGCTGGCGATCGGTTTTATTTATTCCGCTCCCAATCTATACCCTGATGATCCGGCCATTCAGGTCAGCGGCGCGAGCACTGCGTTGCAGGTCACTCAGGCGGATCTGGATCGTGCGAGCAAAGCGCTCACCGACGCCGGGATCAACGTCAAGGCAGCGACCATCGCGGCCAAGGGCAAGGGCGGCCTGTTGCGTCTGACCAAGCAGGAAGACCAGCTTCCAGCCAAGGACGTCGTGCGCAAGGCCCTGGGTGACGACTACGTCGTTGCATTGAACCTGGCACAAACCACCCCGCAATGGCTGCGCAACCTCGGCGCGCATCCGATGAAGCTGGGCCTGGACTTGTCCGGCGGTGTGCACTTCCTGCTGGAAGTGGACATGGAAAAAGCCCTCGACGCACGCCTGAAAGTCTACGAAGGCGATGTGAAGAGCCTGCTGCGTAAAGAGCGCCTGCGCTATCGCAGCCTGCCGCAGCTCAATGGCGCCATTCAGCTGGGCTTCAGCGATGAAGCGACCCGTGAACAGGCGCGTACGCTGATCCGCAAGAACTTCAACGATTTCGACATTGTTCCGGCCGACCTCAATGGTCAGGCGGTGCTGCGTCTGGCGATGACCCCGGCCAAGCTGGCGGAAATCCGTGAATACTCCATCAAGCAGAACTTGACCACGGTGCGTAACCGCGTCAACGAGCTGGGTGTTGCCGAGCCTCTGGTTCAGCGCCAGGGTGCCAACCGTATCGTGGTTGAGCTGCCGGGCGTGCAGGACACCGCTGAAGCCAAGCGTATCCTGGGCAAGACGGCCAACCTTGAGTTCCGTCTGGCCGCGGAGCCGGGCGCTTCGAAAGCCACTTCCGAGTCTTTCGAGTTCCGTGAAGGCAATCGTCCTCCTGCGCTGATCGAGCGTGGCCTGATCATCACCGGTGACCAGGTGACCGACGCCCAGGCGGGCTTCGACGAACACGGTCGTCCACAGGTGAACATCAAGCTCGATGGCCACGGCGGCGAGCTGATGAGCCGTTCGACCCGCAGCAACGTCGGTCGCAGCATGGCGGTGATCTTCATCGAGCAGAAGCCGACCACCACTTACACCAAGCAAGTGGTCGACGGTGTCGAGAAAGACGTCGCGGTGCAGAGCTTCAAGGAAGAGAAGAAGATCATCAGCCTGGCGACCATCCAGTCGCCGCTGGGTAGCCAGTTCCGCATCACCGGCCTGAACGGCCAGGGCGAGTCCTCCGAGCTGGCGCTGCTGCTGCGTGCCGGTGGTCTGGCCGCACCGATGTACTTCGCCGAAGAGCGCACCATCGGCCCGAGCCTGGGTGCCGACAACATCACCAAGGGTATCGATGCGTCGCTGTGGGGCATGCTGTTTGTGTCGCTGTTCATCATCGCCATCTACCGTTTCTTCGGCATCATCGCCACCGTGGCGCTGGCGCTGAACATGGTGCTGCTGCTGGCCCTGATGTCCTTGCTGGGGGCTACGCTGACCCTGCCGGGTATCGCCGGTATCGTGCTGACCATGGGTATGGCGGTGGACGCCAACGTACTGATCTTCTCGCGGATACGTGAAGAGATCGCCGCCGGCATGACCGTGCAGCGGGCAATCAATGAAGGCTTCGGCCGGGCATTCACCGCGATTCTCGACTCCAACCTGACCACATTGCTGGTCGGCGGGATTCTCTTTGCCATGGGCACCGGCCCGGTCAAAGGCTTTGCGGTGACCATGTCCCTCGGGATCTTTACCTCGATGTTCACGGCCATCTGGCTGACCCGCGCGATGGTCAACCTGATCTTCGGTGGTCGTGACTTCAAGAAGTTGTGGATTTAAGGGGCTGCCATGTTACGTACTATCAACTTCATGGGCGTCCGCAACGTTGCGTTCGGCGTCACCCTGCTCCTGACCGTTCTGGCGCTGTTCAGCTGGTTCCACAAGGGGTTGAACTACGGCCTGGACTTTACCGGCGGTACGCTCATCGAGCTGACCTACGAGCGTCCGGCGGATGTGATGAAGGTTCGTGCTCAACTGAGCGAATCCGGCTATCACGAAGCGATCGTGCAAAGCTTCGGTGCCACCACCGATCTGCTGGTGCGGATGCCGGGTGAAGACCCGCAACTGGGCCACCAGGTGGCAGAAGCGCTGCAGAAGACTGGCGGCGACAACCCGGCGCAGGTCAAGCGCGTCGAGTTCGTCGGCCCGCAGGTGGGTGAAGAGCTGCGCGACCAGGGCGGCCTCGGCATGCTGATGGCGCTGGGCGGCATCCTGATCTACCTGGCCTTCCGCTTTCAGTGGAAGTTCGCGGTAGGTGCCATCGTCTCGCTGATCCACGACGTGGTGGTGACCGTAGGTATCCTGTCTTTCTTCCAGATCACCTTCGACCTGACGGTGCTGGCGGCGGTACTGGCGATCATCGGTTACTCGCTCAACGACACCATCGTGGTCTTCGACCGGGTGCGTGAGAACTTCCGCGTGCTGCGCAAGGCCAGCCTGATCGAGAACATCAACATCTCGACCACCCAGACCCTGCTGCGCACCATGGCGACCTCGATCTCCACCCTGCTGGCGATCGCGGCGCTGCTGTTCTTCGGTGGCGACAACCTGTGGGGCTTCTCCATCGCATTGTTCGTGGGTGTTCTGGCGGGTACCTACTCGTCGATCTACATCGCCAACGTGGTGCTGATCTGGCTGAACCTGAGCAGCGAGGACCTGATTCCTCCGGCCAATACCGATAAGGAAGTCGACGACCGTCCATAACGGTTTCCGCTTCCCGGCAGGCAGTCGAAAAGGCGCGAGTATTGAACTCGCGCCTTTTTTTATGCTCCAAGGCAGGGAGAAGCGCGGGCTTGTCCCGCTTGTGATGGTCAGGAGGTTCACGTGAACAAGTCGATGCTGGTTGGTGCGGTATTAGGTGCCGTCGCTGTGACTGCTGGGGGGGCTGTTGCCACCTACAAGCTGGTCAATAGTGGCCCTGAGTATGCGCAGGTGCTGGCAGTTCAGCCGGTCAAACAACAGATCAAAACACCGCGTGAAGTATGCAAGGACGTCACCGTGACCCGTCAGGCTCCGGTGAAGGATCAACATCAGATCGCCGGTACGGTGGTCGGTGCACTGGCCGGCGGCCTTCTGGGTAACCAGATCGGCGGCGGTACAGGCAAGAAGATCGCCACGGTCGCCGGTGCGGTCGGCGGTGGTTACGCCGGTAACAAGGTGCAGGAAGGCATGCAGGAGCGTGATACCTACACCACCACTCAGACTCGCTGCAACACGGTCAACGACATCAGTGAAAAGGTCGTGGGTTATGACGTGAAGTACGAGCTGAACGGCAAGCAAGGCCAAGTGCGTATGGATCGTGATCCAGGCAGCCAGATTCCGGTCAACAAGGAAGGCCAGCTGATCCTGGGTCAGAACCAGCCGGCGCAATAAGCCTTTCGGCGTCAATCAAAAAAAGCACCCTGCGGGGTGCTTTTTTATGGTTCTTCACGGAT
>NZ_JACMZT010000008.1:0-210498 GCF_017349615.1 Pseudomonas sp. GW531-T4
GGTCAGCAGGGGCACCGGACGGCCAGTGGCGCCCTTGTCCTTGCCGCCGCTGGTCCAGGCGGTACCGGCGATATCCAGGTGCGCCCAGTTGTACTGCTTGGTGAAGCGCGACAGGAAGCAGGCAGCGGTGATGGTGCCGGCTTTCGGGCCACCGATGTTGGCGATGTCGGCGAACGGACTGTCCAGCTGTTCCTGGTACTCGTCGAACAGCGGCAGTTGCCAGGCACGGTCGTCAGCCTGAACGCCGGCGCTCAGCAACTGGCCGATCAACTCGTCGTTGTTGCCCAGGAGGCCCGAGGTATGGGAGCCGAGGGCGACCACGCAGGCACCGGTCAGGGTGGCGATGTCGATCACCGCCTGTGGCTTGAAGCGCTCGGCGTAGGTCAGGGCATCGCACAGCACCAGGCGGCCTTCGGCGTCGGTGTTGAGGATTTCCACGGTCTGGCCGCTCATGGTGGTGACGATATCGCCCGGACGCGAAGCGGTGCCGCTCGGCATGTTCTCGGCGCAGGCCAGGATGCACACCAGGTTGATCGGCAACTTGAGTTCCAGCACGGCGCGCAGGGTACCGAACACGCTGGCGGCGCCACCCATGTCGTACTTCATTTCATCCATGCCGGCGCCAGGCTTGAGGCTGATGCCGCCGGTGTCGAAGGTGATGCCCTTGCCGACCAGGGTGTACGGCTTCTCGGATTTCTTGCCGCCGTTGTATTGCATGACGATCAGGCGTGGTGGCTGGGCGCTGCCCTGGCCCACCGCATAGAACGAGCCCATGCCCAGTTCCTTGATCTTCTTCTCGTCGAGGACTTCGACTTTCAGGGCCTTGAATTCCTTGCCCAGGGCCTTGGCCTGCTCGCCGAGGAAGGTCGGGTGGCAGATGTTCGGCGGCAGGTTGCCCAGGTTGCGGGTGAAGGCCATGCCGTTGGCGATCGCCTTGGCGTGGGCCACGGCGCGCTCGACTTCGGCCAGCGCGGCCTTGATGGTCAGCAGGGTGATTTTCTTCAGGGCGCGCGGTTCGGCTTTCTGGCTCTTGAACTGGTCGAAACTGTACTCGCCGTCCACCAGGGTTTCAGCCAGCAGGCGGGTCTTGCCGTAGCTGTCGCGGCCCTTGACCACCACTTCGTCCAGCGCCAGCACGGCATCGCTGCCGCCCAGGCCCTTGAGGGTAGCGAGGATGCCACTGACGATCTTGCGGAACGGGCGGTCGCCCAGTTCGGCGTCCTTGCCGGTACCGACCAGCAGGACACGTTCGGCCTTCAGGTTCGGCAGGGCGTGCAACAGCAGGCTCTGGCCGACCTTGCCGTCCAGGTCGCCGCGCTTGAGTACCGCGCCGATGGCGCCTCCGCTGAGCTCGTCGAGTTGTTTGGCAACGCTGCCGAGCTTGCGGCCTTCGCCGACGGCGACCACCAGGGTGGCGGTCTTCAACGTTTCCGGGCTAACGCTTTTTACAACCAGTTCCATGTCCGGGTCCCTGAATTAATGGTCAAAGAGCGCAGGGCCAATGCCGTGCGCCAGGCTTGTCATGTCTGTAGCTTTTATAAGGAGAGGCGTCGGCAGCGGCCAACGACAGGGCCGCCAGTTTGAACCCGGGCGGTCGAGGCTGACAACCCTCCCATGAGCGAACTTCGCCGCTTTAGAGGCCTGCGTGAGCATGCGCAGTGACAGGCGCATGCAATCACAGGATAATGCGCCATCTTTTTTCGGCGGCTCGGCTTCACGGGCCGTGTTTGCTTGTTTGGCCGCCTTAGCCTGACAACCCTGGAGTGTCTGGTTTGATCGTCTTCCGTTATCTATCCCGCGAAGTGTTGCTGACCTTGAGCGCCGTGAGTGCCGTTCTGCTGGTCATCATCATGAGCGGACGTTTCGTCAAATACCTCGCGCAAGCGGCCTCGGGCGCACTGGACCCGGGCTCGCTGTTCCTGATCATGGGCTTTCGCCTGCCAGGCTTCCTGCAACTGATCCTGCCGCTGGGGTTGTTCCTCGGCATTCTCCTGGCCTACGGCCGGCTGTACCTCGAAAGCGAAATGACCGTGCTGTCGGCCACCGGCATGAGCCAGCAGCGCCTGCTGGGCATGACCATGATCCCGGCCGCGCTGGTGGCCCTGCTGGTGGCGTGGCTGAGCTTGAGCCTGGCGCCGCAGGGGGCCAATCAGTTCCAACTGCTGCTGAACAAGCAGGACGCCATGACCGAATTCGACACCCTGGTGCCGGGGCGCTTCCAGGCGCTCAACGACGGTACCCGGGTGACCTATACCGAACACTTGTCTGATGACCGCGCCAACCTGGGTGGCGTATTCATCTCGGAAAAACGCCTGAGCCAGGACAAGAAAGACCAGGGCATCTCGGTGCTGGTGGCAGAGAAGGGGCACCAGGACATTCGTCCGGACGGCAACCGCTACCTGATCCTGGAAAACGGCTACCGCTACGACGGTAACCCCGGCCAGGCCGATTACCGGGTCATCAAATACGACACCTACGGCGTATTGCTGGCCAAGCCGGACGTCAGCGACGAGGTCACCGACCGCGACGCCATGCCGACCCGCGACCTGATCGGCAACCCGGAACTGCGCGCCCATGCCGAGCTGCAATGGCGTATTTCCCTGCCGCTGCTGGTGTTTGTCGTGACCCTGATGGCGGTGCCGCTGTCCCGGGTCAACCCGCGCCAGGGCCGCTTCCTCAAACTGCTGCCGGCGATTCTTCTTTATATGGCTTACCTGACCATCCTGATCGCGGCCCGTGGCTCGCTGGAAAAGGGCAAGCTGCCGCAGGCGCTGGGCCTGTGGTGGGTACACGGACTGTTTCTATTGATTGGCCTCGGATTGCTGTACTGGGAACCCTTGCGTCTGAAACTGGCGAGCCGCCGCAGCATGAAGGAGGTGGCTCGTGGTTAAGCTCGATCGCTACATCGGCAACAGTGTCCTGCTGGCCATTCTGGCGGTACTGGGGATCATTCTCGGCCTGGCGTCGCTGTTCGCCTTCATCGACGAAATGGGCAGTGTCAGCGACAACTACACCGTGATGGATGTGCTGAGTTTCGTGGTCATGACGGCGCCGCGCCGACTCTACGAAATGCTGCCGATGGCGGCCCTGATCGGCTGCCTGATCGGCCTGGGCAGCCTGGCCAGCAACAGCGAGCTGACCATTATGCGCGCCGCTGGCGTGTCCATCGGGCGGATCGTCTGGGCGGTGATGAAGCCGATGCTGTTCCTGATGCTGGCCGGTGTGCTGATCGGCGAGTACGTCGCTCCCGCCACGGAAAGCCAGGCACAGGCCAGTCGCGCGCTGGCGCAGGGTTCGGGCGACGCGCAAAGTTCCAAACGCGGCCTGTGGCACCGTCAGGGCGAGGAGTTCATCCACATCAACGCCGTGCAACCCAATGGCCTGCTGTATGGCGTGACCCGTTACCACTTCGACGATCAACGGCACATGTTGTCCTCGAGCTTCGCTCGCCAGGCCCGCTTCGAAGAGAACTACTGGCAGCTGAGCGACGTCACCACCACTTATTTCCGTGAAGGCCATACCGAAGTCATCAATACCCCTCAGGAACGCTGGGACGTGGCCTTGAGCCCGCAACTGCTGAGCACTGTGGTGATGGCGCCGGAGTCCCTGTCGATCAGCGGTCTGTGGGGCTATATCCACTACCTGGCCGATCAGGGCCTGAACAACGGTCGCTACTGGCTGGCGTTCTGGGTCAAGGTGCTGCAACCGCTGGTCACCGCGGCCCTGGTATTGATGGCGATTTCGTTCATTTTCGGTCCGTTGCGTTCCGTGACGCTCGGCCAGCGGGTATTCACCGGCGTGCTGGTGGGGTTCACCTTCCGCATCGCCCAGGACCTGCTGGGCCCGTCGAGCCTGGTATTTGGCTTCTCGCCGCTGTTCGCGGTGCTGGTTCCCGCCGGTTTCTGTGCCCTGGCCGGGTTCTGGCTGATGCGCCGGGCCGGCTGACCGGCGCCAATGACGCCACGCGCAAGAGCAACGCCCCTGTCGAAAGACCGGGGCGTTTTGCGTTTATGCACCACTGACAGGCGAACGTGACGCTTGCGTCGTCTATCAGGTACAATTCCCGGCTATTTTTCGGCGGGCTATGCCTGCAGCCTTTTTGAGTGTTGATCCGTGAGTGATTTGAGTCATATCCGCAATTTCTCCATCATCGCCCACATTGACCATGGCAAGTCGACTCTGGCCGATCGCTTCATCCAGATGTGCGGCGGCCTGGCCGAGCGCGAAATGGAAGCCCAGGTTCTGGACTCCATGGACCTTGAGCGTGAACGCGGGATCACCATCAAGGCCCACAGCGTTACCCTCTATTACAAAGCCCGCGACGGCATCACCTACCAGCTGAACTTCATCGACACCCCGGGCCACGTGGACTTCACCTATGAAGTCAGCCGCTCGCTGGCCGCTTGTGAAGGCGCCTTGCTGGTGGTCGACGCCGGCCAGGGCGTGGAAGCGCAGTCGGTCGCCAACTGCTACACCGCCATCGAGCAGGGCCTGGAGGTCATGCCGGTGCTGAACAAGATCGACCTGCCGCAGGCCGATCCGGACCGGGTCAAGGAAGAGATCGAGAAGATCATCGGTATCGATGCCACCGACGCCGTGACCTGCAGCGCCAAGACCGGCCTGGGTGTCGACGAGGTGCTGGAGCGCCTGGTAACCACCATTCCCGCGCCGACCGGCAACATCGAGGATCCGCTGCAAGCGTTGATCATCGACTCCTGGTTCGACAACTATCTGGGCGTCGTGTCCCTGGTTCGCGTGCGCCATGGCCGCGTGAAAAAGGGCGACAAGATCCTGGTGAAATCCACCGGCAAGATCCACCTGGTGGACAGCGTCGGTGTATTCAACCCGAAACACACCGCCACCACCGACCTGAAGGCCGGTGAAGTGGGCTTCATCATCGCCGGCATCAAGGACATTCATGGTGCACCGGTTGGTGACACCCTGACCCTGAGCTCGACCCCTGACGTCGAAGTGCTGCCCGGCTTCAAGCGCATTCAGCCGCAGGTCTACGCCGGCCTGTTCCCGGTCAGCTCCGACGACTTCGAAGACTTCCGCGAAGCCCTGCAAAAGCTCACGCTGAACGACTCGTCGCTGCAATACACCCCGGAAAGCTCCGACGCACTGGGCTTCGGCTTCCGTTGCGGGTTCCTCGGCATGCTGCACATGGAAATCATCCAGGAGCGCCTGGAGCGCGAATACGACCTGGACCTGATCACCACGGCGCCGACGGTGATTTTCGAGTTGCAACTGAAGAATGGTGAGACGATCTACGTCGATAACCCGTCGAAGTTGCCGGATCTGTCGTCCATCGAGGACATGCGCGAGCCGATCGTGCGGGCCAATATCCTTGTGCCGCAGGAGCATCTGGGTAACGTCATTACCCTGTGCATCGAGAAGCGCGGCATACAGCACGACATGCTGTTCCTCGGCAGCCAGG
Organism: Pseudomonas sp. GW531-T4; assembly: GCF_017349615.1. NCBI lineage: Bacteria > Pseudomonadati > Pseudomonadota > Gammaproteobacteria > Pseudomonadales > Pseudomonadaceae > Pseudomonas > Pseudomonas sp. GW531-T4. Next base: position 5,438 of record NZ_JACMZT010000008.1, read on the forward strand.
TCCAGGTGACCTACGACCTGCCGATGAACGAAGTGGTCCTGGACTTCTTCGACCGCCTCAAATCCACCAGTCGTGGCTATGCTTCGCTGGATTATCATTTCGATCGCTACCAATCGGCTAATCTGGTCAAGCTGGATGTGCTGATCAACGGTGAGAAAGTCGACGCCCTGGCATTGATCGTGCACCGTGACAACGCGCACTACAAAGGGCGTGCGTTGACCGAGAAGATGAAGGAACTGATTCCTCGGCAGATGTTCGACGTGGCAATCCAGGCCGCCATTGGCGGGCAGATTGTGGCGCGGACAACCGTCAAGGCGCTCAGAAAGAACGTACTGGCCAAATGCTACGGTGGTGACGTTAGCCGTAAGCGCAAGCTGTTGGAAAAGCAGAAGGCCGGTAAGAAACGCATGAAGCAAGTGGGTAACGTGGAGATTCCACAAGAAGCCTTCCTTGCCGTGCTCAGGTTGGATAGTTAGGTCCTATGTCGCTAAATTTCCCGCTGTTGCTGGTCATCGCCGTCGCCGTCTGCGGCCTCTTGGCGTTGCTCGATCTGGTCTTTCTGGCGCCGCGTCGGCGTGCCGCCATTACCAACTATCAGGGCAGCGTCAGCCAGCCGGATGGACTGGTCATCGAGAAACTGAACAAGGAGCCGATGCTGGTCGAGTACGGCAAATCGTTCTTTCCGGTGCTGTTCATCGTGCTGGTGCTGCGTTCGTTCCTGGTGGAACCGTTTCAGATTCCTTCGGGATCGATGAAACCGACCCTGGATGTGGGCGACTTCATCCTGGTGAACAAGTTTTCTTACGGGATCCGCCTGCCGGTGATCGACAAGAAAATCATCGAGGTCGGTGATCCGCAGCGCGGCGATGTGATGGTGTTCCGCTACCCGAGCGATCCGAACGTCAACTACATCAAGCGTGTGGTTGGCCTGCCGGGCGACGAAGTGCGCTACACCAGCGACAAGCGCCTGCTGGTCAACGGCCAGTCGGTCGCCGAACAGCTGGTCGGCTCCGAGCCGGGCACCCTGGGCAGCGCGGAGCTCTACAAGGAAAAACTCGGCGCCGCCGAGCACCTGATCCGCAAGGAAATGAGCCGCTACCGGGCGACCCCGGACCGTCAGTGGACCGTGCCTGCCGGGCACTACTTCATGATGGGCGACAACCGCGACAACTCGAACGACAGCCGCTACTGGGATGACCCGAGCATTCCCAAGGACCTGCTGGGCATGGTTCCCGACAAGAATATCGTCGGCAAGGCCTTCGCAGTCTGGATGAGCTGGCCCGAACCGAAACTCAGCCACCTGCCGAATTTCTCGCGGGTTGGCCTGATCAAGTAATCAAACACGGCGCTGTTGAACACAGCGCCGAATGCTTTTCTGGATCTTGCAGAACACCGGCCCGCCAGGTTCGGCAGCCTCCCAGGCGTCACCAGAAGCAGCAGTCAACGATATTCAGGATGTGGATTTGAACACAGCGTTAATTGCCACAGGCACCTCGTGCCTCGTCTCCAAGGTGGTGAAATTCAACCACGAACTCAGCGTGGGTAAACCGTGAGCGTTTCTTTGAGCCGTCTCGAGCGTCAGCTCGGTTACACCTTCAAGGACCAGGAACTGATGGTCCTGGCCCTCACTCACCGCAGTTTTGCCGGGCGCAACAACGAACGCCTGGAGTTCCTCGGTGACGCCATCCTCAACTTCGTCGCCGGCGAAGCGCTGTTCGAGCGTTTCCCCCAGGCCCGTGAAGGCCAGCTGTCGCGTCTGCGCGCGCGCCTGGTGAAGGGAGAAACCCTGGCCGTACTGGCCCGCGGTTTCGATCTGGGCGAATACCTGCGCCTGGGTTCCGGTGAGTTGAAAAGCGGCGGCTTCCGCCGTGAGTCGATCCTCGCCGATGCCCTGGAAGCGCTGATCGGTGCGATCTACCTGGATGCTGGCATGGAGGTCGCGCGTGAGCGTGTGCTGTCCTGGCTGACGTCCGAGTTCGACAGCCTGACGCTGGTCGACACCAACAAGGACCCCAAGACCCGCCTGCAGGAGTTCCTGCAGTCGCGTGCCTGTGAATTGCCCCGCTACGAAGTGGTGGATATCCAGGGTGAGCCCCATTGCCGGACGTTCTTCGTCGAATGCGAAATCACCCTACTGAACGAAAAAAGCCGAGGTCAGGGTGTGAGCCGTCGTATTGCCGAACAGGTAGCGGCCGCCGCAGCACTGATTGCCCTGGGCGTGGAGAATGGCCATGACTGATACAACCGCAACACGCTGTGGCTATGTCGCCATCGTCGGCCGTCCGAACGTGGGCAAGTCCACGCTGCTGAACCATATCCTGGGGCAGAAGCTGGCCATCACCTCGCGCAAGCCGCAGACCACGCGGCACAACATGCTCGGCATCAAGACCGAAGGCGCCATCCAGGCGATCTATGTCGACACCCCGGGCATGCACAAGAGCAACGAGAAGGCGCTGAACCGCTACATGAACAAGACTGCCTCGGCGGCCTTGAAAGACGTCGACGTGGTGATCTTCGTCGTCGACCGCACCAAGTGGACCGACGAAGACCAGCTGGTGCTGGAGCGCGTGCAGTACGTGCAGGGCCCGGTGATCCTGGCGATCAACAAGACCGATCGCATCGAGGACAAGGCCGAGCTGATGCCGCACCTGACCTGGTTGCAGGAGCAGTTGCCGAATGCCGAGATCGTTCCGGTGTCGGCCCAGCAGGGCCACAACCTGGAAGCCCTGGAAGGCCTGATCGCCAAGCACCTGCCGGAAAACGATCACTTCTTCCCGGAAGACCAGATCACCGACCGCAGCAGCCGTTTCCTCGCCGCCGAACTGGTGCGCGAGAAGATCATGCGCCAACTGGGTGCCGAGCTGCCGTACCAGATCACCGTGGAAATCGAAGAGTTCAAGCAGCAGGGCAAGACCCTGCACATTCATGCCTTGATCCTCGTCGAGCGCGACGGGCAGAAGAAAATCATCATTGGCGACAAGGGTGAGCGCATCAAGCGCATCGGCATGGAAGCGCGCAAGGACATGGAGCTGCTGTTCGACTCCAAGGTCATGCTCAACCTGTGGGTCAAGGTCAAAGGCGGTTGGTCCGACGACGAGCGTGCCCTGCGTTCGCTGGGCTACGGCGACCTGTAACTCCTGCGAGCGCTTTGCGCTCAATCGCGAGCAAGCTCGCTCCTACAAGGGAGCGGGTGTGCTGCTCGCGATAATTCCGGACCTGTCACTTTCTCAAGCCTTGAGATCCCCCGACACCTATGTCCAGTAACCCTCCCATCGGCCAGCCCGCTTACGTCCTGCACAGTCGCGCCTATCGCGAGAGCAGTGCGTTGGTGGACTTCCTCACGCCCCAAGGGCGGCTGCGCGCGGTGTTGCGTGGCGCGCGGGGCAAGGCCGGGACCCTGGCGCGGCCGTTCGTGCCGCTGGAAGTGGAGTTTCGTGGGCGCGGCGAGCTGAAAAACGTCGGGCGCATGGAGAGCGCGGGAACCTCCACCTGGCTCAACGGCGAGGCGCTGTTCAGCGGTCTCTACCTCAACGAGCTGCTGATCCGCCTGCTGCCTGCCGAAGATCCGCATCCGGCGATCTTCGAGCACTATGCGGCAACCTTGCTGGCGTTGGCCGAGGGCAGGGCCCTTGAGCCCTTGCTGCGTGCCTTCGAGTGGCGCCTGCTGGACGACCTGGGCTACGGTTTTGCCCTGGACACGGATATCCACGGCGCGCCGATCGAGGCGCAGGGCATGTATCGCCTGCAGGTGGATGCCGGCCTGGAGCAGGTTCAGCTGTTGCAGCCGGGCCTGTTCAACGGCACCGAGCTGCTGGCCATGGCGCAAGCCGACTGGAGCGCCCCCGGCGCGCTGGCGGCAGCCAAGCGCCTGATGCGCCAGGCGCTGGCGGTGCACCTGGGCGGTCGGCCATTGGTCAGTCGCGAATTGTTTCGCAAGCCCTAGTCGTCCCATTACGCCAATACGCTCGAATCCTGCCTGGCTTGCTCGTGCGGCCGAACGCCGGCAGTTATTTTCGCCAGCGGACACTATATGCTGTGCACCGAATCTCTAACTCCTCAGGAGCGCTTCCGTGACCACCAGCAATCGCATTCTTCTTGGCGTGAACATCGACCACGTAGCCACCCTGCGTCAGGCCCGGGGTACCCGTTACCCTGACCCGGTCAAGGCGGCGCTGGACGCGGAAGAGGCGGGGGCCGACGGCATTACCGTGCACCTGCGCGAGGACCGCCGGCATATCCAGGAGCGCGACGTGCTGCTGCTCAAGGACGTGCTGCAAACCCGCATGAACTTCGAGATGGGCGTCACCGAGGAAATGATGGCGTTCGCCGAGCGCATCCGTCCGGCGCACATCTGCCTGGTTCCGGAAACCCGCCAGGAGCTGACCACCGAAGGCGGCCTGGATGTCGCCGGGCAGGAGGCGCGGATCAAGGCGGCGGTAGAGCGTCTGTCGAAGATCGGCGCCGAAGTGTCGCTGTTCATCGATGCTGATGAGCGGCAGATTGCAGCCTCCCGTCGGGTGGGCGCACCTGCCATCGAGTTGCACACAGGGCGTTACGCCGATGCCGAAACGCCGAGCGAGGTGGCCGAGGAGCTGCAACGCGTGGCCGATGGCGTGGCGTTCGGCCTGGGCCAGGGCCTGATCGTCAATGCCGGCCACGGCCTGCATTACCACAACGTCGAGGCGGTCGCGGCGATCAAGGGCATCAACGAGCTGAACATCGGCCATGCGCTGGTGGCCCATGCGCTGTTCGTCGGCTTCAAGGGTGCGGTGGCGGAGATGAAGGCGCTAATCCTGGCGGCGGCCAGGTAACAGTCTTTGATGCTATCGCGAGCAAGCTCGCTCCTACAGGGTTGGCGGCGTGCACGGAAATAGTGGCCTCCGTCTATCTCTGTAGGAGCGAGCTTGCTCGCGATGCGGTTTAAAGCGGCGGGGTTTCCTGGGTCGGCTTGGTCTTGTCCACGCCCGGCACATGCAGATTGCCTTCGGCCACCTGGTCGCCTTCCAGCTGCGGCTGCGTGACCCAGGTCAGGATGTCGTAGTAACGACGGATGTTGGCGACGAAATGCACCGGCTCGCCGCCCCGGGCGTAGCCATAGCGGGTCTTGCTGTACCACTGCTTCTGCGAAAGACGCGGCAGCATTTTCTTCACGTCCAGCCACTTGTTCGGGTTCAGTCCTTCCTTTTGCGCCAGCTTGCGGGCGTCGTCCAGGTGGCCGCTGCCGACGTTGTAGGCGGCGAGGGCGAACCAGGTGCGGTCCGGCTCTTCGATCTTGTCGTCCAGTTGATCCTTCATGTACGCCAGGTACTTGGCGCCGCCCTGGATGCTTTGCTTGGCATCCAGGCGGTTGGACACGCCCATGGCCTGGGCGGTGTTCTGGGTCAGCATCATCAGGCCACGTACGCCGGTCTTGGAGGTGACGCTCGGTTGCCACAAGGATTCCTGGTAGCCAATGGCCGCCAGCAGGCGCCAATCGACCTTTTCTTCCTTGGCCGAGGCCTTGAAGTGTTTCTCGTACTTGGGCAGGCGCTGCTGCAGGTGCTGGGCAAAGGTGTAGGCGCCGACATAACCGAGGACATCCACGTGCCCGTAATAACGGTCCTTCAGGCGTTGCAGGGTGCCGTTCTTCTGCACCTTGTCGAGGAAGTCGTTGATTTCGTTGAGCAGGCTGTTGTCTTCACCGGCGGCCACCGCCCAGCTCTGGTTGCGGGCATCGCCAAGGTCGAAGGCCACGCGGATATTGGCGAAATACACCTGGTTCATCGCCACTTCGTTGGAATCCACCAGGGTCAGGTCGATCTGCCCTTCGTCGACCATGCGCAGCAGGTCGACCACTTCGACCTCGTCGGACTCTTCATATTGAATGCCGGGGTATTTCAGCTTGAGTTCGGCCAGTTGCTCGGCGTGGGTGCTGCCCTTGAGCACCATGATCTTCTTGCCGACCAGGTCGCCCGCATCGGTGGGGCGGGACTGGCCGTTGCGGTAGATGATCTGCGGGGTCACTTCCAGATAGGTGTGGGAAAACCTGACTTGCTGCTTGCGTTTCTCGCTGCTGACCAGACCGGCAGCAGCCAGCACCGGGCCGTTAGGTTTACCCAGCTGGTCGAAGAGGTCGTCGAGGTTGTCCGCGGTTTCGATCTTGAGCGTTACCCCCAGATCGTCGGCGAAGCGTTTCACCAGCTCGTATTCGAAGCCGGTTTCACCATTGCGATCCTGAAAGTAGGTGGCCGGGCTGTTACGGGTGACCACCCGCAGCACGCCATCCTCCTTTACTCGCTCCAGTGTGCTGGGTTTCTCAACGCAGGCACTGAGCATCAGGAAGAGTCCGGTTGCGATGAGCCATCGGGCACAGCGCGGACGTAAAGCCATTGGGGAAAACATCTGCGCAGTATACGCAAAGGACAACAACCGCCATATCTCGACAGCGAAGGGCTTGTCTGCTAGAGGTCCCGGCCCCCGGCCAGAGCCCTCGGGAATGGGCCTTCGCGGCTTGCCGAGAGGGTTCAAATAACCCTTCCGAAGGGGCCGGATAAGCCTTTGTCGCAGGGGGCTGCGCACGGGCCGACGTCTGGCCGTGCTCGGGCATGCCGTTTCGGGTGCCGTCGCGGGCGGTTTAGGCTAGAATGCACGGCCTCAAAGCACACCCCCTTCCCGAGGCTGTCCCGAAGATGTTGATCCTGCGCGGCGCTCCTGCCCTTTCTGCCTTTCGCCACAGCAAACTCCTTGAGCAACTGAGCCAGAAGGTTCCAGCTGTCAGTGGCCTGTATGCTGAATTCGCTCACTTCGCCGAAGTTACCGGCGTCCTGACCGGCGACGAACAGCAGGTGCTTGCGCGCCTTCTGAAGTACGGCCCAAGCGTACCGGTGCAAGAACCTACCGGTCGTCTGTTCCTGGTGCTGCCGCGTTTCGGCACCATCTCGCCATGGTCGAGCAAGGCCAGCGATATCGCCCGCAACTGCGGCCTGAGCAAGATCCAGCGCCTGGAACGCGGTATTGCCTTCTACGTGGCCGGTGAATTCAGCGACGCGCAAGCGCAGTTGATCGCCGACACCCTGCACGACCGCATGACCCAGATCGTGCTGGGCAACCTGGAACAGGCTGCCGGCCTGTTCAGCCATGCCACGCCGAAGCCGCTGACCGCCATCGACATCCTCGGTGGTGGCCGCGCCGCGCTGGAGCAGGCCAACACCGAGCTGGGCCTGGCCCTGGCCGAAGACGAAATCGATTACCTGGTCAACGCCTTCCAGGGGCTCAAGCGCAACCCGCACGACATCGAACTGATGATGTTCGCCCAGGCCAACTCCGAGCACTGCCGCCACAAGATCTTCAACGCCAGTTGGGATATCGACGGCCAGAGCCAGGAAAAAAGCCTGTTCGGCATGATCAAGAACACCTATCAGATGCACAACGAAGGTGTGCTGTCGGCCTACAAGGACAACGCGGCGGTCATCGTCGGTTCCGTTGCCGGGCGCTTCTACCCGAATCCGGATACCCGCCAGTACGGCGCGGTGCAGGAGCCGGTGCACATCCTGATGAAGGTCGAGACCCACAACCACCCGACCGCCATCGCGCCATTCCCGGGGGCCTCCACCGGTTCCGGCGGCGAGATTCGCGACGAAGGCGCGACCGGTCGCGGCGCCAAGCCGAAAGCCGGCTTGACCGGTTTCACCGTGTCCAACCTGCAGATCCCGGGCTTCGAACAGCCATGGGAAAAGCCGTACGGCAAGCCCGAGCGCATCGTCGACGCCCTGGACATCATGATCGAAGGCCCGCTGGGCGGCGCGGCGTTCAACAACGAATTCGGCCGTCCGGCCCTGACCGGCTACTTCCGTACCTTCGAACAGTCCATCAACACCCCGCGCGGTGAAGAAGTTCGCGGTTACCACAAGCCGATCATGCTGGCGGGCGGCATGGGCAACATCCGCGCCGAACACGTACAGAAAGGCGAGATCACCGTCGGCTCCAAGCTGATCGTCCTCGGCGGCCCGGCGATGCTCATCGGCCTGGGCGGCGGCGCTGCTTCCTCCATGGCCACCGGCACCAGCTCGGCCGACCTGGATTTCGCCTCGGTACAGCGTGAAAACCCGGAAATGGAACGCCGTTGCCAGGAAGTCATCGACCGCTGCTGGCAGCTGGGCGACAAGAACCCGATCAGCTTCATCCACGACGTCGGCGCGGGCGGCCTGTCCAACGCCTTCCCGGAGCTGGTCAACGATGGCGGCCGTGGCGGTCGCTTCGAACTGCGCAATATTCCGAACGACGAGCCGGGCATGGCCCCGCACGAAATCTGGTCCAACGAATCCCAGGAACGTTACGTCCTGGCCGTCGGCGCCGCTGATTTCGAACGCTTCCAGGCCATCTGCGAGCGTGAGCGCTGCCCGTTCGCGGTCGTCGGCGAAGCCACTGCCGAGCCGCAACTGACCGTGACCGACAGCCACTTCGGCAACAGCCCGGTGGATATGCCGCTGGAAGTGCTGCTGGGCAAGGCTCCGCGCATGCACCGTTCGGCCGTTCGCGAGACTGAACTGGGCGACGATTTCGATCCGGCCAACCTGGACATCGCCGAAAGCATCGAGCGCGTCCTGCATCACCCGGCCGTGGCCAGCAAGAGCTTCCTGATCACCATCGGCGACCGCACCATCACCGGCCTGGTGGCCCGTGACCAAATGGTCGGCCCGTGGCAGGTTCCGGTGGCCGACGTTGCCGTCACCGCCACCAGCTTCGACGTCTACACCGGCGAAGCCATGGCCATGGGCGAGCGGACTCCGCTGGCGCTGCTGGACGCTCCGGCGTCGGGCCGCATGGCCATCGGCGAAACCCTGACCAACATCGCCGCTTCGCGCATCGAGAAGATTTCCGACATCAAGCTGTCGGCCAACTGGATGTCCGCTGCCGGTCACCCAGGCGAAGACGCTCGTCTGTACGACACCGTGAAAGCGGTTGGCATGGAGCTGTGCCCTGAGCTGGGCATTACCATCCCGGTGGGCAAGGACTCCATGTCCATGGCCACTCGCTGGAACGACAAGGGCGTCGACAAGAGCGTGACCTCGCCGCTGTCGCTGATCGTGACCGGTTTCGCGCCTGTGGCCGACATCCGCCAGACCCTGACCCCGCAACTGCGCATGGACAAGGGCACCACCGATCTGATCCTGATCGACCTCGGTCGCGGCCAGAACCGCATGGGCGCCTCGATCCTCGCCCAGGTGCACGGCAAGCTCGGCAAGCAGGCTCCGGACGTCGATGACGCCGAAGACCTGAAAGCCTTCTTCGCGGTGATCCAGGGCCTCAACGCCGACGGTCACCTGCTGGCTTACCACGACCGTTCCGACGGTGGTCTGCTGACCAGCGTGGTGGAAATGGCCTTCGCCGGTCACTGCGGCCTGAACCTGAACCTCGACGCCCTGGCCGAGACCTCGACCGAGATCGCCGCCATCCTGTTCAACGAAGAACTGGGTGCGGTGATCCAGGTGCGCCAGGACGCGACCCCGGGCGTGTTGGCGCAATTCAGCGCCGCCGGCCTGGGCGACTGCGTGGCGGTGATCGGCCAGCCGGTCAACAACGGCCATATCAACATCAGCTTCAACGGCGAAAGCGTCTTCGCCGGCGAGCGTCGCCTGTTGCAGCGCCAGTGGGCTGAAACCAGCTACCAGATCCAGCGCCTGCGCGACAACGCCGACTGCGCCGAGCAGGAATTCGACGTCCTGCTGGAAGAAGACAACCCGGGCCTGAGCGTCAAGCTGAGCTTCGACGTCAACCAGGACATCGCCGCGCCTTACATCAAGAAAGGCGTGCGTCCTCAGGTGGCGGTGCTGCGCGAGCAGGGCGTCAACGGCCAGGTGGAAATGGCCGCGGCGTTCGACCGCGCTGGCTTCAACGCGATCGACGTGCACATGAGCGACATCCTCGCCGGTCGCGTCGACCTCAACGACTTCAAGGGCATGGTCGCCTGCGGCGGCTTCTCCTACGGCGACGTACTCGGCGCCGGCGAGGGCTGGGCCAAGTCGGCGCTGTTCAACAGCCGTGCCCGCGACGCCTTCCAGGGCTTCTTCGAGCGCAACGACACCTTCACCCTCGGCGTGTGCAACGGTTGCCAGATGATGTCCAACCTGCACGAGCTGATCCCGGGCAGCGAGTTCTGGCCGCACTTCGTGCGCAACCGTTCCGAACAGTTCGAGGCCCGTGTGGCGATGGTCCAGGTCCAGGAGTCGAATTCGATCTTCCTGCAGGGCATGGCCGGTTCGCGGATGCCGATCGCCATCGCCCACGGCGAAGGCCATGCGGAATTCGAAAGCGCAGAAGCGCTGCTCGAAGCCGACCTGTCCGGTTGCGTGGCCCTGCGCTTCGTCGACAACCACGGCAAGGTCACCGAAAGCTACCCGGCCAACCCGAACGGCTCGCCGCGCGGGATCACCGGCCTGACCAGCCGCGACGGTCGCGTCACCATCATGATGCCGCACCCTGAGCGGGTATTCCGTGCCGTGCAGAACTCCTGGCGTCCGGAAGAGTGGAACGAAGATGCGGCGTGGATGCGCATGTTCCGTAACGCTCGCGTGTGGGTTAACTAAGGCCCGTGTACAAGCTCAGCTTTTTCGTCCCGCCCAGCCACGTGGAAGTGGTCAAGAACGCTGTATTCGCCGCCGGCGGCGGACGGATCGGCGCTTACGACCAGTGTGCGTGGCAGGTGCTGGGCCAGGGCCAGTTTCGCCCGTTGGACGGCAGCCAGCCGTTTCTCGGGCAGACCGGCCAGGTCGAGCAGGTGCAGGAATGGAAAGTCGAGCTGGTGGTGGCCGACGAGTTGATCCGCAGCGTGGTGATGGCCCTCAAGCAGAGCCATCCCTACGAGACACCGGCTTATGAAGTCTGGCGTCTGGAAGACTTCTAAGGCCCCGCCCATGAAAAAGCCCGCCGAACCGGTAACGGTCAGCGGGCTTTTTTGTGCCGGTTCGCCGCCACCCCCGTAGGAGCGAAGCTTGCTCGCGATAGCGCCCGTCCAGGCGCCATCTTCTTCACTGTGGACCTGATCGCGAGCAAGCTTCGCTCCTACAGCATGCGAGCCCGTCAGACCTTGGCGCTGACCTCGCTGCGGTTGATCAGGGTATCCAGCGCCTGGCCCAGGCTCGCGGCCTTTTCCCCGATCAGCAGGTGCCAGACGCCATCGTCGAGCTGGCTCGAGCCCTGGCAGCCAAGGCTCTTCAGCTGATATTCCGACAGCGCCTTGTTGTCGCCCAGTTGCACCCGCAGGCGGGTCATGGCCACGCACTCCAGTTGCAGCACATTGTCGCTGCCGCCGAAGGCGTCCAGCCATTTCACGGCTTCCTGGGGCGCGATGCTCACCGCTGCCGGTGCTTCGAAGGCCGCAGCGGCGGGGCCTGGCTGCTCCAGTGGCTTGCCGGCGCTGGGCATGGCCAGGCGAATTTCATCGGCGATGCTGTCGGCCAGCGGGCCGACCACCACTTGCAGGCTGCCGCCCTTGCCGGGACGCACCACGGCCATGGCGCCAAGGGCCTTGAGCTCGCTGTCCGATGCCTTGTTGCGGTCGGCCAGTTCCAGGCGCAGGCGGGTGGTGCAGGCGCCGACGGTGATCAGGTTGTCCGCGCCGCCCAGGGCCCGGATATAGGCACCGGCGCGCTGATTGTTGGTCATGGCGGCTTTTTCGGTACTTGGGGTGTCTTCGCGGCCCGGTGTTTTCAGGTTGAAGCGTTTGATGCAGAAGTCGAAGACCGTGTAGTAGATCACCGCATAGAGCAGGCCCACGGGAAATATCAGCCAGCCGTTGGTGGACTTGCCCCAGCCCAGGGCCATGTCGATGGCGCCGCCGGAGAAGGTGAAGCCCAGGTGAATATTGAGGAAGTTGGTCAGGCCCATGGCGAGGCCGGTCAGCAGGGCGTGCACCAGGTAGAGAAAGGGGGCGAGGAACATGAAGGCGAATTCCACCGGTTCGGTCACCCCGGTGAGGGCCGAGGTCAGGGCCATCGACAGCAGGATCCCGCCCATCACCTTGCGCCGCTCCGGCAAGGCGTTGCGATACATCGCCAGGCAGGCGGCGGGCAGGCCGAAGATCATCATCGGGAACATGCCGGTCATGAACTGGCCGCCCTTGGGATCGCCGGCGAAGTAACGCGAGATATCCCCGGTGACCAGGGCGCCGGTGGTTGGGTCGGTGAAGTTGCCGAAGACGAACCAGGCCATGTTGTTGAGGATGTGGTGCAGGCCGGTGACGATCAGCAAGCGGTTGAACACGCCGAAGACGAAGGCGCCAAAGCTGCCGCTGTCCAGCAGCAGGGCGCCGAAGCTGTTGATGCCGTGCTGGATCGGCGGCCAGATCAGGCCGAACACTACCCCCAGGCCGACGGCACTGAAGCCGGTGACGATCGGCACGAAGCGCCGTCCGCCAAAGAACGCCAGGTATTCCGGCAGCTTGATGTCCTTGAAGCGGTTGTACAGGGCGCCGGCCAGCAAGCCGCTGATGATCCCGGCGAGCATGCCCATGTTGATGCTGGCATCGAGCACCTTGAGGGTCGCCACCATCACCAGGTAACCGATGGCGCCGGCCAGGCCGGCGGTGCCGTTGTTGTCCTTGGCGAAGCCCACGGCGATGCCGATGGCGAAGATCAGCGCCAGGTTGGCGAAGATGGTCTGGCCGGCATCGTGGATGATCGCGATGTTCAGCAGGTCGGTGTCGCCCAGGCGCAGCAGCAGGCCGGCGATCGGCAGGATCGCGATCGGCAGCATCAGGGCCCGGCCCAGGCGCTGCAGGCCTTCGATGAAAAATTGGTACATGGCGTGTCTCCCGGTGTTCTTGTTGTTCAGCTCAGGGGCCAGTGTTGGTGGCAGGCATGGCGCACCGCCGAGGCACTGCTCAGGTTCAGCAGGTCGTGGCTGATACGCCGGCATTCGGCGGCGTCCAGCTGGCGGACCCGTTCCTTGATCTCGCCCACTTGCGGCGGGCTCACCGACAGCTCGCTGACCCCCAGGCCGACCAGCACCGGCGTCGCCAGCGGATCGGAGGCCAGGGCGCCGCACACACCGACCCAGCGCCCATGCCTGGCCGCGCCGGCGCAGGTCTGGGCGATCAGCCGCAGTAGCGCCGGGTGCAGCGCATCGACCCGCGCGGCCAGGCCGGCATGGTCACGGTCCATGGCCAGGGTGTATTGCGACAAGTCGTTGGTGCCGATGGAGAGGAAGTCGGCGTATTCGGCCAGTTGCTCGGCGAGCAGGGCGGCGGCCGGGACTTCGATCATCACCCCCAGCTCCGGGCGCTGGCCGATCCCCAGCTCGGCGCACAGGCAATCGATGCGCTCGCGGATATGCAGCAATTCGTCGAGCTCGCTGACCATCGGCAGCAGGATGCGGCAGCGTTGCAGTGGGCTGACCTGCAGCAGGGCCCGCAGTTGCTGGTCCAGCAGTTCCGGGCGGGCCTGGGCCAGGCGAATGCCGCGCAGGCCCAGCACCGGGTTGGCTTCCACCGGCAATGGCAGGTAGTCCAGTTGCTTGTCGCCGCCGACGTCGATGGTGCGGATGATCACCGCCTTGTCGCCCATGGCATCGAGTACGGCCTGATAGGCCTGGCGCTGCTCCTGCTCATCGGGGGCGGTATGCCGGTCGACGAACAGAAACTCGGTACGCAGCAGGCCGACGCCGTCGGCACCGTTGGCATGGGCGTTCTCGGCTTCCTGGCTGGAGGCGACATTGGCGGCGACTTCGATCGCCTGGCCGTCGAGGGTCCTGGCCGGCAGCTGGGCCTGTTGCTGTTGTTGCTCGCGCCGTTGCTGGCGCAGCAGATGGCTCTGCCGGACCTGTTCGATACGGGCGCTGTCCGGTGTCAGTTCCAGGCGACCCTGATCGGCGTTCAGCACCACCTGCTGGCCTTGAGGCACATCGACAAGCTCCGAGCCCAGGGCCACCAGGCAGGGCAGGCCCTTGCCCCGGGCCAGGATCGCTACGTGGGAGGTGGCGCCGCCGGCGGCCATGCACAGGCCAACGGCGCCTTGCTCGCTCAGTTGCAGCAGGTCGGACGGGGTCAGTTCGTGGGCTGCGACTATGGCGCCGGCCGGCAGCTGGTAATGCCAGGCTTCGCCGAGCAGGGCGCGCAGCACCCGTTGTTGCAGGTCGCGCAGGTCGTTGGTGCGTTCGGCGAGCAGGGCATTGCCCAGTTGCAGCAGGATCTCGCACTGTTCGCCGATGGCGTCGCTCCAGGCGTGGGCGGCGGCGCGTCCCTGGGCGATGCTCTGGCGGGCGGCGTCCAGCAGCGCCGGGTCTTCGAGCAGGGCCAGGTGGGCGGCGAAGATCGCTTCTTCCTGGTTGTCCTTGCGTTGCCGGGCGTGGTCCAGGGTGCCGCGAATGTCGCTGCGAACCCTTTCCAGGGCCTGGTCCAGCGCCTGCAGTTGTTCCTGGGGCAGGTGACCGCCACTGTCTTCGGGCAGGGTCATGGCGGTCAGGTGAAACAGCGGCCCGCAGACCAGTCCGGGGGCGGCGCAGACACCCTGGATCACCCCGGCTTCGGCGGGGCGCTGGGGTGTGGCGGCCTTCACCGCCGGCGCCGCGGCGTGGGCGTCTTCGGCCAGCGGGGTGGCGAGGGCGTCCAGCAGCGCCAGCAGGGCGGCTTTGCAGTCCTTGCCCTGGCAACTGACCCGCACCTCGTCCTGCTCGCCGACCCCCAGCCCCATCAGGCTGACCAGGCTGTCGCAGGACGCCGACTTGCCGTTGAAATGCAGTTGCGCCTTGCTGCTGAAACCCTGGGCGGTCTGGCGGATCAGCGCAGCGGGCCGGGCATGCAGGCCACCGCGGTGATTGACCCGGGTATGGCCTTCGACCTCGTCGGTCGAGGTGTCGCTGGCTTGCGCCTGGGCCCCATTGGTCGCGCGCGGAACGATGTGCAGCAGCGGTTCGCCGACTTTCACCGATTTCAGGGTGATGGGCAGGGCCTGGAAGTGTTCACCGTTGGTCAGGATCATCAGGCTGATCAGGCTTTTGCTGTTCCGCGCGACCTGGTCGAGGTCGAAGCGCAGCAGGGCCTGGCCGCTGCTGACCCGGGCGCCTTCCTGCACCAGCATGGAGAAACCCTCGCCTTGCAGCTGGACAGTGTCCAGGCCCAGGTGCAGCAGCAGTTCCGCGCCATTGTCGGCACGCAGGGTCACTGCGTGGCCGGTGCGGGCGGCATGCACCACCACGCCAGCGCAGGGGGCGTGCAGGGTGTTGTTCAGCGGGTCGATGGCGATCCCGTCGCCCATGGCGCCGCTGGAAAACACCAGGTCGGGGACCCTGGCGAGGGTGAGCACCGGGCCGCTCAAGGGAGCGCCGAGCGTCAGGTCTTTATTGTTGTTGTGCATGGCGCAGTACTCATCCGTTGAAGGAAAGGCTCAGTGGGTGCGGGTCACTTTGCTCAGGTGCCGTGGCTGGTCCGGGTCCATGCCGCGGGCCTCGGCAAGGCTTGCGGCCATGCCGTAGAAACTCTGGATCGCCAGGATCGGATCGAGCGCCGGGTGTTCGGCCCGGCTCAGGGTCAGGTCGCGCTCGGCGATGTCGTCCGGCGCCGCCAGCAGCACTCGGGCGCCACGCTGGCGCATGTCGGCGGCGAGGCTGATCAGGCCGGCCTGTTCCGCTCCCCGTGGGGCGAACACCAGCAGCGGGTAGTTGTCGCCGATCAGCGCCATCGGGCCGTGGCGAACTTCCGCGCTACTGAAGGCTTCGGCCTGGATCGCCGAGGTTTCCTTGAGTTTCAGCGCCGCTTCCTGGGCGATGGCGAAACCGGCGCCGCGGCCGATCACCATCAGTCGCTGGCTATCGCGCAGGGCCTCGACGGCCGGGCTCCAGTCCTGGATCGCGGCTTCGCGCAGCCCTTGGGGCAGGGCGAGGCCGGCTTCCAGCAACTGCGCGTCCTGTTTCCAGTGGGCGATCAGGCGGGCGCTGGCGCTGAGGGTGGCGATAAAGCTCTTGGTCGCCGCCACGCTGCGTTCGGCGCCGGCGTGCAGCGGCAGGCAGAACTCGCTGGCGGCTTCCAGCGGGCTGTCCTGGGCGTTGACCATGGCCACGCTCAAGGCCCCGCGTTTGCGCAGCAGCCGCATGCTGTTGACCAGGTCGGGGCTCTGCCCGGACTGGGAAAAGGCGAATGCCGCCTGGCCGCTGACCCGCAGCGGCGCCTGTTGCATGGTCACCACCGACATCGGCAAGGACGCGACCGGGAAGCCCAGCTGCTGCATGGTCAGGTAGGCGAAGTAGCTGGCGGCATGGTCGGAGCTGCCGCGGGCGACGGTCATCACCACTTGCGGCGGCTGGCGGTTCAGGCGCCCGGCCACTTCGATCAGTTGCGGGTCCAGGTGCTGCAACTGGCCTTCGACGGCCGCGGCAGAGGACAGCGCCTCCTCAAGCATTTTTGAAGTCAATGTCTTCTCCTTCGACCATGACGGCGGTCAGTGTGAGTGAGCGATCCAGGCACACGCAGTCGGCCCAGCTGCCGACCTGCAAACGCCCGCGTTCGGCCAGGCCGAGATAATCGGCGGGAAACTGTGACAAGCGTTGCGAAGCTTCGGCCAGGGGCAGGCCGATCTTCACCAGGTTGCGCAAGGCCTGGTCCATGGTCAGGGTGCTGCCGGCCAGGGTGCCGTCCGGCAGGCGCACGCCGCCCAGGCATTTGGTCACGGTGTGGCTGCCGAGCTTGTATTCGCCGTCCGGCATGCCGGCGGCCGCGGTGGAGTCGGTCACGCAGTACAGGCAGGGGATCGAGCGCAGGGCCACGCGCATGGCGCCGGGGTGCACGTGCAGCAGGTCGGGGATCAGTTCCGCGTACTGGGCGTGGGCCAGGGCGGCGCCGACTATGCCCGGCTCGCGGTGATGCAGCGGGCTCATGGCGTTATACAGGTGGGTGAAGCTGGTGGCCCCGGCGTCGAGCGCGGCCACGCCTTCCTCGTAGCTGCCCAGGGTGTGGCCGATCTGCATGCGGATGCCGCGGGCGCTGAGGGCGCGGATCAGCGCGTCATGGCCGGCGATTTCCGGGGCGATGGTAATCACCCGGATCGGTGCCAGGCGCAGGTAGGCCTCGACTTCGGCCATCAGCGCGGTATGGGCGAAATTGGGCTGGGCACCGAGCTTGCCTGGATTGATATACGGACCTTCCAGGTGCACGCCGAGCACCCGGGCGCTGCCGCTGGGGCGCTGCTCGCAGTATTCGCCGATGGCGCCCAAGACCCGGGTGATCTCCTCGGTCGGTGCGGTCATGGTGGTGGCCAGCAGCGAGGTGGTGCCGAAGCGTACGTGGGTGCGGGTGATGGTCTCGAACGCCGGGGCGCCTTCCATGATGTCCTTGCCGCCGCCGCCGTGCACATGCAGGTCGATGAAGCCTGGCAGCAGGTAGGGCAGGTCGTTGTCCGCTGGGTCGCAGGGGCTGCCTTCGATGCCGGTGACCTTGCCGTCCCGGTGGTTCAGGTGGCCGCGAATCCAGCCTTGCGGGGTGAGGATGTTGTATTCGGACATGGGCTGCTCTCTGGGACGGGTTCTTGGCGACTCGGCGGCCTGGCTCAGCGGCCTGGTTTAGCGACGCAGCTCGGCGACGAAGTCGTAGTAGTCGTTGCGGCAATAGGTGTCGGTGACTTCGATCGGGGTGTTGTCTTCGAGGTAGCCGACACGGGTCATCAGCAGCATCGCGGTGCCGGGGGCGATACCCACCAGGGCGGCGAACTCGGCGGAGGCGTTGATCGCCTGGATGTGCTGCAGGGCACGGACCACCGGGCGGCCGATGCCATCGAGGTAGGCGTAGAGCGAGTCGCCGATGGCGTCCGGCTGGGCAATGATCGAGGCCGGCAGGGTGCTCATTTCGATCGCCATCACCGTGTCGTCGGCTTTGCGCAGGCGCTTGAGGCGCGCCACCTTGTCGTTCGGCGACAGGCCGAGGCGGATCAGTTCTTCGTGGGTCGGCGTGGTGATTTCCCGCTCCAGCCATTGGGAGCCGGGGACGAAGCCCTTGAGGCGGAGCATTTCGCTGAAGCCGGACAGCCGCGACAACGGTTGTTCCAGGCGTGGGGTGATGAAGGTGCCGGAGCCCTGGCTGCGACGGATCAGGCCTTGTTCGAACAGCACTTCCAGGGCCTTGCGCGCGGTGACGCGGGAGATGTTGAGCATCTCGCTCAGGTTGCGTTCCGAGGGCAGGGCCTGTTCGGCTTTCCACTGGCCGGCATGGATCGCGGCTTCAAGGTTGCGCGCCAGTTGCAGGTACAGCGGGGTCGGCTGGGTATCGTCGGGGCGCAGGGCCAGGATGTGGTTCATCTGTCGAGGTTCCGATGCGTTATTGGTTTGTTGTCGCCCGGTAATGTGGCGAAAACTAATACCACTTAAATACCATGTCAACGCCAGTACTACGGCGATGGCGCGCGAGAACGGGAGCTTTATGGGGGTTGGCGGGCTTGGTTTGGGAAAGTGGTATTAGGGCGGTCTGGCCATGAATGCGAAAATCGCAGGGGCGGCGGTTCTTCGAGGGGGAATTGGTATTCACCTTTCGAAGCCGGCGCGGCCTGCGATTTTTTTTGTAACTGAGGTGTTTTAGCGGCGTTTCAGCGAGGAATCAGGGGCGGATTTCGATCATCGTGCCGTCCGGGACCAGGCCCCAGACTTCGCGCATGTCGACGTTGCGCATGGCAATGCAGCCATCGGTCCAGTCCAGGGTGTGGAAGTACTGCTCGGGGTAGTCTTCGCTGTCCGGGGTGCCGTGGATCATGATCATGCCGCCGGGCTCCACGCCCTCGCGGCGCGAACGCGCGGAATCGCTGATGTTCGGGTAGGAAATATGCATGGCCAGGTTGAAGCGGTCGCTGGTCTTGCGCCAGTCCAGCCAGTAGAAGCCTTCCGGCGTGCGCTTGTCGCCTTCCATGAGCTTCGGCCCCTTGGGCTGTTTGCCCAGGGAAATGCGGTAGGTTTTGAAGGGTTTGCCGTCGTTGATCAGTTGCAACTGATGGGCCGACTTGAGGACCAGGACTTTCTCGATGACCTTGCCGTCCAGGGTATCCGTCGCGGAAGCGTGGGAGACAGCGATAACCGAGCAGCAGAAAAGAGCGAGCAACCAGCGCATTGAAACGATATCCCTAAGAGTACACAGGTGCCGCGTACGTTTTGTTGTTTAAGTGAGGGCCGGCTGAGCCAGGGGCGGAATGGACTCGGAGCGCACGGGGTATTGCTCGTTCCGCCGGTCAGCGAAGAAACATTCTAAGGTACGTCCGACCGTGCGAAAAGCCAGCTCGGACCAGGGAATGTCGGCTTCTTCGAAAAGCCGGACTTCCAGGCTCTCTTCGCCGGCGGCGAAATCCAGGTCCGCCAGCTCGGCGCGGAAGAAGACATGCACCTGGCTGATGTGCGGGACGTCGATCAGGGTATAGATGCTCAGGTTGCGGACCCGGGCGCAGGCTTCCTCGAACGTCTCGCGAATCGCCGCCTGTTCGACGGTCTCGCCGTTCTCCATGAAACCGGCCGGCAGCGTCCAGTAACCACGGCGCGGCTCGATCGCGCGCCGGCACAGCAGCACCTGGGTGCCCCAGGTCGGCAGGCAGCCGGCGACTATGTTCGGGTTCTGGTAATGGATGGTCTGGCAGTTGTCGCAGACAAAACGCAGGCGCGAATCGCCTTCGGGAATGCGCTGGGTGACCGGGTGACCGCACTGGCTGCAGAATTTCATGCTGGGTATCCGAAAAGGCTGCGCCTATCTTGGCGTGCACGGGGCTTTGTCGGCAAGTTGTCGTTACGCGACATGGCGTGGATCGGGGGTTGGGCGGTCGGTTTGTTTGGTGCATGATGCATAGGGTCTGTTGACCTTTGGTGACGAGCCGCGTTGCTGGGCCAAACTGTGCGAGGCAAGGCGCGGGATGCCGCTAATGGTTGTTCCCTTGGCAAATCCCGCAACGCAGCCTCGCGCAGTTTGGCACGCAACCCGAAGGGACGGGGTCCACTTGGCGCAGGGCTGTGTTGCTCGGAGCTTATTTGGAACAACCAAACCACGCTCCTCGCGCCTTGCCCTGCGCCAAGTGGACTCCCGTCGCGGCCGTCACCAAAGGTCAACAGACCCTAATAGCGCACAGACCGAGAAGACTCATGCTGGACGAGCTACTGCACCGGGTAAGCAACCATACGCCGCGACCGCTGGAGACGGATCGACGTTTCCCCGAGGCCGCCGTGCTGGTGCCCATTACCCGCAGTGACGAGCCCGAGCTGGTGCTGACCCTGCGCGCCAAAGGATTGTCCACCCACGGCGGCGAAGTAGCCTTCCCCGGCGGCCGCCGCGACCCGGAAGATCCCGACCTGGTTTTTACCGCCCTGCGCGAAGCCGAAGAGGAAATCGGCCTGCCCCCGGGGCTGGTGGAAGTGATCGGCCCTTTGAGCCCGCTGATTTCCCTGCACGGGATCAAGGTCACGCCTTATGTCGGGGTGATTCCCGATTATGTCGAGTACCTGGCCAATGACGCCGAGATCGCCGCGGTATTCAGCGTGCCGCTGGAGTTTTTCCGCCAGGACCCGCGCGAACATACCCACCGCATCGATTATCAGGGCCGCAGCTGGTATGTGCCGAGCTACCGCTTCGGCGAGTACAAGATCTGGGGCCTGACAGCGATCATGATCGTCGAACTGATCAACCTGCTGTATGACGCCAAGATCAGCCTGCACCAACCGCCCAAAAGCTTTATCAATATTTGAAGCCATCGCTCGTATGGCCTGAACCCTGCTGTGTACCTGAACCTGCCTGGCCTTGAGGACAACAATATGAAATACCGCCTGGGCGACGCCCGCGTCGAAACCCATCCGCAAAGCTGGGTCGCACCCAATGCCACGCTGGTGGGCAAGGTCAAGCTGGAGGAGGGGGCCAACGTCTGGTTCAACGCGGTGCTGCGTGGCGACAACGAGCTGATCCTGATCGGCAAGGACAGCAACGTGCAGGATGGCACGGTGATGCACACCGACATGGGCTTTCCGCTGACCATCGGCACCGGCGTGACCATTGGCCATAACGCCATGCTGCATGGCTGCACCGTCGGCGACTACAGCCTGATCGGCATCAACGCGGTGATTCTCAACGGCGCGAAGATCGGCAAGAACTGCATCATCGGCGCCAATTCGCTGATCGGCGAAGGCAAGGAAATCCCCGACGGTTCGCTGGTGATGGGCTCGCCGGGCAAGGTGGTCCGCGAGCTGACCGAGCAACAGAAGAAAATGCTCGAAGCCAGCGCCGCGCACTATGTGCATAATTCCCAGCGTTACGCCCGCGACCTGGCCGAGCAAGAATAATGACCACCCCCGAAAAACCCGTTCCCTCGCCCTGCGTGAGCATCTGCGCGCTGGACGATGACGATATCTGCACTGGCTGCCAGCGCACGGTGAGCGAGATCACCCGTTGGAGCCGCATGGACAACGCCGAGCGCCGCGAGGTGCTGGCGCTGTGTCATGAGCGCGCCAAGTCCAGCGGGCTGCTGTGGATGATCGGTACCCAGTCCGGCTAAACGGCTGTCGCGAGCAGCCTCGCCCCAGCCGGAGCGAGCCTGCCCGCGGTATCGGCGCCAGCTCCCGTCTGGTCCATCCCACCCACCTGAAGTACCCTGTGTGCCTTACTGACAGGTACTTTTCGCCCCATGCTCTTCCTGATCGCCTATATCGGCAGTGTCGTGCTGATCAACTACGCCTTTTCCACCGCTCCGCACCTGGACATCATCTGGTCGGCCTGGGGCGGGCTGGTGTTCGTCCTGCGGGACATGGTGCAGACCCGCTTCGGCCATGGCGCGCTCGTCGCCATGCTGGTGGCGCTGGTGCTGTCCTACGTGACCTCCGACCCGGCCATCGCCCTGGCCAGCGCCACGGCGTTCGCGGTCTCCGAGTGCATCGACTGGCTGGTGTTCAGCATCACCAAGCGCCCGCTGCACGACCGCCTGTGGATAAGTTCGGCGTTGAGCATTCCCCTGGACACCTTTATCTTTTTCGGACTGATCGACGCCTTGACCCCGGGCGTGATCCTCACGGCGCTGGGTTCGAAGTTCGCTGGCGTGACCGTGGTCTGGCTGGCCATGGCCTGGCGTGTGCGCAAGGCGGCGTGCGCCAGCTGAGGCCAAAGCGCGCGGTTCATGTAAAATGCCGCGCTTTCTTCCCCATGGGCCGCCCGCCTGGTGCGCGACCCTCGATGATCCGCTCCTTTTTGAGGACCTTCAGATGACCCGTATCGGAACTCCATTGTCGCCAACCGCGACCCGCGTTTTGCTGTGTGGCTGTGGTGAGTTGGGCAAGGAAGTGGTGATCGAGCTGCAACGCCTGGGCGTTGAGGTGATTGCCGTGGATCGCTACGCCAATGCGCCGGCGATGCAGGTCGCCCATCGCAGCCATGTGATCAACATGCTCGACGGTGCCGCGCTGCGTGCGGTGATCGAGGCGGAGAAGCCGCACTTCATCGTGCCGGAAATCGAAGCCATCGCTACCGCCACCCTGGTGGAGCTGGAGTCCGAAGGGTTCACCGTGATCCCGACCGCCCGTGCCGCCCAGTTGACCATGAACCGCGAAGGCATCCGTCGCCTGGCCGCCGAAGAGCTGGACCTGCCGACCTCGCCTTACCACTTCGCCGATACCTTCGAAGACTACCGCAAGGCGGTGGACGACCTGGGCTTCCCCTGCGTGGTCAAGCCGGTGATGAGTTCCTCGGGCAAGGGCCAGAGCCTGCTGCGCAGTGTCGACGACGTGCAGAAGGCCTGGGACTACGCCCAGGAAGGCGGGCGCGCCGGCAAGGGCCGGGTGATCATCGAGGGTTTCATCGATTTCGATTACGAAATCACCCTGCTGACCGTGCGCCATGTCGGCGGCACCACCTTCTGCGCGCCGGTCGGCCACCGCCAGGAGAAGGGCGACTACCAGGAATCCTGGCAGCCCCAGGCCATGAGCCCGAAAGCCCTGGCCGAGTCCGAGCGCGTGGCCAAGGCGGTGACCGAGGCCCTGGGTGGCCGTGGCCTGTTCGGCGTCGAACTGTTCGTCAAGGGTGATCAGGTCTGGTTCAGCGAAGTGTCGCCGCGTCCCCATGACACCGGCCTGGTGACCCTGATTTCCCAGGACCTTTCGCAGTTCGCCCTGCATGCGCGGGCGATCCTCGGCCTGCCGATCCCGTTGATCCGTCAGTTCGGCCCGTCGGCGTCGGCGGTGATCCTGGTGGAAGGCCAGTCGACCCAGACCGCTTTCGCCAACCTGGGCGCGGCCCTGAGCGAGCCGGACACGGCCCTGCGCCTGTTCGGCAAGCCTGAAGTCAACGGCCAGCGCCGCATGGGCGTGGCCCTGGCGCGCGACGAGTCGATCGAGGCCGCCCGGGCCAAGGCGACCCGCGCTTCCCAGGCGGTCGTAGTCGAGCTGTAAAAGTATCGCGAGCAAGCTCGCTCCTACAGGTTCGGCGCAGCCCTTGTAGGAGCGAGCTTGCTCGCGAAGCGATCTTTCAATCGACCTGATTCAGGTCGTTATTGCGCGTTTCCTTCAGGCACAGCACAGCGATCAGGCTGAGCACCGCTGCCGCCGACACATAGCCGCCGACCCAGCTCAAGCCCCCCATCGCCACCAGCTTCTGGGCGAAGAAGGGTGCCGCCGAGGCGCCGACAATGCCGCCCAGGTTATAGGCCGCCGACGCGCCGGTATAACGCACGTGGGTCGGGAACAGCTCGGGCAGCAGGGCGCCCATCGGGGCGAAGGTCACGCCCATCAGGAACAGCTCGATGCACAGGAACAGCGCCACGCCCCAGGTCGAGCCCTGGGTCAGCAGCGGTTCCATGGTGAAGCCGGAGAGAATCGCCAACAGGCCGCCGATGATCAGCACCGGTTTGCGTCCATAACGATCGCTGGCCCAGGCCGACAGCGGCGTGGCCGCGGCCATGAACAACACCGCGAAGCACAGCAGGCCGAGGAAGGTTTCGCGGCTGTAGCCGAGGGTCGCGACGCCGTAGCTCAGCGAGAACACCGTCGAGATGTAAAACAGCGCGTAACACACCACCATCGCCGAAGCACCCAGCAATACCGGCAGCCAGTACTGGCTGAACAGCTCGACCAGCGGCATCTTGACCCGTTCCTGGCGGGCGATGGCGTTGGCGAATACCGGGGTTTCGTGGAGTTTCAGGCGCACATACAGGCCGACCAGCACCAGCGCGGCGCTGAGCAGGAACGGAATCCGCCAGCCCCAGGAGCGGAACTGTTCGTCGCTCAGGCTCATGGCCAGGGTCAGGAACAGGCCGTTGGCCGCGAGAAAGCCGATCGACGGCCCCAGTTGCGGGAACATGCCGAACCAGGCGCGTTTGCCTTTGGGCGCGTTTTCCGTGGCGAGCAGCGCGGCTCCGCCCCATTCGCCGCCCAGCCCCAGGCCCTGGCCGAAACGCAGCAGGCACAACAGGATCGGGGCCCAGGCGCCAATGCTGTCATAGCCGGGCAGCACGCCGATCAGCGTGGTGCACACGCCCATCAGCAGCAGCGATGCCACTAGGGTCGACTTGCGGCCGATCCGGTCGCCGAAGTGGCCGAACAGCGCCGAGCCCAGGGGGCGGGCGAGGAAGGCGATGCCGAAGGTCAGGAAGGCTGAGAGCATCTGCGCGGTGCCGGACGTCTGCGGGAAGAATACCGGGCCGATCACCAGCGCGGCGGCGGTGGCGTACACGTAGAAGTCGTAGAACTCGATGGCGGTGCCGATAAAGCTGGCGGTGGCCACGCGGCTGGCGGAGTTGGTCGGCTGGGCAGGCACGGAGGCGCTGTAAGTGGTGCTGGTCGTCATGCGGTTATCCCTGACAGTCATGTGCTCCATCGGAGCGAATTATTATGGTCGAACACCCAGGGATGTGGGTTTGGCGCGGGCGTGGCTCGGGGTGGGAGCGCAGCCTGCCAGAAGCGGGCAGAGCAGGGCAGAAGCCGCTGGGTGCGGGTAGCACGCGGGTGCTGCGGGGCTTGGGTAAGCGGATCGATTATAGGAAGGCCCCTAACGATTCAACAAGCAGGACTTGTCCCTGTAGCCCTGTAGCCGCTGCCGAGCCTGCGAGGCTGCGATCGGCGGCACAGCCGTCGTAAAACCAGGCGGCGCGGTATTTCAGGCGGATTGTTGTATCCCGGTTAGCGCCCGCTTCGTCGGAATGCCGCCCAGATCGATCGCAGCCTCGCAGGCTCGGCAGCGGCTACAGGGACGAGGGAGCACCTGGCTTGGTGTGCCAGATCAGCACGCGGCTGACCCGGTTGTCCTCGGTCTCGAGGATTTCCAGGCGGTAGCGGCCGATTTTCAGGCAGACGGCGCTGTCGGGAATGGTCTCCAGCGCTTCGGTGACCAGGCCGTTGAGGGTTTTCGGGCCGTCGCTGGGCAGGTGCCAGCCCAGGCTCTTGTTCAGCTCGCGAATCGAGGCAGCGCCTTCGATGACAAAGCGTCCGTCGGCCTGGGGATGGATATGCGGGTTGTCGAGGCTGTGTTCGCTTTCGAATTCGCCGACGATTTCTTCGAGGATGTCTTCCAGGGTAACGATGCCCAGCACTTCGCCGTACTCGTCCACCACCATGCCCAGGCGGCGCTGCTGCTTGTGGAAGTTCAGCAGTTGCAGCTGCAGCGGGGTGCTTTCCGGCACGAAGTAAGGTTCGTGGCAGGCCGCCAGCAGGGCCTCTTTGGTCAGGCTGGCATCCGGTAGCAGGTGGCGGATCTGGCGGGTGTTGAGAACCGCCTCGACCTGGTTGATATCGCTGTGGAACACCGGCAGGCGGGTGCGTTTGGACAGGCGCAGCTGCTCGATGATCTCGCCGATGGGCTCGTCCAGGTTGATCCCGGCGACTTCGCTGCGCGGCACCAGGATGTCATTGACGGTGATGTTGTCCAGGGCATGGATGCCCGACACCGGGTGCGGGCGGCCGTTGGCATGTTCCTCGGCGTCGTCCGGGTCGGCGGCCTGCTCGTCTTCGCTCTGCTTGACGGCGCCGGCCTTGCGGCTGAAGGGGCGCAGCAACAGCTGGCTGATGCTGTCGAGCAGCCAGGCCGCGGGGTAGATGATCTTCAGCGGCACGCCCAGCAGGGTGTTGCCCAGGCTGAGGATGGCGTCCGGATAACGGGTAGCCAGGGTGCGCGGGAGGTAGTCGGCGAGTACCAGCAACACGCTGGTGGCGATCAGGCAGGCCAGCCACGGGCCGTTTTCCGCCCACTGCAGGAGCGCCAGCAAGGTGCTGATGATGACCGCCAGCACCCGGCACAGGGTGTTGCAGAGAATCAGGCTGTCGCGCGGGAAGCTCAGGCGCGCCAGCGGTTTGTCGCCGGAGCGCGAAGCGGTGCGCAGGGTCAGCAGGTGTTGCTGGGCGGCTTCGATGGCGGTGAACAGCCCCGACCACAGCACCAGCAAGGCCAGGACCACGAGCATCGGCTCTATGGGCAGGTTGTCCATTATCGCCGCTCGTCAGATATGCAGGATGTATTCACGGACCAGCTTGCTGCCGAAGTACGCCAGCATCAGCAGGCAGAAGCCGGCCAGGGTCCAGCGAATCGCCTTGTGTCCGCGCCAGCCGAGGCGGTTGCGGCCCCACAGCAGCACGCTGAACACCACCCAGGCCAGGCACGCCAGCAGGGTCTTGTGCACCAGGTGCTGGGCGAACAGGTTCTCGACGAACAGCCAGCCGGAGATCAGCGACAGCGACAACAGGGTCCAGCCGGCCCAGAGGAAGCCGAACAGCAGGCTTTCCATGGTCTGCAGCGGCGGAAAGTTCTTGATCAGCCCGGACGGGTGCTTGTGCTTGAGCTGGTGGTCCTGCACCAGCAGCAACAGGGCCTGGAACACGGCGATGGTGAACATGCCGTAGGCAAGGATCGACAGCAGGATATGGGCGAGGATGCCCGGTTCTTCGTCGATCACCGGCACCGTGCCGGTGGGCACGAACTGCGCCAGCAGCACGGTCAGCGCCCCCAGCGGAAACAGCAGGACCAGCAGGTTCTCCACCGGAATGCGCGAGCAGGCCAGCAGGGTCAGGGCAATCACCGCGGCGGCGATCAGGCTGGCGGCGCTGAAGAAGTCCAGGCCCAGGCCCACGGGGGTCATCAGGTGGGTCAGGAGGCTGGCGCTGTGGGCGAGCAGGGCAAGGATGCCGAGCGAGACCAGCAGGCGCTTGTTCGTCTTGGCGGCTTGAGCCAGACGAGTGCCTTGATAGAGGGTCGCAGCGGCATAGAGACAGGCGGCGGCGAGGGTGGTTAGCAAGCTGGGTGACAAGGGGAGCATAAATCCTGTTAGGCAAGCCCGAAAGTCGTTGAGTTTGGCATAGAACCGCCACCACACGAAAGACCGCGCAACCAGACGGCGGCTGTGCGTCGCGCGCAGTCTTCGCTATAATCCGCGACCTGCCCACGGAGCACCCTTTATATAAGGGGCCCGAGCCGCCATTACCTCGGTCTACTTAGGGCCTGAAAGGATCGCGCATGTTTGAAAACCTAACCGACCGTCTCTCGCAGACGCTGCGCCATGTCACCGGCAAGGCCAAGCTGACCGAGGACAACATCAAAGACACCCTGCGCGAAGTGCGCATGGCGTTGCTCGAAGCCGACGTCGCCCTGCCGGTGGTCAAGGACTTCGTCAACTCGGTGAAGGAACGTGCCGTCGGCACTGAAGTGTCGCGCAGCCTGACTCCGGGCCAGGCGTTCGTGAAGATCGTCCAGGCCGAGCTCGAAAGCCTGATGGGCGCGGCCAACGAAGATTTGAACCTGAGCGCCGTGCCGCCTGCCGTCGTGCTGATGGCCGGTTTGCAGGGCGCCGGTAAGACCACCACCGCTGGCAAGCTTGCGCGCTTCCTTAAAGAGCGCAAGAAGAAGAGCGTGATGGTGGTATCCGCCGACGTGTACCGTCCGGCGGCGATCAAGCAGCTCGAAACCCTGGCCAATGACATTGGCGTGACCTTCTTCCCGTCCGACCTGAGCCAGAAGCCGGTCGCGATCGCCGAAGCGGCTATTAAAGAAGCCAAGCTCAAGTTCATCGACGTGGTCATCGTCGACACCGCCGGTCGTCTGCACATCGACGCCGACATGATGGACGAGATCCAGGCGTTGCACGCGGCGGTCAAGCCGGTGGAAACCCTGTTCGTGGTCGACGCCATGACCGGCCAGGACGCCGCCAACACGGCCAAGGCCTTTGGTGACGCGCTGCCGCTGACCGGTGTGATCCTGACCAAGGTCGACGGCGATGCCCGTGGCGGTGCCGCGCTGTCGGTGCGTGCGATCACCGGCAAGCCGATCAAGTTCATCGGTATGGGCGAGAAGAGCGAAGCGCTCGAGCCGTTCCACCCTGAGCGTATCGCTTCGCGCATCCTCGGCATGGGCGACGTGCTCAGCCTGATCGAGCAGGCCGAACAGACCCTCGACAAGGAAAAAGCCGACAAGCTGGCGAAGAAGCTGAAAAAAGGCAAAGGCTTCGACCTCGAAGACTTCCGCGATCAGTTGCAACAGATGAAGAACATGGGCGGCCTCGGTGGCCTGATGGACAAGCTGCCGAATATCGGTGGCGTGAACCTGGCGCAAATGGGCAATGCCCAGGGCGCGGCCGAGAAGCAGTTCAAGCAGATGGAAGCCATCATCAACTCCATGACCCCGGCCGAGCGCCGCGACCCTGAGCTGATCAGCGGTTCGCGCAAGCGTCGGATCGCCATGGGCTCCGGCACCCAGGTGCAGGACATCGGTCGCTTGATCAAGCAGCACAAGCAGATGCAGAAGATGATGAAGAAATTCTCCGCCAAGGGCGGAATGGCGAAAATGATGCGCGGCATGGGCGGAATGTTGCCCGGCGGCGGCATGCCGAAGATCTGAAGAATCCACGCCGGCAGCCATGCCGGCGTTTCCCGCGGGGACGCGGGACCTCCAGCAAACCCGCGCTTGGCGGGAGCTGACTCGCCGTTGTTGCCAACGGCCCTATAGCAAATCTGGATGGCAGCCGGTAGGCGCCGGAAAAAGTCATTTGCAAAAGTCCGGATATTCCTTAGAATATGCGGCCTTTCGGGCACCCATGCCCGCTGTGCATTTAGATTTGCAGCACCGACTACAGGAACGATGTTCACATGCTAACAATCCGTCTTGCCCTTGGCGGCTCCAAAAAGCGCCCGTTTTACCACTTGACCGTGACCGACAGCCGCAACCCACGCGACGGTTCGCACAAAGAACAAGTTGGCTTCTTCAACCCGATCGCTCGTGGTCAAGAAGTCCGCCTGTCCGTGAACCAAGAGCGCGTAGCCTACTGGCTGAGCGTTGGTGCACAACCGTCTGAGCGCGTTGCTCAGCTGTTGAAGGAATCGGCTAAGGCTGCAGCCTGAACCCTATGAACGCGACGCCTGCTCCTGCTGATGATTTGATCGTTATCGGCAAAATCTACTCTGTTCACGGCGTTCGCGGCGAAGTGAAGGTTTATTCCTTTACTGATCCGATTAAAAACCTGTTGGATTACAAAACCTGGACGCTCAAGCGCGAAGGTAGCGTGAAACAGGTTGAGCTGGTCAGCGGACGCGGGAATGAAAAATTCCTGGTCGCAAAGCTCAAGGGTCTCGATGATCGTGAAGAAGCGCGTCTTCTGGCCGGTTATGAGATCTGCGTGCCGCGCAACCTGTTCCCTGAACTGACCGACGGCGAGTACTACTGGTACCAGCTGCAAGGTCTCAAGGTCATCGACACTCACGGACAACTGTTCGGGAAGATCGATCACCTGCTGGAGACCGGCTCGAACGATGTAATGGTGGTCAAGCCTTGCGCTGGCAGCCTGGATGATCGCGAACGCCTGTTGCCCTATACCGAGCAATGCGTGTTGGCCGTCGACCTGGCAGCGGGCGAGATGAAGGTGGATTGGGACGCGGACTTCTGAACGTGGCTAGCCTGCGCGTAGAAGTGATCAGTTTGTTTCCCGAGATGTTTTCCGCCATCAGCGACTACGGCATAACCAGCCGCGCGGTGAAACAGGGGCTCTTGCAGCTGACCTGTTGGAATCCGCGAGACTACACCACGGATCGACATCACACTGTGGACGATCGCCCATTTGGCGGTGGCCCGGGCATGGTGATGAAGATCAAGCCCCTGGAAGATGCTCTGGTTCAGGCCAGGCAGGCAGCCGGGGAGGGCGCGAAGGTGATCTACCTGTCGCCCCAAGGCCGCAAACTGACTCAGTCGGCGGTACGCGAGTTGGCGAATGAGGATGCATTGATCCTGATTGCCGGTCGTTATGAAGGCATTGACGAGCGTTTTATTGAAGCTCATGTCGATGAAGAGTGGTCGATTGGCGACTATGTACTCTCCGGTGGCGAGCTGCCGGCGATGGTCCTGATTGATGCGGTTACGCGACTGCTGCCCGGAGCTTTAGGGCATGCGGATTCCGCGGAGGAAGATTCCTTCACGGATGGTCTGCTGGATTGCCCGCACTACACCCGACCGGAGGTGTATGCGGATCAGCGTGTTCCCGACGTGTTGCTAAGTGGCAACCACGCACACATCCGGCGTTGGCGTTTACAGCAGTCCCTTGGTCGGACCTATGAACGACGCGCCGATCTTCTGGAAAGCCGCTCGCTTTCTGGAGAAGAGAAGAAGCTGCTCGAGGAATACATCCGCGAGCGGGACGATAGTTAACAACGTATCGATGGTAGATCCGACGATTTACCTTAGGAGCACAGCATGACCAACAAAATCATCCTTGCACTCGAAGCAGAGCAGATGACCAAAGAGATCCCAGCCTTTGCCCCGGGCGACACCATTGTCGTTCAGGTGAAAGTGAAGGAAGGCGATCGTTCCCGTCTGCAAGCGTTCGAAGGCGTTGTAATCGCCAAGCGTAACCGCGGCGTGAACAGTGCATTCACCGTTCGTAAAATCTCCAACGGTGTTGGCGTAGAACGTACTTTCCAGACCTACAGCCCGCAAATCGACAGCATGGCTGTCAAGCGTCGCGGTGACGTACGTAAAGCCAAGCTGTACTACCTGCGTGACCTGTCGGGTAAAGCAGCTCGCATCAAGGAAAAACTGGCTTAAGTCCAGCTTCCGATGCAGAAAAAAGCAGCCTACGGGCTGCTTTTTTGTTGCCCGTCATTTATCCCCGAAGTGTGTTTCAGGCAGTAGAACCATGAGCCCCCGCGAGCAAGAAATCCAACGCCGGACCGAGCTGTCGGTTACCCGCGTGACCAAGGCGGTATTCCCGTCGACCACCAATCACCACAACACCCTGTTTGGCGGCACGGCGCTGGCCTGGATGGACGAAGTGTCGTTCATCGCCGCGACCCGTTTCTGCCGGTTGCCGCTGGTCACCGTGTCCACCGACCGTATCGACTTCAATCACCCGATTGCCGCGGGCTCCATCGTCGAGCTGGTGGGACGGGTAGTGAAGGTCGGCAACACCAGCCTCAAGGTCGAGGTTGAGGTCTTCGTCGAGAGTATGAGTTGCGATGGGCGGGAGAAAGCCATCCACGGCCTGTTCAGCTTTGTCGCCATCGATGACGACAAGCGCCCGGTGCCGGTGCTGCCGGGGTTTGTCGACTGATCGCGAGCAAGCCTCGCTCCTGCGGGATTTCACCGTTCTGTAGGAGCGAGGCTTGCCCGCGATGGGCTATCAGGCCGCCATATCCTTCTGAATCAACGCCACCAGGGTCCAGCCCGCTGTGGGCTTGAGGGCGCTACCCGGCGTCACCACATGCACCCAGCCGCTGCTGTCGCGAGCGAACAGCAGGGTCGCCCGTTCGCCGTGCAGCGCCTGATAATCCTCCCAGCCAAAGCCTTCGGTGAGGTTGGTGCTGTACAGCTCCGCACCCTGTCCCAGCAGGCTGGCCAGTTTGCTGTAGGACAGCGCCTCGCTGCCCAGCAGATGCCCGCGGTGTTCATGGCTGGCCCGGTGCTTGTCGGTGCGCCGGCTTTCCTGGCTGTTGGCCAGGCCGAACAGGCGCTGATGGCCGAAGTCGTGACGGAAGCGCATGGAGGCCAGGGTGTTCAGTTCGCCGGAGGGCGACAGCGCCAGCAGATGGCCAAGCCCCACCAGGTCCAGATGGGCATCGGCGTGTTGCGACGCCGGATTGCCGAAGTAGGTCGGCAGGCCGTCCATGCGCGCGGCGCGGATGTTTTCCCAGCTCGAATCGGTCAGCAGCACGCGACTGCCCAGTTGTTGCAGGGCCTTGCCGATGGTCCGCGCCGGAGCGTTCGCCCCGACGATCAGGAAGCCACTCGGCGCCGGTTCCGCGACTTTCAGCAGGCGGGCCAGCGGCCGCGCGGTGGCGCTTTGCAGCACCACGGTGCCGATGATCACGGCAAAGGTCAGCGGCACCAGCAGCAGCGCGCCTTCATGGCCGGCCTGGTCCAGGCGAATGGCGAAGATCGCCGAGACAGCCGCGGCAACGATGCCCCGCGGTGCGATCCAGGCCAGCAAGGCCCGTTCGCGCCAGTTCAGATTGGAGCCGGCGGTGGATAGCAGCACGTTCAAGGGCCGGGCGATGAACTGGATCACCAGCAGCAGAATCAACACCAGCGGCCCCAGGGCGATCAGCGCATTGAGGTCCAGGCGTGCCGCCAGCAGGATGAACAGCCCGGAAATCAGCAGCACGCTGAGGTTTTCCTTGAAGTGCAGGATGTGCCGGACGTCGACGTCCTTCATATTGGCCATCCACATGCCCATCAGGGTCACGGCCAGCAGGCCGGACTCATGCATCACCTGGTTGGCGCCGATGAAGATGCCCAGCACCGCCGCCAGCGTGGCCAGGTTGTGCAGGTATTCCGGCAGCCACTGGCGGCGCATGATGGTCCCCAGCACCCAGCCGCCGACGATGCCGAACAGGCTGCCGCAGAGAATCACCCCGCCGAAGGTCATCAGGCTGTGCTGCAGGCCCTGGCCCTCGGCGCTGGCGATGATGAAGCTGTAGACCACCACCGCCAGCAGGGCGCCGATCGGGTCGATGACGATGCCTTCCCAGCGCAGGATGTTGGCGATCGACGCCTTGGGCCGAACCACCCGCAGCATGGGTACGATCACGGTGGGCCCGGTGACCAGGGTCAGGGTGCCGAACAGCAGCGCCAGCAGCCAGTCGAAGCCCAGCAGCCAATGGGTGGCCAGGGTGATCACTGCCCAGGTCGAAAGCGCGCCGATGGTCACCAGCCGGTGCACCACCTTGCCGATCTCGCGCCATTCCGACAGGTGCAGGGTCAGGCTGCCTTCAAACAGGATCAAGGCCACCGCCAGCGACACCAGCGGCATCAGCAGCGGTCCGAACAACGCTTGTGGATCGAGCCAGCCCAGGACCGGGCCGGCGAGAATGCCGCTCAACAGCAGGAACAGAATGGCCGGTAGTTTCAGGCGCCAGGCCAGCCATTGGCAGCCCACTGCCGCCACGCCTATGCCGCCAAAGGCCAACAGAATCTGTTGTTCGTTCATTGAAGCTCCCTGTTCCTTGAAATAGCGGGCTATGAAAGACTAGCGACCCTCTGCACAGTTCACTATTTATTTGCGCCTGGCCTCAAGCCCGCGCCTTTCGAGTATTTATGCCCGCCATCGACCATCCCCTGATAGACCGCTTCCTCGATGCGCTATGGCTGGAAAAGGGCCTCTCGGACAACACCCGCGAGGCGTATCGCAGCGACCTGGCGCTGTTCAACGGCTGGCTGCAGGAAAAGGGGCTGGAACTGGTGAATGCCGGCCGCGAGCTGATTCTCGACCACCTCGCCTGGCGAGTGGAACAAGCCTACAAGCCGCGTTCTACCGCGCGTTTTCTCTCCGGGGTGCGTGGCTTCTATCGTTACCTGCTGCGGGAAAAGCTGATCGCCGTGGACCCCACGCTGCAAGTCGACATGCCGCAGTTGGGGCGGCCGTTGCCCAAGTCCCTGTCGGAGGCCGATGTCGAAGCCCTGCTGGCCGCTCCCGACCTCAGCGAGGCCATCGGCCAGCGCGACCGCGCCATGCTTGAAGTCCTGTATGCCTGTGGCCTGCGGGTCACCGAGCTGATCAGCCTGACCCTGGAGCAGGTCAACCTGCGCCAAGGCGTGCTGCGGGTGATGGGCAAGGGCAGCAAGGAGCGCCTGGTGCCGATGGGCGAGGAAGCGATTGTCTGGGTCGAGCGCTACATGCGCGATGCCCGGGGCGAGCTGCTCGGCGGGCGGCCCAGCGATGTGCTGTTCCCCAGCCAGCGCGGCGAGCAGATGACCCGGCAGACCTTCTGGCACCGGATCAAGCATCAGGCCAGGGTCGCCGGGATCGGCAAGTCGCTGTCGCCCCATACCTTGCGGCACGCCTTCGCCACCCATCTGCTCAACCACGGCGCCGACCTGCGGGTGGTGCAGATGCTGCTCGGCCACAGCGACCTGTCGACCACCCAGATCTACACCCATGTCGCCCGGGCTCGTCTGCAGGATCTGCACGCCAAGCACCATCCCCGCGGTTGAGTGAGGCATCGGTCACGCCCCGGAAGCGGCTCCGCGCTGATCGGCAAGTGACCGGCTTGGCTCAGCGGGAGCCCGCCAGGCGGGCCTTATGTGGTAGGCTTTGCCGGTTTGCAAAGTGGGCCGTTATGACCCGGTGTTCCAGTACGGGCGTTCTGACCGTCCCATTTGTCCGCCTTCAGGAGTTCCCAATGCGCGTGACCCAGATGATCGCCGCCGCAGCCATTGCGTTGGCCAGTACCTTTGTTATGGCCGATGACGCCGCCGAAAAAGCGATTCGTAAAAGCCTTCAGGGCCTGCAGCTCGAAGTCCCGGTAGAAAGCATCAGCGCCAGTCCGCTGCCCGGTGTCTATGAAGTCAAGCTCAAGGGCAGCCGCGTGCTGTACGCCAGCGCCGACGGCCAGTTCGTGATGCAGGGCTACCTGTTCCAGCTCAAGGACGGCAAGCCGGTCAACCTGACCGAAAAGACCGAGCGCCTGGGCGTGGCCAAGCTGATCAACGCCATTCCGGTCGCTGAAACCGTGGTCTACCCGGCCATCGGCGAAACCAAGACCCACATCACCGTCTTCACCGACACCACCTGCCCGTACTGCCACAAGCTGCACGCCGAAGTGCCTGAGCTGAACAAGATGGGCGTGGAAGTGCGTTACGTCGCCTTCCCGCGCCAGGGCCTGGGTTCGCCGGGTGACGAGCAATTGCAGGCGGTCTGGTGCTCGGCCGACAAGAAAGCGGCCATGGACAAGATGGTCGATGGCAAGGAAATCAAGGCCGCCAAGTGCGCCAACCCGGTTTCCAAGCAGTTCGCCCTGGGCCAGTCGATCGGTGTGAACGGCACGCCGGCCATCGTTTTGGCCGACGGCCAAGTGATTCCGGGCTACCAGCCTGCGCCACAAGTCGCCAAACTGGCGCTGGGCGCGAAATAATCCTGCGTCGTCGAGCCTTTGACGATCATGGCGCGGCGGTTGTGGCCGACGCGTCATTAATAGAGAGCCGTGTGGTTTGCGGCTGTTTTCCACGGCCGACCTAGTGTCGGCCGTTTCATGGGGAGTTCAGAGTGAATCCGGTCAAAGTGGGCATCTGTGGGCTGGGTACCGTCGGTGGCGGTACCTTCAATGTACTTCAGCGTAACGCCGAGGAAATTGCTCGTCGTGCCGGGCGTGGAATCGAAGTGGCACAAATTGCCATGCGCACGCCAAAGCCTCAGTTCCAGACGACCGGTATTGCGATTACCAACGATGTGTTCGAAGTGGCCACGAACCCTGAGATCGACATCGTCATAGAGCTGATGGGCGGCTATACCGTTGCCCGCGAGCTGGTACTCAAGGCCATCGAGCATGGTAAACATGTGGTCACCGCCAACAAGGCGCTTATCGCCGTACACGGTAACGAAATTTTCGCCAAGGCCCGTGAGAAGGGGGTGATCGTGGCGTTCGAAGCCGCCGTGGCGGGTGGTATTCCAGTCATCAAGGCGATCCGCGAAGGCCTGGCGGCCAACCGCATCAACTGGGTGGCCGGGATCATCAACGGCACTGGCAACTTCATCCTCACCGAAATGCGCGAGAAGGGTCGCACCTTCGAAGACGTGCTGGTCGAGGCCCAGGCCCTGGGTTACGCCGAAGCCGACCCGACCTTCGACGTCGAAGGCATCGACGCGGCGCACAAGCTGACCATCCTGGCGTCCATCGCCTTTGGTATCCCGCTGCAGTTCGACAAGGCCTACACCGAAGGCATCACCAAGCTGACCACCGCCGACGTGAACTACGCCGAGGCCCTGGGCTATCGCATCAAGCACCTGGGCGTGGCCCGCCGCACCGATGCCGGCATCGAGCTGCGCGTGCACCCGACGCTGATCCCGGCCGATCGCCTGATCGCCAACGTCAATGGCGTGTTCAACGCGGTGATGGTCAACGGCGACGCCGTCGGCTCCACCCTGTACTACGGCGCCGGCGCCGGCATGGAGCCGACCGCTTCGTCGGTGATCGCCGACCTGGTGGACGTGGTTCGCGCCATGACCAGCGACCCGGAGAACCGCGTGCCGCACCTGGCCTTCCAGCCGGACTCGCTGTCGGCCCACCCGATCCTGCCGATCGAGGCCTGCGAAAGCGCCTACTACCTGCGGATCCAGGCCAAGGATCACCCGGGCGTACTGGCCCAGGTGGCGAGCATCCTGTCCGAGCGCGGCATCAACATCGAGTCGATCATGCAGAAAGAGGTCGAAGAACACGACGGCCTGGTGCCGATGATCCTGCTGACCCACCGGGTGGTGGAACAGCGCATCAACGACGCGATCACCGCGCTGGAAGCCCTGCAGGGCGTAGTCGGTCCGGTCGTACGGATCCGCGTCGAGCACCTGAACTAATCCGCTTCGTTGCGGGAGCCCCGGCGGCTCCCGCTTGAGAACTCTTTTTAGAGGAGCCAGTCATGCGTTACATCAGCACCCGCGGCCAGGCACCGGCCCTGAATTTCGAAGACGTCCTGCTGGCCGGCCTGGCGAGCGACGGCGGCCTGTACGTACCGGAAAACCTGCCACGTTTCACCCAGGAGGAAATCGCTTCCTGGGCCGGCCTGCCATACCACGAGCTGGCTTTCCGGGTGATGCGCCCGTTCGTCACCGGCAGCATTCCGGATGCCGACTTCAAGAAAATCCTCGAGGAAACCTACGGTGCCTTTTCCCACAACGCCATTGCCCCGCTGCGCCAGCTGAACGGCAACGAGTGGGTCCTGGAGCTGTTCCACGGCCCGACCCTGGCGTTCAAGGACTTCGCCCTGCAACTGCTGGGTCGCCTGCTGGACTACGTGCTGGAGAAGCGCGGCGAGCGCGTGGTGATCATCGGCGCCACTTCCGGCGATACCGGTTCGGCCGCCATCGAAGGCTGCAAGCGTTGCGACAACGTCGATATCTTCATCCTGCACCCGCACAACCGTGTGTCCGAAGTGCAGCGCCGGCAGATGACCACCATCTTCGGCGAGAACATCCACAACATCGCCATCGAAGGCAACTTCGACGACTGCCAGGAAATGGTCAAGGCCAGCTTCGCCGACCAGGGCTTCCTCAAGGGCACTCGCCTAGTGGCGGTGAACTCGATCAACTGGGCGCGGATCATGGCCCAGATCGTCTACTACTTCCACGCGGCCCTGCAGCTGGGCGGCCCGGCGCGTTCGGTGGCGTTCTCGGTACCGACCGGCAACTTCGGCGATATCTTCGCCGGTTACCTGGCCCGCAACATGGGCCTGCCGATCAACCAATTGATCGTCGCCACCAACCGCAACGACATCCTGCACCGCTTCATGAGCGGCAACCAGTACGTCAAGGAAACCCTGCACGCCACCCTGTCGCCGTCGATGGACATCATGGTCTCGTCGAACTTCGAGCGCCTGCTGTTCGACCTGCACGGTCGCAACGGTGCCGCGCTGGCCGCGCTGATGGACTCCTTCAAGCAAGGTGGCGGTTTCAGCGTCGAGCAGGAGCGCTGGACCGAAGCGCGCAAGCTGTTCGATTCCCTGGCCGTGGATGACGCCCAGACCTGCGAGACCATCGCCGAAGTCTTCGCCCAGACCGGCGAAGTGCTCGACCCGCACACCGCGATCGGCGTGAAGGCCGCCCGTGAGTGCCGTCGCAGCCTGGATATCCCGATGGTGGTGCTGGGCACCGCGCATCCGGTGAAATTCCCGGAAGCGGTGGAAAAGGCCGGGATCGGCAAGGCCCTGGAATTGCCGGCGCACCTGTCCGACCTGTTCCAGCGCGAAGAGCGTTGCACCGTCCTGGCCAACGACCTGAAGGCCGTCCAGGCCTTCGTCAGCCAGCATGGCAATCGCGGCAAACCGCTCTGATCGAGTGACATCGATCGTCAACAAGGCCCGTCTCTGACGGGCCTTGTCTTTTTATACACAGGCTGTTTATCGCGACGCGTCTTTAAGGATCGAGCTCAAGGACAGGGCACAAGGACAGGGCGACGCCGCGTCGAGGATCACTCACAGGATGCTTATGTTGCTGCGCCCGGTTTTCCGCACATTGATGGTTTTGGCGATGCTGTCCCTGGCCCCGTGCCTGATGGCGGCGCAGAACCTGCCCTTCAAGCTGGTGCCGGCCTTCGTCCAGCTGCAACCGCTCACCCTGGCTTCGGCCGAACGGCAATGGCTGGCGGGCCGTGGCACCTTGAAGGTGGGCATTTCGATCGACGACTACCAGCCGATCGACATCACCCGCGACCGCAACCGTTACCAGGGCATCAGCGCCGATTACCTGAGCCTGGTCGGCGAACGCCTGGGCGTGTCCCTGGAAGTCCTGGGGTTCTCCGAGCGCGAACAGGCGGTCGAGGCGCTGCGCACGGGGGCGATCGATATCCTGACCAGCGCCAACGGTTATGAGCGTGGCGCCGCGGGGCTGCATTTCTCCAGTGACTACATGCCCGACCGCGCGGTCGTGGTGGTGCGCCGGGACGAGGCGGAAATTCCCGAAGACCTGGCTGGCAAGAAAGTGGTGCTGCTGGAGGGCTATGCGGACGCCAAGATTGCCCATGCGGCCTATCCCCACAGCCAGATCATTCTTTCGCCCAATCTGTACAGCGGCCTGGAAGCCCTGAAACAGGGGGATGTCGATGCCTTTATCGGCAATGAAGTGATCGTCCGAGCCTACAAGGCGCTGCGCCCTTACCTGGGGTTGCAGGTCCGCACCGAAAGCCGGCTGCCGCCGATCGGCTTTGCCTTCGCCACGCGCCAGACCGACCCGCTGCTCGGCCGCCTGATCGAACAGGCGCTGCAAAGCATCGACGACTCCACGCGGCGGGAGATCCTGGCCCGCTGGACCACCGGGCTGGGTGCCAGCACTGGCGACGAGCGGATCAAGCTGAGCAAGCAGGAGCGCGCCTGGCTGCTCGAGCATCAGCATGTGGTAGTGGCGTCCCAGCAGTTTCCGCCCTACGTGTTCAAGGATAAGGACGGCCAGTGGGCCGGGCTGAATATCGACCTGCTCAACCGCATCTCGAGGATGACCGGGCTGCAATTCGTCCAGGAGGAAACCTTCTCCACGGCCCACACCCTGGATCTGCTGCTCAAGGGCCGGGCGCAGATGAACACCACGCTGTCGGCCAACGATGAGCGCTGCGGCTTCCTCGACTTCACCCATGCCTTTGGCGGTTCGGCCTGGGTGTTCGTGGTGCGCGCCGACGACATCCAGCTCAATACCTTCAACCAATTGGCCGGCAAGGTCCTGGCGCTTCCGGCCAAGCATGCGCTGGAGAGCTACGTCCGGCAGAACTACCCGAAGGTCCACCTGCGTCTGGTCGACACCTACCTGGAGGCGCGGGCCCTGGTGGCCAGCGGCGAGGCCGACGCGACCATCCAGAACGAAGTCGAGGTGCAGGGCTACCCGGCGAACGGCCTGCGCATCGGCCGCAGCGTCGAGGGCAAGTGGTCGGCCGACGAATTGTCGGTGCGCCGGGACCAGCCCGAGCTGCTGAGTATCCTGAACAAGGCCCTGGAAGCCTTCCCGGTGGCCGAGCTCAGCGCCATCCGCCTGAAATGGCTGGGGGTGACGCCGGTGCCGGTGCCGATGTGGCAGCGAGTGCCAGCGTGGATCTACTGGGTCACCTTTACTGCGATCCTGTTCGGCCTGCTGTCCCTGGCCTGGAACACCCGGCTCAAGGGGCAGATCCGCCAACGCCTGCAAGCCGAGCAACGGCTCAACGACCAGCTGGCGTTCAAGCGCGCCTTGCTCGACGGCATCCCCAACCCGATCTTCGTCCGCGACCTGGCCGGACGCCTGATCACCTGCAACAAAAGCTACGAAACCCAGACCGGCATGCGCCTGGAACAGATCAAGGGGCTGTGCCTGACCGAGCTGGATGTGTTGCCCGAGGCCACGGCCCGGCAGCTGCACCGCGAGTTCCTGGAGCAGCTGGAGTCGCAGGAGTCGGTGTTCGTCGACCGGCAGATCGAATCCAGGAACGGCCCGGTGCAGGTCTATCAATGGACGGTGCCGTTCTACAGCGCCCAGGGCGAGTTGCAGGGGCTGCTGGGGGGCTGGATCGACATCACCGAGCGCAAGCGCCTCGAGGAAGAGCTGCTGGAGGCGCGTCGCGCCGCGGATCAGGCGAACTACGCCAAGAGCGCCTTTCTCTCGACCCTGAGCCATGAGATTCGCACGCCGATGAACGCGATCATCGGTTTGCTGGAGCTGGAAAAGGAACAGGCGCGCCTGCGCGGCATGCCGTTTTCCGATGCCTTGCGCGTGGCCTATCAGTCGGCGCAGGAGTTGGTCGGCCTGATGGGCGACAACCTCGACCTGGCCAAGATCGAGGCCGGGCACATGCAGCTGGCGCCACAGACCGTGGCCCTGCGAGGCCTCTTCGAAGACATACAGCAATTGTTCGAGGTCACCGCGCGCAACAAGGGGCTGCACCTGACGCTGGCCTTCGACAAGGCGGCGGACGGCTTCTACTGGCTCGATCCATTGCGCCTGCGCCAGGTGCTGCACAACCTGCTGAGCAATGCCCTGAAGTTCACCCAGGTCGGCGAGGTGCGGGTATCCGTCGAGCGCCAGGCCGATGAACATGGCGCCGATCGCCTGTGCATCAGCGTGGCCGACACCGGGCCAGGCATCAGCCCGGAGAAACAGGCGAGCCTGTTCGATCCGTTCATTCAGGCCCATGTGCAGACGACGCCGGAGCAGGGCGGAACCGGCCTGGGCCTGAGCATCTGCAAGCAGCTGGTGGAGCTGATGGGCGGCCGCATTCTGCTGCAAAGCCAACCCGGCGCGGGGACCCGCGTGACCCTCGAGCTCTATCCGGAGCAAGTGGTCGAGGCTTTCAGCCAGTCGCCCCAGGTGACCAGCGAGCGTCCGCAGAGCCGTCGCATGTCGGTGCTGGTGGTCGATGACGTGCGGGCCAATCGCATGGTGCTCAGCCAGCAACTGATGTTCCTCGGGCACAAGGTGGTGGCGCTCGACAGCGCCGAGGCGGCGTTGGCGCGCTGGCAGGGCGAGGCGTTCGACCTGGTGATGACCGATTGCCACATGCCGGGCATGAGCGGTTATCAGCTGAGCGAAGCGATACGTGAGATCGAGGCCCGGGAAGGGCGCGACGCCTGCCCGCTGATCGGCTGCACCGCCAATGCCTTCGAGGATGAACAGCAGCGCTGCGAGCAGGCCGGCATGGACGAGCTGCTGGTCAAGCCGGTGACCCTGGACCGGCTGGCGCAGATGCTTGCGCGTTTCTTGCCGCCGCCATCCTTTGATATCCAGACCCTGCGCAGCATGACCCAGGCCGACGAGCCGATCCTGCAACGCATGCTGCGCGAGCTGTGGAGCAACCTGGGGCAGGAGCAGGTGGCCCTCGAGTCGGCGGTGCTGGAGCAGGACTGGGCGCGTATCGGCGCGTCCACCCACCGCCTCAAAGGGGTCTGCTGCCTGATCGATGCACTGCCGCTGGCCCAGGTCTGCATCGACCTGGAGGGCGTTGCCCGGGCCCGCTCGACGGCGGTGCTGGCGGAGCACTGGCTGCGTCTTAAGGAAGCCATCGGTTGCTTGCGCAGCGATATCGAGCCGCACCTGGGTAGCGATTAAGACTTGTCTTATGGGGCGACCTGCCCTCTGCGATTAACGTACCGGCCCGCTGCGGATTCTCGCCGCTCTCGCCGTATCGGAGGTCGTTGCATGCACTCGTTGAAAGTGCTCGTTCTTGAAGACAATTCGTTCCAGTTGATGGCCCTGCACCAGATGCTCAACGCCAACGGCGTGTTCAACGTGTTGAACGCCGAAAGCGTTGCCGCCGCCCGGCAATCCCTGGACAGCAAGGGGCCGGTGGACATCGCCATCTGCGATCTGTACCTGGAGCAGGCCGACGGCCTGGAGCTGATTCGTTACCTGGCGGAGCAACAGCGGGCGAAGGCGCTGATCATTCTCAGCGACGCGCAAGCGGATGTCCGCGAAGGCGCCGCGGCCATGGCCCGGCAGCAGGGCCTGAATGTGCTGGGCTGCCTGCCCAAGCCGGCTTCGG
Source organism: Pseudomonas sp. GW531-T4 (assembly GCF_017349615.1). Lineage (NCBI taxonomy): Bacteria > Pseudomonadati > Pseudomonadota > Gammaproteobacteria > Pseudomonadales > Pseudomonadaceae > Pseudomonas > Pseudomonas sp. GW531-T4. Next base: position 47,783 of record NZ_JACMZT010000008.1, read on the forward strand.
TGACCCTGGTCAATGAACTGCTGAGCCTGTACCAGCAATGTTTCGAGCCGGGCCCGCAAGCCTTGTCGCTGGCCCAGGTGCGCGAAACCCTGGCGCTGGATGTATTCCAGCCTGAAGTGCCGACTGCCGAGGAAGGGCGGGCGGCGGTACTGCGCCATGGGGTCGCGCACTTTCAGCCGGTGGTCAGCCAGGACGGCGAGGTCCAGGGCGTCGAGGCGCTGGCCCGCTGGCAGCATCCGGAGCATGGCCTGATGCTGCCCGCCGAGTTCCTCCCGGTGATCGAGTTCGCCGGGCTGGAAGAAGCCTTCACCTGGCTCATGCTGGAGCAGGCCATGCAGCTGTCGGCCGGGGTGCGCCTGGTCATGGGCCGTTCGCTGGCGATCTCGGTGAACATCCCGGTGGGCATGCTGGAACTGCCGAACTTCGCGCGCCAGCTGGAAGCCCTGCTGCGCCGTTTTGAAGTACCGGCACGCCTGCTGACCCTGGAAATCGTCGAGACCACCGAGCTGCAAACCGACACCGCCCATGTCGAGGCCCTGCTGCGCCTGCGCATGATCGGTTGCAAGCTGTCGATTGGCGACTTCGGCACCGGTGGCACCAGCCTGCAGCGCCTGCTGGAGTTGCCGTTCACCGAGCTGAAGATCCCGCCGGCCTTTGTCTGTGGGCTGGCGGCCGATGAGCGCAAGTCGGCGGTGGTGGCCGGCGCCATGAGCATGGCCCGGCGCATGTCGCTGGGGTTGGTGCTGGCCGGTATCGAGAGCGCCGCCGACTACGAGGCGGCCAAACGGCTGGGGCAGGCGCGCCTGCAAGGCTGCTTCATCGCCGAACCCATGAGCGCGGTCGCCGTGCGTCAGTGGATCGCCCGGCGCGTGAGGGCCGACCTCGGCGAAGAGATGGGCTGAGCCTGCGTTCAGGCCAGCCCGTGTTCCTGCACGTAGATGTACAACGCCGCGGCGCTGGACAGGCCGAGCTTGCGCATCGCGCTGACCTTCTGGGTGCTGACGGTCTTTTTGCTGCGGCTGAGCTTGGCGGCGATTTCCCCGACCGTCAGCCCGGCCGCCAGCAGGCGGATCACTTCGAGTTCGCGGGGCGACAGCTGTTCCCCGGACAGCAGGCGATCCGGCCCGACCTCGCCCGCCAGGCTGAGGAGTTGCTGGATGGCCTGGGCGACGAACACCTTGTTGCGACGCACATGGCTGATCGCCGCCGGCAGCTCATCGGCCAGGCTGGCCTTGCTCAGCAGGCCCATGACGCCCAGGTCGAGAATCGAGCGGAACAGCCCGGCGTTGTTGAGCATGGTCACCACCACGATCGGCAGCTCGGGGTGATGCCGGCGCAGTTGCTCGATCAGGCGCAGGCCGTCGTTCTGCTGCTCTCCCGGCATCATGAAGTCGGTGACCAGGACTTCGCAGGGACAGCTTTGCAGCAGTTCGCCGAGGGCGGTCGGGGAGCTGGCTTCGCCGACGATCTCCAGGTTGTCGTCGCGCTCCAGCACCGCCCGCAGGCCGATGAGGAAAATCGGGTGATCGTCGGCCAGGACGATCCGCAGTTTTTTATTGAGTGTTTGATTCAAGACTCGCTCCGGTGAGAAGGCAGCATTTTGGCCAGGCCCAGCAGCCGGGCAACCGTCATCGCTGCGCCGCCGGGCTTTGCCAACCGCTTGAGGAGAGGGCCCCCATGGCCACAACCCCACCTGCCAGAAAGACCTGCGCAAGGCCTGAAAATCCGCCCCGGGAGCAGGTTGCGATGCCGGTCCGGATCGACCCTCGGCGCTACTCCTGCCAACAGGCGGTATCGCGCTACAAGAAGGTCGAGGCGCTGATCGATCAGCCGGCACCGTCGCGTTCGTTTCTGGTTTGAAGTGCCGATTCTAGTCTGATACGGGCTGTTTTTTATCTGTCATGTTTTGCGGGCATGCTGGATCAACTCAGGTCGGCAACCGCCAGCGGTTGCGAACTTTCTTCTCTGGGCGGTGGTCACTTGAATGCCAGAAAGCTACCGGCATTGGTGTATTCGAGCCTTAATTCCAGCTATTGAGTGGTGATCGAGATGGAAAGTATCAGCCTATTGTTGGGTGAAGCTTTGAGCCCGTATCAGGTAACTCTGACCCCGCGCGCGCAAGGGGAATGCCTGGTGACCCTGAAGAATGCCTTGGGGGCCATCGTGGTCGAGCGTGAGTTCAACCAGGTCCAGTTGACCGACAAGCGCCAGTTGACCGATGTCGTCGACGGCCTGCATCGCGACGTATTGATCGCCGAAGGTCGCCTGGAACCCTGTGTCATCGCGGCCTTGCGTAATGTGGCCCAGGAGAAGGCGTTCGACAGCGCACGCTGATTGGAAATTTTCGGGAACCTTCGCTTCAGCCCATCAGTCAGACCCTTGGCAACAGGATCGAGCATTGTGCTCCGGTGCTTGTCGCTTGTTGCACGGGTCTGCTTGCAGACCACGTTTAACCCCGAGTCGTCTCCCCACTGCTCGGGGTTTCTTTTTGCCCGGATTTTTTAGCGCTGCGGCGCGTCGTGGAAAAACGCCAGGGCATCGCTGCGGTATTGCTCGCGCAGCGACGGTTCCAGCCACTGGGCATAAAGCTCCAGCAAGGTGTCCGGGCGCAGTTCGAGCAACGCCCGGTTGATACGCTCCACCGCCTGGCGGCCCTGCGCTGTGTTCGAACAGCCGACGTTCACCGATTGATACTTGGGCATGCCCTGGATCGGGTAGAACTCCAGCTCGTTCGGATCGATCCCTTGCTGTTGCGCCTGGAAACGAATTTCCGGCTGGTAGCCGATCAGGGCTTTGAGGCGTCCGTGCCTTTGCATCTGCAGCAGGTTGCCGATGGCGCTGTTGCCGTAGTGGGCCATCAGGGCTCCGGGCGGCGCCTGTGCGAGCAGGCTGTCGATCTGCTCGCCATAACTGCGCTCGGCCACCACGCCAACGTTGTGCGGGGCGCTGGCCAGGAGTGCACGCAAGTCGATCTGGCCGTCGTGGATAAACGGCTGCACGCCATCACGGTCTTTGCGACGCACCGCCAGGCCGTTGCTGAACACGCGAAAACTGGTGATGGAAAACGCGATCCACTGTGCCCGCTGCAGGTTGAACATCAGCGCCGGATCGCAGACGAAGGGTTGCTCCCGGAGCATCTGCATGCCCCGGGCGCGGTTGACGTGCACGATCTGGTGGTCGTACTCCGGCAGGCTGGCCATCAGCACAGGCAAGGCCTGGTCGATCACCCCGCGGCCTTTTTGCGGGCCTTCGAAAATCGTCGTTGGCGGCAGGTCGCGCAGGACCCAGATCAAGGTGTTCCTGGCCTGGCTGACCTGGGGCCAGGTGCCGAGTGCCAGCAACATACAAAACACACCTATCCCGCGAATCATTCGCCCGCCACTGCATGGGTTCATCAGGCTGCTGATCCTTGTCGGTAAAACTCTCATTGTCGCGAAATCGTGTTCAACGCTAGATCGCGCCGCTGTCACGCAGGCTTTTGATCTGCTGCTCGTCGTAACCCAGGGCGCCCAGCACCTGGGCATTGTGTTCGCCGAGCGCGGGGCCGACCCATTCGGACGAGCCTGGGGTGTCCGAGAGTTTCGGCACGATGCCGGGCATCTTGAATGCCTTGCCGTCCGGCAGCTTGGCCTGGAGGAACATTTCCCGGGCGAGAAACTGCGGATCGCTGAACATGTCCTCGGCACTGAAGATGCGGCTGGCGGGGACTTCCGCCTGGTTCAGCAACTCGAGCACGCGCTCCAGCGGCAGCGAGTTGACCCAGCGATCGATGACCCCATACAGCTCGTCGCGCCGGCTATCGCGGCCGTCATTGCTGGCCAGGGCCGGGTCGTTGGCCAGGTCGTCGCGGCCGATCACCTGCATGAAGCGCTTGAAGATCGCATCGCCGTTGGCGCCGATCTGCACGTGCTTGCCATCGGCGCTGGTGTGGATGGAGGAGGGCGTGATGCCGGGCATGATGTTGCCGGTGCGTTCGCGGATGAAACCGAAGACGTCGAACTCCGGGACCATGCTTTCCATCATGGCGAAGATCGCTTCGTACAGCGCCACGTCCACCACCTGGCCCTGGCCACCGTTGACCTCGCGGTGCCGCAGGGCCATCAGCGCGCCGATCACGCCCCACAGGGCGGCAATCGAGTCGCCGATGGAAATGCCGGTGCGCACCGGCGGGCGGTCCTCGAAACCGGTGATGTAGCGCAGCCCGCCCATGGACTCGCCGACCGCGCCGAAGCCGGGCTGGTCCTTCATCGGCCCGGTCTGGCCGAAGCCGGACAGGCGCACCATCACCAGCTTGGGGTTGAGCGCGTGCAGGGTGTCCCAGCCCAGGCCGAGTTTTTCCAGGACCCCGGGGCGGAAGTTCTCGATCAGGATGTCGGCCTCCGCCAACAGCTTCTTCAGCACCTCCAGGCCGTCCGGGTGCTTGAGGTTCAGGGTCAGGGACTGTTTGTTGCGCGCCTGGACGAACCACCACAGCGACGTGCCTTCATACAGCTTGCGCCACTTGCGCAGCGGGTCGCCGCCATCGGGCGATTCGACCTTGACCACCTCGGCGCCGAATTCGGCGCAGATACGCGAGGCGAACGGGCCGGCGATCAGGGTGCCGAGTTCGACGACTTTCAGGCCGGCAAGGGGTTTGGCGGTAAGCGGCATGGAAGATCCTTGTAGGACAAAGATTGGACGGTAGAGCGTTTTAACATAGCCCGGCGCTCCCTCGCCAAAGGATGATGGTGCGCGATTCGTGGATTGGCCCGTGCATCGGTTAGACTTGCCGCCTTTCCTCGTATCAAGAAGCCCCGTCCATGGCCCAGCCGTCTACCACCTACAAGTTTGAATTGAACCTGACTGACCTCGATCGCGGGGTGTACGAAAGCGTCAAGCAAACCATCGCCCGCCATCCGTCGGAAACCGAAGAGCGCATGACCGTGCGCCTGCTGGCCTACGCCCTTTGGTACAACGAACACCTGTCGTTCGGTCGTGGCCTGTCGGAAGTGGATGAGCCGGCCCTGTGGGAAAAAAGCCTGGACGACCGTGTGTTGCACTGGATCGAAGTCGGCCAGCCGGACGCCGAGCGCCTGACCTGGTGCTCGCGCCGTACCGAGCGCACCAGCCTGTTGGCCTACGGCAGCCTGCGCGTGTGGCAGACCCGGGTGGTGGACGCGGTGAAGAACCTGAAGAACCTCAATATCGCCGGCGTGCCCCAGGACGTCCTGGAAGTCCTGGCCAAGGACATGCCGCGCGTTATCAAGTGGGACGTGATGATCAGCGAAGGCACGATCTTCGTCACCGACGATCGTGGCCAGCACGAAGTCCAGCTGGAATGGCTGTTGGGCGAGCGCTGAGTTCGCCACGCCGCGCGCTGTTTCGCTGTATCCCCCGTATCGAAGAGAAGCTTCTGTCACCCCATGCGTATCGAACCTCGTGAGTTGCCCGCCACCCTGCCGTTTCTCGGTGATCTGCCGCCGTTGCTGACCCGCCTGTACGCCGCCCGTGGCGTGCAGTCCGAGGCCGAGCTGGACAAGAGCCTGGCGCGGTTGATCCCGTTCCAGCAGCTCAAGGGCATCGAGGCCGCGGTGGACCTGCTGGTGACCGCGCTGGAGCAGCGCGAACGCATCCTGATCGTCGGCGACTTCGACGCCGACGGCGCCACCGCCAGTACCGTGGGCATGCTTGGCCTGCGCCTGCTGGGCGCGGCCCATGTCGATTACCTGGTGCCGAACCGTTTCGAATACGGCTACGGCCTGACCCCGGAAATCGTCGCGGTGGCCCTGGAGCGCCAGCCCCAGCTGCTGATTACCGTGGACAACGGCATCTCCAGTGTCGAGGGCGTGGCGGCGGCCAAGGCGGCCGGGCTGAAAGTGCTGGTCACCGACCACCACTTGCCGGGCCACGAGTTACCGGCGGCCGATGCCATCGTCAACCCGAACCAGCCCGGCTGCGAGTTTCCGAGCAAGGCCCTGGCCGGGGTCGGGGTGATCTTTTATGTGCTGATGGCGCTGCGGGCCCGCCTGCGCAGCCTTGGCTGGTACGAAACCAAGCCGCAGCCGAACATCGGCGAACTGCTGGATCTGGTGGCGCTGGGCAGCGTCGCCGACGTGGTGCCGCTGGACGCGAACAACCGCATCCTGGTGCACCAGGGGCTGGAGCGGATTCGTGCCGGGCGCGCGCGGCCGGGGATCAAGGCGATCCTCGAAGTGGCCAAGCGCGAGGCGTCGCGCATCACCTCCACCGACCTGGGGTTCATCCTTGGCCCACGGCTGAATGCCGCCGGGCGCCTGGACGATATGAGCCTGGGCATCGAATGCCTGCTCAGCCATGACATGGCCCTGGCGCGGGAAATGGCCGGCCAGCTGGACGAGTTGAACCAGGATCGCAAATCCATCGAGCAGGGCATGCAGCGCGAAGCCCTGGCCCAGCTCAAGGACTTGCCGGTGGAGTCGATGCCATTCGGCCTGTGCCTGTTCGAGCCCGACTGGCACCAGGGGGTGATCGGGATTCTCGCTTCGCGGCTGAAAGAGCGTTACCACCGGCCGACCATCGCCTTTGCCGACGCCGGCGAAGGCATGCTCAAGGGGTCGGCGCGCTCAGTGCCGGGCTTTCATATCCGCGACGCCCTGGACGCGGTGGCGGCCAAGCATCCGGACCTGATCAGCAAGTTCGGCGGTCACGCCATGGCCGCCGGCCTGTCGCTGCCGGAGCAGAATTTCCCGGCCTTCGCCGAAGCCTTCGATGCCGAGGTGCGCCGCCAGCTGCGCGAGGAAGACCTGACCGGACGCCTGCTGTCGGACGGCACCCTGGCGGTGGAAGAGTTCCACCTCGAACTGGCCCGCGCCCTGCGCCATGCCGGGCCCTGGGGCCAGCACTTTCCCGAGCCGCTGTTCCATGGCGTATTCCAATTGGTGGAACAGCGCGTGGTCGGCGAGCGTCACCTCAAGGTGGTGCTGCGCAGTGAATGCGGCTCGGTGAAACTCGACGGCATCGCCTTCGGCATCGACCGCGATATCTGGCCGAACCCGACCATCCGCTGGGTGGAACTGGCCTACAAGCTGGACCTCAACGAGTTCCGCGGCCAGGAAACCGTGCAACTGATGATCGCCCATATCGAACCGCGTTAAGGCTGCTGACGCTATCGCGAGCAAGCTCGCTCCTACAGGGAGTGTGTTGCTTCTGTAGGAGCGAGCTTGCTCGCGAAAAAACGCCAGGCCACCATTACCTTCCTCGGCAAAATGTGTCGGAACCCTGCTGGTCGCGCCGTTGTCGACTAGTCTCTAAACACTGCTTGATTGGCCTTGTGACGTCTTGTCCTTTTTTCTCCCGCGGGGGCGGGCGCTGTTCCTTTCCAGTCACTCGTCGACTTTTCAAACAGAACCCTGGAGCCTGACCACTGATCGAGAGGTGCCCCATGAGTCTGCTGCTTGAACCCTATACCCTTCGTCAATTGACCTTACTCAACCGCATCGCGGTATCGCCCATGTGCCAGTACTCCAGCGTAGATGGACTGGCCAATGACTGGCACCTGGTGCACCTCGGCAGTCGTGCCGTGGGCGGCGCCGGACTGATTTTCACCGAGGCCACGGCGGTCACCGCCGACGGGCGCATCACCGCCCAGGACCTTGGCCTGTGGAACGATGAACAGATCGCACCCTTGCAACGCATCACCCGGTTCATCGCCGCCCAGGGCGCAGTCGCCGGCATCCAGCTGGCCCACGCCGGACGCAAGGCCAGCACCCATCGGCCGTGGCTGGGCAAGCATGGCAGCGTCAAGCCCGAGGAGGGCGGCTGGGTCCCGGTAGGCCCTTCGCCGATTGCCTTCGACCCGCAACATACACCGCCGACCCAACTCGACGAAGGGCAGATCGCCGCGATCGTCCAGGCCTTCGTCGACTCGGCCAAACGCGCCCTGGTCGCCGGCTTCAAGGTGGTCGAAGTGCATGCCGCCCACGGCTACCTGCTGCATCAATTCCTCTCGCCCCTGAGCAATCAGCGCCGTGACCAGTACGGTGGCTCCTTCGATAACCGCATTCGCCTGGTCCTGCAGGTGTGTGAGGCGGTGCGGGCGGTCTGGCCGCAAGAGTTGCCGCTGTTCGTCCGGGTGTCGGCGACCGACTGGGTGGAGGACGGCTGGAACCCGGACGAAACCGTCGAGCTGGCCTGCCGCCTGAAGGCCCTGGGTGTGGACCTGATCGATGTTTCCTCGGGCGGCACCGCGGTCAATGCCGAGATCCCCACCGGCCCGGGCTACCAGACCCGCTTCGCCGAACGGGTGCGCAAGGAGTCGGGGATCGCCACCGGCACCGTGGGCATGATCACCGAGCCGGCCCAGGCCGAGCACATTCTGCGTACCTGTCAGGCCGACATCATCTTCCTTGCCCGCGAGTTGCTGCGCGACCCGTACTGGCCGCTGCATGCCGACGACGACCTGAGCGGGCACAAGGCGATCTGGCCGGCGCAGTACCAGCGCGCGACCCATCGCGACCAGCCGATTCACGAGTCGGACCTGCGCGAGTGAGCTGAGCGGGGCATAAAAAAACCGGCCTGTGAGGGCCGGTTTTTTATGCCGTGTCATACACCGCGACCTGTAGCCGCTGCCGCAGGCTGCGATGGGCCGCGTAGCGGACCGCCTCTGGACACAACGGTCGATCGCTCCATCCGCGGCGCCCGTTGACGACCGGTTCCCGGTCGATCGCAGCCTGCGGCAGCGGCTACAGGCGATAGTGCTTCCTCAGCTGTACTTGCGCTTGTCCGGTGCCGGCGGGAAGTACTGGTACAGCCAGGTCTCGCTCAGGGTGCGATCGTTGGTGCGGATGAACAGCCGCAGCTCCACCGGATCGACGCTGTCGTTGGTCGGGTACCAGTCGAAGAGCACGCGATAACCCTGGATCTCGTCCAGCTTCAGCACATGGAAATCCTTGACCTGGCCGTTCGACGCGGTGACCACCGGTTCGATGCCGGTGCCCTCCGGCAGTCGCTCCAGGCCGCCGCCATTGAAGTCCACGGCGAAGCGCCGGGCCCAGACCGGCGGGTAATGCTCGCCCGGGGCCCAGCCTTCGACGAAGCCGCCCATGCCCGAACGGGTGGCGTTGACCCGCGCCAGCGGCGTGCCCACCGGTGGCAGGGCGCTCCAGTACAACTTGTAGCCATAGTTCAGCGAGTCCCCGGCGGCCAGCGGTTTTTTCGGGGTCCAGAAGGCCACGATGTTGTCCAGGGTCTCGCCGGTGGTGGGGATCTCCAGCAGGTCGACCGAGCCTTCGCCCCAGGCGGTGGTCGGCTCGACCCACAGGCTCGGGCGCCGGCTGTACCAGTCCACGGTGTCCTGGTAGTTGGCGAACTCGTGGTCGGTCTGCACCAGGCCGAAGCCCTTCGGGTCCTTGTCGGCGAAGGCGTTGAACTGCAGGGTCGCCGGGTTGTTCAGCGGGCGGCAGATCCACTCGCCGTTGCCGCGCCACATGGCCAGGCGGTCCGAGTCGTGGATCTGCGGATGGATGGTGTCGCACATGCGCCGTTCATGGGTGCCGCAGCTGAACATGCTGGTCATCGGCGCGATGCCCAGCTGTTCGATGGCGGTGCGGGCGTTGACGTGCGCGTCGACGTCCATCACCACGCGCTCGGCCTGGCAGTCGATGTCGAAGCGGTAGGCGCCGGTGGCGCTGGGCGAGTCGAGCAGGGCATAGACCACGAAACGGGTGCTGTCCTTGTCCGGGGTCTCGAACCAGAACTTGGTGAAGTCGGGAAACTCTTCACGTTTCTTGGCGTAGGTGTCGATCGCCAGGCCGCGGGCCGACAGGCCGTACTGGCCGGTCTTGTCCACCGCGCGGAAATAGCTGGCGCCGAGGAAGGACACCACGTCGTGCCTGTCCAGTTCCGGGGCCTTGAACAGCTTGAAGCCGGCAAAGCCCAGGTCGCCCTTGAGCTGCGCGGTGTCGACGCTGGTGTTCTGGTAGTTGAACAGCGACGGGCGGAAATGCACTTCCCGCGCCTGACGGCTCTTGGCGTCGACGCTGTACATGCGCACCGGCTGCTTGAAGCCCATGCCGACATGGAAGAACTGCACGTCCAGCTGGCCGTTCAGCTCCTTCCACAGCGAGTGGTTGCCGTCGTACTGGATCGCGTTGAAGTTCTGCGGGGTCATGGTCGCCAGGGTCGGCGGCAGCACTTGCTTGGTATCCACGTAGGGCTTGCCGGCCAACTGCTTGGCCTGGGCCTTTAGAATCTCGAAATCGAAGGCCTGCGCTTCGCCGTCGGCGGCGCCCGCCCAGGCCCGGGTGGCCAACAGACCCGTGGCCGACAGGCCGGTGTAGGCTGCCAGCGCCATGGATGCTTTCAGAAGATGCCTGCGATGCATAAGTGAACCTTGTCAGGAGATCCCGAGCCCTTCCTGGCTGCGCTGGATCGGAAAATGGAGGTTCGGTCATGCCTTCGGCCAAACACAACGGACTTTTAACAGCTGGCGGATAGAATAATCGGTTCGCCCGGGGCAAAAAATGCCCCGCGTGTATCGATACGTAAAACCACGGACGGCTTCAGGAAACCCAAGATGCTCAATGAACGCCCTTTGACCCCGCAAGACATCCCGCTGTTCAAACTGATTGACCGCGCGGAACTGATCGAAGCGTTCTACCGCCTGCAGGACGGGCAACTGCTGTGTTATCCCCAGCGCGAAGTGGTGACCGGCTGGCCGCCTGGCGAAGCCGAGCATGACGCGCAGGTCTTGCAGGCGTGTGGACAGCGCGGCGGCTGGCTGTACGGGGTGTTCGACGAGCACCGGCTGGTGGCCGCGGCGGTGGTCGATTGCCTGGTTATCCACAGCGCCGGCTTGCAACTGCGGCAACTGAAGTTCCTGCATGTCAGCCAGGCTTATCGCGGGCGCGGCCTGGGCCAGCGGCTGTTCGGCCTGGCCGCCGAGCAGGCGCGGCGCATGGGCGGCGAAGGGCTCTATGTCTCGGCCACGCCATCGCGCAACACCGTGGATTTCTACCGCCGCCTGGGCTGCGAGCTGTTGTCGGCCCCCGATCCAGAGCTGCATCGCCTGGAGCCCGAGGACATCCATCTTTACCTCAGGCTGGCCTGATCTTCAGCGGGTTTTGCACCAGGTGAAGATCACCAACAGGCTGAACAGCCTCTGTGATTCATGGGCTGCTACTGATCAACGGCATGAGCCTCGGCACGGCATACAGCACCAGTACGCAACCCAGCCACAGGCCCAGCCAGCGATAGTGGGTAGGCATGCCGCAGGCGTGCCAGCCTTTGGCGGCGGCATACACCAGGGTGATCTGGATCAGCACCAGGGACAGGACCCCGGTGGGAGCCGCCACCGCCGAGACAAAGGGCGCGGCGACGGCGTGGGTCAGTACCAGGCCCAGTTGCAGGGCGGCGAACGGCAGCACCAGCCAGACGGCCACTTGCAGCATCAGGCTGACGATTCGGGAATGACGAGGCATGGGCGCATCCTTGCTGCCGGAGAAGTTTCCGCGCCGCGGGCGGGGAAACCAGGCGTTTTGTGGCGGCGGATGGTGCCGCAACTTGATCGGCTTGGCCAGGCCTCGTTCAATAGCCGCCTTTCAAGGAGATCGGGCAAATGAATTGCGGTTTTTCGGCGTGCGCGCGATGAAGTACAAGAAGACCCTGGCGGTCGTGGGGGGCCTGCTGGGAGCCTGTGTACTGGTGTTCGCCAGCGCGCTCTACACAGTGCTCGAACGCGAGCCCTATTCGGCGACCAGCCCCTCCGGTCGTTACCTGTTGCAGCATGCCTCGGCCGGCGGGCTGCTGGTGCCTTTCGGCGGCAAGGGCTATCTGCAGGTCATCGACCTTGAGGACCCGGAGCGGGTCTACCGCACGCCCTTGATCCGGGACTGGTCGCTGGACCTGCGGATGTACGAGGACGACAACAGCATCAGCATCTTTGGCCTGGAGTTCATCAAGGCCACCAAGACCTACATCATTCAGTGGCCGGATTGGCAGCATCACTGGCTCGATTGGTTCATCAGCAACACGCCCTATGAGTTCTGCGCTGAAACCGACGGTAATTGCTATTAGCAGGGCAGGCGGCCTTGCCACATCGTTCTCTGATTCGTGTCGCGACCATCGCGGGCAAGCCTCGCTCCTACGGATTTATACAGTCCGTAGGAGCGAGGCTTGCCCGCGATGCGGGTCAGTGCTTGAACATCACATGGCGCACGACGGTGTAGTCCTCCAGGCCGTACATGGACATGTCCTTGCCGTAGCCGGAGAGTTTCTGCCCGCCGTGGGGCATTTCGCTGACCAGCATGAAGTGGGTGTTGACCCAGGTGCAGCCATATTGCAGGCGCGCCGAGAGGCGGTGGGCGCGGCCGACATCGGCGGTCCACACCGAGGACGCCAGGCCGTAGTCCGAGTCGTTGGCCCAGCCCAGGACCTGGGCTTCGTCGGCGAAACGGGTGACCGAGACCACCGGTCCGAACACTTCGCGGCGGACGATTTCGTCGTCCTGCTGGGCGTCGGCCAGCACCGTCGGTTCGAAGAAGAAACCGTCGCCGTCCACCGTCTTGCCGCCGGTGACCAGACGGATATGCGGCTGGGCGATGGCGCGCTCGACGAAGCCGGCCACGCGGTCGCGGTGCTGGGCGCTGATCAGCGGGCCCAGCTCGGTGTCCGGGTCGCCCTGCAGGCCGTACTTGATGCTGGCGACCGCTGCGCCGAGCTTCTCGACGAAGCGTTCGTAGATGCCCTCCTGCGCATAGATGCGGCAGGCGGCGGTGCAGTCCTGGCCGGCGTTGTAGAAGCCGAAGGTGCGGATGCCGTCCACGGCGGCGTCGATGTCGGCATCGTCGAAGATGATCACCGGCGCCTTGCCGCCCAGTTCCATGTGCATGCGTTTGACGCTGTCGGCGGTGCTGGAAATGATGTTCGAGCCGGTGGCGATGGAGCCAGTGAGCGATACCATGCGCACCTTCGGATGGGTCACCAGCGGCTGGCCCACCGTGGCGCCGCGGCCGAAGACCAGGTTGAGCACGCCGGCGGGAAAGATCCCGGCTGCCAGTTCGGCCAGGCGCAGGGCGGTCAGCGGGGTCTGCTCCGAGGGCTTGAGCACCACGGTGTTGCCGGCGGCCAGGGCCGGGGCGATTTTCCAGGCGACCATCATCAGTGGGTAGTTCCACGGCGCGATGGAGGCGATTACCCCCACCGGGTCGCGACGGATCATCGACGTGTGGCCCGGCAGGTATTCGCCGCCGGCCGAACTGCTGAGGCAACGGCTGGCGCCGGCGAAGAAGCGGAACACGTCGGCAATCGCCGGGATCTCGTCGTTCAAGGCCGCGCTCAGCGGCTTGCCGCAGTTGTCCGACTCCAGCCGGGCCAGCTCTTCGCCGTGGGCTTCGATGCTGTCGGCCAGCTTGAGCAACAGCAGCGAGCGTTCTTTCGGCACGGTTTGCGACCAGCTCTGGAACGCCGCGTCGGCGGCGCGCACCGCGGCATCGACCTGGGCTTCGCTGGCCTCGTTGATGTCCACCAGCACCTTGCCCAGTGCCGGGTTGAATACCGGCTGGGCAGGGCCTTCACCAGTGACCAGTTGGCCGTTGATCAAGAGTTTGGTTTGCATGTTCGTGTCCTCTTCGAAGCTATTGTTTTTCTATGGAAACGAGCCTCGCTCCTACAGGCCCGGGTTCCAAGCCGGTTTTATTTGCCGCCGCTGCCCGCCACGCTCTCGCCGCCGCGGGTCAGGTAATAGGCGCCGAGGATCGGCAGCATGGTCACCAGCATCACCAGCATGGCGACGACGTTGGTCACCGGTACGTCCCGCGGCCGGCTGAGCTGGTTGAGCAGCCACAGCGGCAGGGTGCGTTCATGGCCGGCGGTGAAGGTGGTGACGATGATTTCGTCGAACGACAGGGCGAACGCCAGCATGCCGCCGGCCAGCAACGCCGAGCCGAGGTTCGGCAGGATGATGTAGCGGAAGGTCTGCCAGCCGTCGGCGCCCAGGTCCATCGAGGCTTCGATCAGGCTGTGGGAGGTGCGGCGCAAACGGGCGATCACGTTGTTGTAGACAATCACCACGCAGAAGGTCGCGTGGCCAACGATGATGGTGAACATCCCCGGCTCGATCCCCAAGGTCTTGAAGGTCGCCAGCAGGGCGATGCCGGTGATGATCCCCGGCAGGGCGATGGGCAGGATCAGCATCAGCGAAATGCCCTGCTTGCCGAAGAAGTCCCGCCGGTACAGCGCCGCCGAGGCCAGGGTGCCGAGGATCAGGGCGATCAGGGTGGCGATGGCGGCGATCTGCAGCGACAGCTTGATGGCCTCGAGCACGTCGGGGCGGGCGAAGGCCACGCTGAACCACTTCAGGGTGAAGCCCCGGGGCGGAAAGCTGAAGGCCGCGTCTTCGGTGTTGAAGGCGTAGAGGAAGATGATCAGGATCGGGAAATGCAGGAACAGCAACCCACCCCACGCGGCAAGGCGCAGGCCCAGTGAAGCTTGTTCTCCGTGCGTGGCTGAATCAGAGCGCATCGAAGGCCCCCAGGCGTTTGACGATGGACAGGTAAATGGCGATCAGCACGATCGGCACCAGGGTGAAGGCGGCGGCCATCGGCATGTTGCCGATCGCCCCTTGCTGGGCGTAGACCATGCTGCCGACGAAGTAGCCGGGCGGGCCCACCAGCTGCGGCACGATGAAATCGCCCAGGGTCAGGGAGAAGGTGAAGATCGAGCCGGCGGCGATGCCCGGCACCGACAGCGGCAGGATCACCTGCATGAAGGTCTGGCGCGGCTTGGCGCCGAGGTCGGCGGAGGCTTGCAGCAAGGACGGCGGCAGGCGCTCCAGGGACGCCTGGATCGGCAGGATCATGAACGGCAGCCAGATATAGACGAACACCATGAAGCGTCCCAGGTGCGAGGTCGACAGGGTGCTGCCGCCGACCCCGGGAATCCCCAGGATGAACTGCAATAGCGGCTCCAGCCCCAGGTGTTGGACGAACCACTGGGCCACGCCGCCCTTGGCCAGCAGCAGGGTCCAGGCGTAGGCCTTGACGATATAGCTGGCCCACATCGGCAGCATCACCGCGATATAGAAGAACGCCTTGGTCTTGCCGCTGGTGTAGCGCGCCATGTAGTAGGCGATGGGGAAGGCGACCACGGCGCTGGCAAGCGAGACGGCGATGGCCATGCTCAGGGTGCGCAGGATGATGTCGAAGTTCGACGGCTGGAACAGCGCGGCGAAGTTGGCCAGGGTCAGGTCCGGGGTGACCGCCATGGTGAAGTCGTCGAAGGTGTAGAAGCCTTGCCAGAGCAGGACCAGCAAGGAGCCCAGGTAGATCGCGCCGAACCAGAGCAGCGGTGGTACCAGCAGCAGCGCCAGGTACAGGTTCGGCCGCCGGTACAGCAGGTTGGAAAAGCGCCGCAGCGGCGAGCCGCCGGCGCTTTGGGGAGTGATTGCCAGGGTGTTCATGTCACACCCCGCTCGCCAGGGTATCGGCCAGCGGGATCATCGCCTCGCGGGCCCAGCGCGCGCTGATGCGTTGCCCGGTCTGGTGCTGGGCGCTGCTGTCCAGCCATTGGTCGTTGGCCTGGCTGATGCTGAGGGTCTGGCCGTTGTCCAGCTGCAGCTCGTAGCGGGTGGCGCTGCCCTGGTACTGGATATCGTGCAGCAGGCCGCTGACTTCGATCTCGTGGCTGGACAGCGGGCCTTCGGCGAAGCGCACGTGTTCCGGGCGGATCGAAAAGGGCCGCTGGCTGCCGCTCAGGCGCTCGGCCAGCTCGCCGCGAATCACGTTGGAGGTACCGACGAACTCGGCGACGAAGGTGGTGGCCGGTTTCATGTACAGGTTACGCGGGCTGTCGACCTGCTCGATGCGGCCCTTGTTGAACACCGCCACGCGGTCGGACATCGACAGGGCTTCGGTCTGGTCGTGGGTGACGAAGATGAAGGTGATGCCGAGCTGGCGCTGCAGCTTCTTCAGTTCGCCCTGCATCTGTTCGCGCAGCTTCAGGTCCAGCGCTCCCAGGGGTTCGTCCAGCAGCAGGACCCGCGGCCGATTGACCAGCGCCCGGGCCAGGGCCACGCGCTGGCGCTGGCCGCCGGACAGCTGCACCGGCTTGCGCTCGCCGTAGCCTTCCAGGGCGACCATGGCCAGGGCTTCCTCGGCGCGTTTGAGGCGCTCGGCCTTGACGACGCCTTTGACTTTCAGGCCGTAGGCCACGTTGTCGCGCACGTTCATATGGGGGAACAGCGCGTAATCCTGGAACACGGTGTTGACGTCGCGCTGGTAGGGCGGCAACCCAGTGGCTTCGGCCCCGTGGATGTGGATCGAACCGGCACTCGGCTGTTCGAAACCGGCGATCAGGCGCAGGCAGGTGGTCTTGCCCGAGCCGGAAGGGCCGAGCATGGAAAAGAACTCGCCGTCCTGGATATCGATGGAAACCCGGTCAACGGCCTTCACCTCGCCAAACTGCCGGGAAACGTTGGTGAACTGGACTGCAAGCGTCATGGTGCGGTGCTCCGGAAAAGCGCGCTGTCGAAATATGCGGGATCAGGTCTGGCGGCGAAGGCCGCTCCTGCCGGAGCGAACCTGGCGCAGGAACCTGTAGCCGCTGCCGCAGGCTGCGATCGCCCCGCAAGGGCGCGGCGATCCTCAGGGCGCACAAGGTCCTGCGGACTTGGCGCAGCCTGCGGCAGCGGCTACAGGGGCTCACCTGCCTCCCATGATCGCGATGTAATCCTGGGTCCAGCGGCTGTACGGCACGAACTTGCCGCCCTCGGCCTGCGGGGTTTTCCAGAAGGCGATCTTGTCGAACTGGTCGAAGCCGTTGGTCTTGCAGCCCTCGGCGCCCAGCAGTTCGCTTTCCTTGCAGGCCGCCGGCACGGCCGGCAGCGAGCCGAACCAGGCGGCGACGTCACCCTGGACCTTCGGCGTGAGCGACCAGTCCATCCACTTGTAGGCACAGTTGGGGTGCTTGGCCTCGCTGTGCAGCATGGTGGTGTCGGCCCAGCCGGTGGCCCCTTCCTTGGGAATGGTCGAGGCGATCGGCTGTTTCTCGTTGATCAGGCCGTTGACCTGATACGGCCAGGAGCTGGCGGCGACCACGCCTTCGTTCTTGAAGTCGCTCATCTGCACCGTGGTGTCGTGCCAGTAGCGGTGGATCAGCGGCTGCTGGGCGCGCAGCAGGTCGAGCACCGCCTTGTACTGGGCCTCGGTCAGTTCGTAAGGGTTCTGGATCCCCAGTTCCGGTTTCGCGCTCTTGAGGTACAGCGCGGCGTCGGCGATGTAGATCGGCCCGTCATAGGCTTGCACGCGGCCCTTGTTGGGCTTGCCGTCCGGCAGGTTCTGCGCATCGAACAGTACGCTCCAGCTGGTCGGCGCCTGCTTGAAGACGGTGGTGTTGTACATCAGCACGTTCGGGCCCCACTGGTAGGGCGTGCCGTAGGTCTGCTTGTCGACCACGTACCAGGGCGCGTCCTTGAGGCGTGGATCGAGGTTTTTCCAGTTGGGAATCAGCGCGGTGTTGATCGGCTGCACGCGCTTGCCGACGATCAGCCGCAGGGAGGCGTCGCCGGATGCGGTGACCAGGTCGTAGCCGCCCTTGGCCATCAGGCTGACCATCTCGTCGGAGGTGCCCGCGGTCTTGACGTTGACCTTGCAACCAGTCTCTTTCTCGAAGCCGGTGACCCAGTCGTAACTCTTGTCGCTTTCGCCACGTTCGATGTAGCCGGGCCAGGCCACGATATCCAGCTGACCTTCGCCGGCGCCGACGGCCTTGAGCGGTTCGGCGGCCTGGAGGCTGGCGCTGGCCAGCAGGGCGGTGGTGATTGCACTGAGCAGTGCGGTCTTGTGCACGAACATGGGGAAACCCTCTTCTTCAAATTATGGTCGGGGCAGTTGTGAACGTGGTGGAGCGCGCCCTAAGGGCTTGTTATTAGCTTAGTGCCGTTATTCCAGGTCATTGCCGTGGCGGGCCATGATGTGCCGCACCACGCTGTAGTCCTGCAGCGAATCGCTGGACAGGTCCTTGCCGTAGCCGGAGCGTTTCAAGCCGCCGTGGGGCATTTCGCTGGCCAGCATGAAATGGCTGTTGATCCAGGTGCAGCCGTATTGCAGGCGGGCCGCCACCTGCATGGCCTTGTCCAGGTTCTGGGTCCAGACCGACGAGGCCAGGCCGTATTCCGAGTCGTTGGCCCACTCCACCGCCTGCGCCAGCTCGTCGAAACGGGTGACGGTGACCACCGGGCCAAACACTTCGCGCTGGACGATTTCATCCTGCTGCCGGCAGCCGGCCAGCAGGGTCGGCTGATAATAGAAGCCGGCGCCCGAATGCACTGCGGCACCGGTCACCCTCTCGATATGCGGCTGGCCCAGGGCGCGTTCGACGAAGCTGGCCACGCGGTCACGCTGGCGGGTGCTGATCAGCGGGCCGATCTCGTTATCGGCATCGCGTTTGCCGGCGAACCGCAGGCTGCTCACGGCGGCGCCCAGCTCGGCCACCAGGCGGTCATGGATTCCGCCCTGGGCGTAGATCCGGCAGGCCGCGGTGCAGTCCTGGCCGGCGTTGTAGTAGCCATAGTTGCGCACGCCTTCGACCACGGCCTGCAGGTCGGCATCGTTGCAGACGATCACCGGGGCCTTGCCGCCCAGCTCCAGGTGCGTGCGTTTCAGGGTTTTCGAGGCGGCCTGGAGGATCTTCTGCCCGGTGACGATATCGCCGGTCAGCGACACCATGCGCACCTTGGGATGGCTGACCAGGTGGCTGCCGACGCCTTCGCCACCGCCGCAGACAATGTTCAGCACGCCGCGCGGCAGCAGTTCGGCCAGGGTCGGCGCCAGGGCCAGGATCGACAGCGGGGTGTGCTCCGACGGCTTGAACACCAGGGTGTTGCCGGCGGCCAGGGCCGGAGCGATCTTCCAGGCGGCCATCATGATCGGGTAGTTCCACGGCGCGATGGACGCCACCACACCGATGGGGTCGCGCCGCACCATGCTGGTGTAGCCCGGCAGGTACTCGCCGGCCAACTGGCCGGTCTGGCAGCGCACCGCGCCGGCAAAAAAACGGAACACGTCGACGGTGGCGCCCAGATCATCCTGGCGCGCCAGGTGCAGCGGTTTGCCGCAATTCAGCGATTCCAGGCGGGCCAGGTGGTCGGCCTGCTTTTCCACGGCATCGGCAATCGCCAGGAGGATGTTCGAGCGTTGCTGGGGCGTGGTGCGCGACCAGTCGGTAAAGGCGCGGTGGGCGGCGAGGATCGCGCCTTCCACCTGTTCGCTGCTGGCCTCGGCGATCTGGGTCAGCACTTCGCCGGTGGCCGGGTTGAGGATCGGCTCGACAAGCCCCTGGCCGGCGACCAATTCGCCATCGATCAACAAAGCGGTGGACAACGGAGTCTGCGCGCCAGCCATTTTCCGGGTTCTCTTTTCTTGTATGGCCATGGTGCTCTCCAGTGACGGAGGCCCGGCCCTCTCTGGACGGATGATCAGAGACTAGTGGCGGGGCCGGTGCTCGACAAATACTAAATACTGAATGCAGCGTTCGATTAAATAGATGGCTTGCGCCCGCCGTGGGGCTGTTCGCGGGCCACGGTCAGGAACGGGTCCACCAGCGTCGGGCGCGCCGCGCCACGGCGCCAGGCCAGGCCGACGTCGAGGGTCTGGCTGAGGTCGGCGATGGGCCGGGCTTCGATGATGTCGCCCTCCAGCGACCAGGGGCGATAGGTCATGTCCGGCTGGATCGACACCCCAAGCCCGGCCGCCACCAGGCTGCGCACCGCTTCGGTGGAGGCGGTGCGCAAGGTGATGCGCGGTTGCAGGCCGGCGCCGGACCACAGGCGCTGGGCGTTGCGGTCCATTTCATCGACGTTGAGCTGGATCAGCGGCTCGCGCGCGACATCCGCCAGGTTGATGCTGTCGTGTTCCAGCAGCGGATGCTGGGCGGGCAGCCACAGGCGGTGAGGGGAGTGGGTCAGCACTTCGGTCTGCAGGGCGTGGCGGTCCTCTAGGTTGGAGAGGATCAACACCCCGACGTCGATTTCGCCGCTGACCAGCAAGTGCTCGATGTACGGGCGCTCATCCTCCATCACGCGGATTTCCACATTGGGGTAGGCGCGCTGGAAACGCGTGAGCAAGTCCGCCAGGTAGTAACCGGCAACCAGGCTGGTCACGCCGACGATCAACTGGCCGGCCACCTGGTCGGTGCTCTGTTGCAGGCTGCGCTTGGCGTTGTCGACCGTGGCCAGGATCAGGTGCGCCTGGCGCAGGAACTGGTGGCCCTGGTGGGTCAGGGTCATGCCCTTGGCATGGCGGTTGAACAGGCTGACGCCGATTTCCTGTTCGAGCTGCTGGATCGCCAGGGTCAGGGTCGACTGGGAAATGAACACTGCCTGGGCGGCGGCCGAGATCGATCCGGTCTCGGCCACGGCGATGAAGTGACGGATCTGGCGCAGGGTCATCATGGGCAATCACCGGTCAGGCGTTTTTATCGACTTTTTCGAGTGTATATCTTTTTAATCGAACGACTGCCCAGGCGCATGGCCGAGTCCGGCGAAGCAACATCTGGAAGCACACTCGAGCCCAAGCGCTGGGCACTTCGATCTAGGCTGGTGGCCTTATTGATTCGATCAACTCAAATTGCTGGAGGTTTGGATGAACACCCGTGGATTGCTCGATCAATTGCTCAAGTCCGGCCAGGAGCTGTTGCAGAACAAGGCCGGGGCCCAGCAGAACAAGGCATCCGCTGCCGACAAGGGCGCGCTGGGCGGGTTGCTCGGTGGCGGGTCCGGTGGGCTCGGCAGCCTGTTATCCGGTGCTGGTGGCGGGGCGTTGGCGGCCGGCGCCATGGGCTTGCTGCTGGGCAATAAAAAAGCCCGCAAGTTCGGGGGCAAGGCGTTGACCTACGGCGGCCTGGCGGCATTGGGCGTGATCGCCTACAAGGCCTACGGCAACTGGCAGGCGCAGCAGGCCGGTGCGCCGAAAAGCGAGCCGCAGACCCTCGACCGCCTGCCCGCGCAGCAGGTCGAGCAGCACAGCCAGGCGATTCTCAAGGCGCTGGTGGCCGCAGCCAAGGCCGATGGCCATATCGACGAGCGTGAGCGCGCCCTGATCGAAGGTGAGTTCACCAGGCTGGACAACGACCAGGAGCTGCAGCACTGGTTGCACGCCGAACTCAACAAACCCTTGGACCCGGCGGATGTCGCGCGGGCCGCCGGCACGCCGGAAATGGCCGCCGAAATGTACGTCGCCAGCGTGATGCTGGTGGACGAGGAAAACTTCATGGAGAAGGCCTACCTGGATGAGCTGTCGCGTCAGCTCAAGCTGGAGCCGGGGTTGAAGCTCGAACTGGAAAAACAGGTGCGCCAGGCCAGTCTTTGACGCCAATCGGGCGTGCGCTGGAGAAAGCTTCGCACGCCCTCTTTGATGGCTGAAATACCCTCTGCTTGTGCCGGATCATCACTGGCGGCGCTCGAGCCATCTGGCGGAAAGTAGCCCTCCAGAGCGGACCCTGCCTTTCGCTCTGAGTGAGACGTGGTGCGCAACACGCTGATAAATGATGGTACGCCCTCGGCTATACTCCCCACCATTTGAATGGCCCCGAGGACTGACTGTGAAGAACTGGACGTTGCGCCAACGCATTTTGGCGAGCTTTGCGGTGATTATCACCATCATGCTGCTGATGGTCATAGCCTCGTACTCCCGCTTGTTGAAGATCGAGGCCGGCGAAGATCGCATGCGTTCCGATGCCATTCCCGGGGTCTATTTCAGTTCGATGATTCGCGGTTCATGGGTCGACAGTTTCCTGCATACCCAGGAAATCATCGGCCTGAACGAAGGCAAGGGCGTCAGTGCCAAGGATGAGGCGGACTTCAAAAGCTTCGAGCAACGCCTGCAGAAATACATGGCCAGCTACCAGGGAACGCTTCGCGGCGAGACAGACCGGCAGGAGTTCGACGAGTTTGAAAAGCGCCATCAGGAATTTCTCAGGATTCAGGCCACGGTCCTGGATCTGCATCGGCGTAATCAGGAAGCCGAGGCTGTCCGCGTATTCCATGAGCAGTTGACGCCCACCTGGATCGCCGGTCGGATGAAACTCAACGACATCATCGACGAGAACAAGGGGGTCGCCGATTCGGCCGCCTCGCAGATCGACGATGCGGTGGCCGAGGCCAAGGTCACCATGGGCGTTTCCCTCCTGGTGGCGGTGCTGGCGGCGGGCCTGTGCGGCCTGTTGCTGATGCGCGCGATCATGGCGCCGATGAACCGTATCGTGAAGATCCTCGACGTCATGCGCACGGGCGATCTGACCAGCCGCCTGAACCTGGAGCGCAAGGACGAATTCGGCGCCGTGGAAACCGGCTTCAACGACATGATGACCGAACTCAACTCCCTGGTGTCCCAGGCGCAGCGCTCCTCGGTCCAGGTCACCACCTCGGTCACCGAGATTGCCGCCACCTCCAAGCAGCAACAGGCCACCGCCACCGAGACCGCGGCAACCACCACCGAAATTGGCGCGACCTCCCGGGAAATCGCGGCCACCTCGCGCGATCTGGTGCGCACCATGACCGAAGTCTCCACCGCCGCCGACCAGGCTTCGGTGCTGGCCGGCTCCGGCCAGCAAGGCCTGGCGCGGATGGAAGAAACCATGCATTCGGTGATGGGCGCGGCCGACCTGGTCAACGCCAAGCTGGCGATCCTCAATGAGAAGGCCGGCAACATCAACCAGGTGGTGGTGACCATCGTCAAGGTCGCCGACCAGACCAACCTGCTGTCGCTCAACGCCGCAATCGAAGCCGAGAAGGCCGGCGAATACGGGCGCGGTTTTGCCGTGGTGGCCACCGAAGTGCGGCGTCTGGCGGACCAGACCGCGGTCGCCACCTACGACATCGAGCAAATGGTCCGGGAGATCCAGTCGGCGGTCTCGGCCGGGGTCATGGGCATGGACAAGTTCTCCGAAGAAGTGCGCCGCGGCATGGCCGAGGTGCAGCAGGTCGGCGAGCAGCTGTCGCAGATCATCCATCAGGTCCAGGCCCTGGCGCCGCGGGTGTTGATGGTCAACGAGGGCATGCAGGCCCAGGCCACCGGTGCCGAGCAGATCAACCACGCCCTGGTGCAACTGGGCGATGCCAGCAGCCAGACTGTCGAGTCGCTGCGCCAGGCCAGTTTCGCCATCGATGAACTGAGCCAGGTGGCGGTGGGGCTGCGCAGCGGCGTCTCGCGTTTCAAAGTCTGATGAACGAGCTCGCAGCGAAAGGCGGCGCAGGGACGGCGACCAAAGACGCGCTGTTCCTGGTGTTCCGCATCGGCATCGAACGTTACGCCTTGCAGGCCGTCGAGGTGGTCGAGGTATTGCCGCGCCTGCAACTCAAGCCGATTCCCCGGGCGCCGTCCTGGGTGGCCGGGGTCTTTGCCCATCGCGGCGCGGTGGTGCCGGTGCTCGACCTGAGCGCCCTGACCTTTGGCCAGCCGGCGCAGGAGCGCACCAGCACCCGCCTGGTGCTGGTGCATTACCGCCCGCAGGCGGCACAGCCCGCGCGGTTGCTGGGGCTGATCCTCGAGCAGGCCACCGACACCCTGCGGTGCAACCCGCAGGACTTCAAGGCCTACGGCCTGGATAACCGCAATGCGCCGTACCTGGGGCCGGTCCATGAAGACGCCCAGGGCCTGCTGCAATGGGTGCGGGTCGACGATCTGCTGGATGCCGAGGTGCGCGCGCTGCTGTTTCCCTCGCCGCCACTGGATCCGGCGTTGCTCGGGGAGTCGTCATGAGCAGCGACCAGCGATTTTTCGATTTTCTCAAGGAGCGCATCGGCCTCGACGTGGCCTCGGTGGGGCCGGCGATCATCGAGCGCGCGGTGCGCCAGCGCAGCATCGCCCAGCAGGCGCCCAGCACCGACCATTACTGGCAGACCCTGCAAGGCTCGCGCGATGAACAGCAGGCCCTGATCGAGGCGGTGATCGTCCCGGAAACCTGGTTTTTCCGGTACCCGGAGTCCTTCGCGACCCTGGCCAAACTCGCCCTCTCGCGCCTTGCCCAACTCAAGGGCATGCGCGCATTGCGCATCCTCAGCCTGCCGTGCTCCACCGGCGAAGAGCCGTACTCGATCGCCATGGCCCTGTTCGACGCCGGGCTCGCCCCCCATCAATTCAAGGTCGATGGCTTCGATGTCAGCCCGCTGTCGGTCGAGCGGGCCAGGCAGGCGGTGTACGGCAAGAACTCCTTTCGCGGCCAGCACAGCGATTTTCGCGAGCGGCACTTCACCGCCGAAGATGAGCGCTACAGCCTCAGCGAGCGGGTGCGCGAGCAAGTGCGCCTGCAGGTCGGCAACCTGCTGGACCCGACCTTGCTGGCCCATGAACCGCCCTACGATTTTGTCTTCTGTCGCAACCTGCTGATCTATTTCGATCAGCCGACCCAGCGCCAGGTGTTCGAAGTGCTCAAGCGCCTGACTCACGTTGAAGGCGTGCTGTTCATCGGCCCGGCCGAAGGCAGCCTGCTGGGCCGTTTGGGCATGCGTTCGATCGGTATTGCCCAGTCCTTTGCCTTCAGCCGGCATAACGAACCCGAGCCCGAACCCGCGCCGGCCTTCGTACCGAGCGCATTGCCGGCACGCCAGCCGGTGCGCAGCATCGCGCCGCCCGTGCGCAGCCGGCCGTTTTCCAGTGCCGCCGTGGCGAGCCAGCGCCCGGCGCCGACCAGGCCGGTCAGCGACGCCACGACCCTGCTGGCGAGCATCGCGGCCCTGGCCAACGAAGGTAAAAGCGCCGAGGCCCGGGCGGCCTGCGAGCACTACCTGGATACCCACGAGCCGGTGGCGCAGGTGTTCTATTGGCTAGGGCTGCTCAGCGACGTGGCGGGCAGCGCCCTGGAAGCCCAGGGTTTCTATCGCAAGGCCCTGTACCTGGACCCGCAACATGCCGAAGCGCTGGCGCACCTGGCCGCCTTGCTGGCTTCCCAGGGCGACGTCGCCGGTGCCCGTCGATTGCAGGAGCGTGCGGCCCGTAGCGGCCGTGCAGCAGACAGTGAGCGTAAATCATGAGCGGCTCTGTTTCGTTGAACGTGACCCACGAAGATGCGCAGGCCATCGACGATTGCTGGAACCGCATCGGTATCCATGGCGACAAGAGTTGCCCGTTGCTGGCCGGGCATGTGCATTGCCGCAACTGCTCGGTGTATTCCGCCGCGGCCACCCGTCTGCTCGACCGCTATGCGTTGCAGCAGGAGCGTCCTGAGCACACGGCCGAGGCCGATACGGATGTCGTCACCCGTTCGCTGTTGATGTTCCGCCTGGGCGAGGAGTGGCTGGGCATTGCCACCCGTTGCCTGGTGGAAGTGGCGCCGCTGCAACCGATCCATTCCTTGCCGCACCAGCGCTCGCGGGCCTTGCTGGGCGTGGCGAATGTGCGTGGTGCGCTGGTGGCCTGCCTGTCGTTGGTGGAACTGCTGGGGCTGGACACCAGCGGCACGGTCGTGTCGGGCGCGCGGGTCATTCCGCGCATGCTGATCATCGCCGCCCAGGGCGGCCCGGTGGTGGTGCCGGTGGACGAGGTGGAGGGTATCCATGCCATCGACGAGCGCACCCTGGACGCCGCCGCGGTTTCCGGCCAGCAGGCCAGTGCCAAGTACACCCGTGGCGTCCTGCAATGGAAGGGCCGCAGCCTGCGTTGGCTGGATGAAGAGCAGTTGCTGTCTGCCGTGACCCGGAGCCTGACATGACCCCCGATCAAATGCGCGACGCCTCGCTGCTCGAACTCTTCAGCCTGGAAGCCGAAACCCAGACCCAGGTGCTCAGTGCCGGCCTGCTGGCGCTGGAACGCAATCCGATCCAGGCCGACCAGTTGGAAGCCTGCATGCGCGCCGCTCACTCGCTCAAGGGCGCGGCGCGGATTGTCGGGGTCGACGCT
Organism: Pseudomonas sp. GW531-T4; assembly: GCF_017349615.1. NCBI lineage: Bacteria > Pseudomonadati > Pseudomonadota > Gammaproteobacteria > Pseudomonadales > Pseudomonadaceae > Pseudomonas > Pseudomonas sp. GW531-T4. The sequence continues at coordinate 73,627 of NZ_JACMZT010000008.1, forward strand.
GGCGTCAGCGTGGCCCATGTGATGGAAGATTGCCTGGTCAGCGCCCAGGAAGGGCGGCTGTACCTGCATCCCGAGCATATCGATGCGCTGCTGCAGGGCACCGATTTCCTGATGCGCATTGCCACGCCGGGCAGCCAGGTCGGTGATCAGGACATTGCCGCCTATGTGGCGCTCATGGAGCAGTTGATCGGCTCGTCGGGTGCGCCGGCTGCAGGCGCTGTCCTGCCCAGGGTCGAGCCAGGCCTGTTGCCTATGGCCGAGCTGCAGCTGGAGGCCCCGCGGGTCGAACCCGAACCGCCGGTCCCGCCGTTCGAGATGCCGCAGGAGGTACTGCAGGAAACCCTGCAAGAGACGGCCGCGGCGCTTGCGCAGAAGGGCAAGAAGCTCGCCGAGGGTGGCGAGCGGGTGCTGCGGGTCACGGCCGAACGTTTGAACAGCCTGCTCGATCTGTCGAGCAAGTCGCTGGTGGAAACCCAGCGCCTGAAGCCGTACCTGGCGGCCCTGCAGCGCCTCAAGCGCATGCAGAGCAACGGGCTGCGCGCCCTGGAAAACCTCAATGGGCATCTCAAGGAGCAGGTGTTGGGCCTGGAGGCCCTCGAAGCCCTGGAGGATGCGCGGCGCCTGCTGGCGGAGTCCCAGCAACTGCTGACCGAGAAAACCGCCGAGCTGGATGAGTTCGGCTGGCAGGCCAGCCAGCGTGCCCAGGTGCTCTACGACACCGCGCTGGCCTGCCGCATGCGGCCGTTCGCCGATGTGCTGATGGGCCAGGTACGGATGGTCCGCGACCTGGGGCGCAGCCTGGGCAAGCAGGTCCGCCTGGAAGTCGAAGGCGAGAAGACCCAGGTCGATCGCGACGTGCTGGAAAAACTTGAAGCGCCATTGACCCACCTGCTGCGCAACGCGGTCGATCACGGCATCGAAATGCCCGAGCAGCGACTGCTGGCGGGCAAGCCGGCCGAGGGCCTGATTCGCCTGCGCGCTTCCCACCAGGCCGGATTGCTGGTGCTGGAACTCAGCGACGACGGCAATGGCGTCGACCTGGAACGGGTGCGCCAGAGCATTGTCGAGCGCCAGCTGTCCCCGGCCGAGACCGCTGCCCAGTTGAGCGAGGAAGAACTGCTGACCTTCCTGTTCCTGCCGGGCTTCAGCCTGCGGGACAAGGTCACCGAGGTCTCCGGGCGCGGTGTCGGCCTGGATGCGGTGCAGCACATGGTGCGCCAGCTGCGCGGCGCGGTGCAGATGGAGCAGGTGGCGGGGCAGGGCAGTCGTTTCCACCTCGAAGTGCCGCTGACCCTGTCGGTGGTGCGCAGCCTGGTGGTGGAGGTCGGCGAAGAGGCCTACGCCTTCCCGCTGGCGCATATCGAACGCATGTGCGACCTGGAGCCCGATGACATTGTCCAGCTGGAAGGGCGCCAGCATTTCTGGCACGAAGGCCGCCATGTCGGCCTGGTCGCGGCCAGCCAGCTGTTGCAACGCCCGGCGGGGCAGAGCAACGACTCCACACTCAAGGTGGTGGTGATTCGCGAGCGCGACGCGGTCTATGGCGTGGCGGTCGAGCGTTTCATCGGCGAACGGACCCTGGTGGTGCTGCCGCTGGACGACCGCCTGGGCAAGGTCCAGGACATTTCCGCCGGGGCCTTGCTCGATGACGGCTCCGTGGTGCTGATCGTCGACGTCGAGGACATGCTGCGTTCGGTGGACAAGCTGCTCAATACCGGCCGGCTGGAGCGCATCGCCCGTCACAACCGCCATCAGGCCGAGACGGCGCGCAAGCGCATCCTGGTGGTCGACGATTCGCTCACTGTGCGTGAGCTGCAACGCAAGCTTTTGCTCAACCGTGGTTATGACGTAGCGGTCGCCGTCGACGGCATGGATGGCTGGAACGCCCTGCGTTCGGAAGACTTCGACCTGCTGATCACTGACATCGATATGCCCCGAATGGATGGGATTGAATTGGTCACACTCCTGCGCCGTGACAATCGCCTGCAGTCGTTGCCGGTGATGGTGGTTTCCTACAAGGATCGCGAAGAGGACCGGCGCCGTGGACTGGATGCCGGAGCCGACTATTATCTAGCCAAAGCCAGTTTCCATGACGACGCCCTGCTGGATGCGGTGGTGGAGCTGATTGGAGGAGCGCGGGCATGAAAATCGCGATCGTCAATGACATGCCCATGGCCGTGGAGGCCCTGCGTCGGGCCCTGGCCTTCGAACCCGCGCATGAAGTGGTGTGGGTCGCGACCAATGGTGCCGAAGCGGTCGAGTACTGCGCGCAGCTGACGCCCGACCTGATCCTGATGGACCTGATCATGCCGGTGATGGACGGCGTGGAGGCGACCCGCCGGATCATGGCCGAAACCCCTTGCGCCATCGTGATCGTCACGGTGGACCGCCAGCAGAACGTGCATCGGGTGTTCGAGGCCATGGGCCATGGCGCGCTGGACGTGGTCGATACACCGGCCCTGGGGGCCGGCAATGCGCACCATGGCGCAACGCCAGGGCCTGGTGGCGATCGGCTCGTCCGCCGGTGGCCCGGCGGCGCTGGAAGTGCTGCTCAAGGGGCTGCCCGCCCATTTTCCGGCCGCCATCGTGCTGGTGCAGCACGTCGACCAGGTATTCGCCGCGGGCATGGCCGAATGGCTCAGCAGCGCTTCCGGGCTGAAGGTGCGCCTGGCCCGCGAAGGCGAGCCACCGCAGAGCGGCACGGTGCTGCTGGCCGGGACCAACCACCATATCCGGCTGTTGAAGAACGGCACCCTGGCCTACACCGCCGAGCCGGTAAACGAGATCTATCGGCCATCGATCGATGTGTTTTTTGAAAGTGTCGCCAGTTACTGGAATGGCGATGCGGTCGGCGTACTGCTGACCGGCATGGGCCGCGACGGCGCCCAGGGCCTGAAGCTGATGCGCGATCAGGGTTACCTGACCATCGCCCAGGACCAGAATAGTAGCGCGGTGTATGGCATGCCCAAGGCGGCGGCTGCCATCGACGCTGCCACAGAGATTCGCCCACTGGACAAGATCGCTCCACGATTGCTGGAGATATTTGCCAAATGACCGACAAACGCAGCTGTCCTGGCCAGGTAGCAACTCAGGTGACAACCCATGAATGATTTACAGCTCGACGATTTTAAAACCGATGAAAATGCTGCGATGGTGCTGCTGGTCGACGACCAGGCAATGATCGGTGAGGCTGTGCGGCGTGGGTTGGCGAATGAAGAAAACATCGACTTCCATTTTTGTGCCGACCCGCACCAGGCCATTGCCCAGGCGATCCGCATCAAGCCGACGGTGATCCTGCAGGACCTGGTGATGCCGGGCCTGGACGGGTTGACGCTGGTGCGCGAGTACCGCAACCACCCGGCGACCCAGAATATTCCGATCATCGTGCTTTCGACCAAGGAAGACCCGCTGATCAAGAGTGCGGCCTTCGCGGCCGGGGCCAACGATTACCTGGTCAAGCTGCCGGATAATATCGAGCTGGTGGCGCGCATCCGTTACCACTCGCGCTCCTACATGACCCTGTTGCAGCGGGACGCGGCCTATCGCGCGCTGCGGGTCAGCCAGCAGCAGTTGCTCGATACCAACCTGGTGCTGCAGCGCCTGATGAACTCCGATGGCCTGACCGGCCTGTCCAACCGCCGGCATTTCGACGAGTACCTGGAGCTGGAATGGCGCCGGGCAATGCGCGACCAGACCCAGTTGTCGCTGCTGATGATCGATGTCGACTACTTCAAGTCCTACAACGACAACTTCGGCCACCTGGAGGGCGATGAAGCCCTGCGCAAGGTGGCGACGGCGATCCGCGAGGCCAGCAGCCGACCGTCGGATTTACCGGCGCGTTATGGCGGGGAGGAGTTTGCCCTGGTGCTGCCGAACACCTCGCCCGGCGGGGCGCGGCTGGTGGCCGAGAAGCTGCGCCAGACCGTGGCCGCGTTGAAGATTCCGCATATCGCGCCAACCGAAGGGGCCAGCCTGACCATCAGCATCGGTCTGTCGACCATGACGCCGCAGCCGAGCACCAGTTGCCGGCAATTGATCTCGGCCGCCGACAAAGGCCTGTATCTGGCCAAGCACAATGGTCGCAATCAGGTAGGGATCGAGTGAAAAAAACCGCCACCGCGGGGGCCTAAAGCCGCCAGGCGGGCTGCCGCGCCAGCTTGATTACGTTATACTCGCCGGCTTTCAAAAGTTCGCCAACGAGTGCTGCCTGCCATGGAAATCAACCCGATCCTTAACACTATCAAGGACCTGTCCGAGCGCTCCGAAACTATTCGGGGGTATCTTTGACTACGATCAAAAGCATGAGCGTCTGACCGAAGTCAATCGCGAGCTTGAAGATCCGAACGTCTGGAACAAGCCTGAATATGCCCAGGAACTGGGCCGCGAACGCGCTGCGTTGGCGCAGATCGTCGAGACCCTGGACGAGTTGTCCGGTGGCCTGGCCGATTGCCGCGATCTGCTGGACATGGCCGTCGAAGAGAACGATGAAGGCACAGTGGGCGACGTGGTCGCCGAACTGACCCGTCTCGACGAAGCCCTGGCCAAGCTGGAATTCCGTCGCATGTTCAGCGGCGAGATGGACATGAACAACGCCTACCTGGATATCCAGGCCGGCTCCGGCGGCACCGAAGCCCAGGACTGGGCCAACATCCTGCTGCGCATGTACCTGCGCTGGGCCTCCAAGCGTGGCTTCGACGCCACCATCATGGAACTGTCCGAAGGCGAAGTCGCCGGCATCAAGGGCGCCACCGTGCACATCAAGGGCGAGTACGCCTTTGGCTGGCTGCGCACCGAGATCGGCGTGCACCGCCTGGTGCGCAAGAGCCCGTTCGACTCCGGCGCCCGCCGCCACACCTCGTTCTCGGCCGTGTTCGTATCGCCCGAGATCGACGACAAGGTGGAAATCGAGATCAACCCGGCGGACCTGCGGATCGACACTTACCGTTCTTCCGGTGCCGGTGGTCAGCACGTAAACACCACCGACTCGGCCGTACGTATCACCCACGTACCGACCAACACCGTGGTCAGCTGCCAGAACGAACGGTCCCAGCACGCCAACAAGGACACCGCCATGAAGATGCTGCGGGCCCGGTTGTACGAGCAGGAGATCCAGAAGCGCAACGCCGCTTCCCAGGCGCTGGAAGACAGCAAGTCCGACATCGGCTGGGGCCACCAGATCCGTTCCTACGTGCTCGATGCTTCGCGGATCAAGGATCTGCGTACCAACATCGAACGCAGTGACTGCGACAAGGTGCTCGACGGCGACATCGACGAATACCTGGTGGCCAGCCTGAAGTCGGGGCTGTAAGCCGCGACACCCATGCCGCGGGCACGGCGCGCTTCTGTAGGAGCGCGGCCGGCCCGCGATCCCTTGCCACAGGCAAGGGGCAACGAACCTGTGATGGAAATTTTAAAGACATGAGCGACCTACAACTCGACCAGGCCCTGCAACAGGAAGAAAACACCCTGATCGCCCTGCGCAAGGAAAAGCTTGCTGCCGAGCGCGCCAAGGGTCAGGCCTTCCCCAACGACTTCCGCCGCGACAACTACTGCAACGACCTGCAGAAACAGTACGCGGACAAGACCAAGGAAGAGCTGGCCGAGGCGGCGATTCCGGTCAAGGTTGCCGGTCGCATCATGCTCAACCGTGGCTCGTTCATGGTGATCCAGGACATGACCGGGCGTATCCAGGTCTACGTCAATCGCAAGACCTTGCCGGAAGACACCCTTAATGCGGTCAAGACCTGGGACCTGGGCGACATCATCGCCGCCGAAGGCACCCTGGCCCGTTCCGGCAAGGGCGACCTGTACGTCGAGATGACCAACGTGCGCCTGCTGACCAAGTCGCTGCGCCCGCTGCCGGACAAGCATCACGGCCTGACCGATACCGAGCAGCGTTATCGCCAGCGCTATGTCGACCTGATCGTCAACGAAGACGTGCGCGAAACCTTCCGCGTGCGTTCCCAGGTCATCGCCCACATCCGCAGCTTCCTGATGAAGCGTGACTTCCTGGAAGTGGAAACGCCGATGCTGCAGACCATTCCTGGCGGCGCGGCGGCCAAGCCGTTCGAGACCCACCACAACGCCCTGGACATGGAAATGTTCCTGCGTATCGCGCCGGAGCTGTATCTGAAGCGTCTGGTGGTCGGTGGCTTCGAGAAAGTGTTCGAGATCAACCGCAACTTCCGTAACGAAGGTGTTTCGACCCGGCACAACCCTGAATTCACCATGTTGGAGTTCTACCAGGCCTACGCCGACTACGAAGACAACATGGACCTGACCGAAGAACTGTTCCGCGAGCTGGCGCAGCTGGTCCTGGGCAGCACCGACGTGCCGTACGGCGACAAGGTGTTCCACTTCGGCGAGCCGTTCGTCCGTCTGTCGGTGTTCGACTCGATCCTCAAGTACAACCCCGAGCTGACCTTTGAGGACCTGAACGACATCGACAAGGCCCGTGCCATCGCCAAGAAGGCCGGTGCCAAGGTGCTCGGCTTCGAAGGCCTGGGCAAGCTGCAGGTGATGATTTTCGAAGAGCTGGTCGAGCACAAGCTGGAACAGCCGCACTTCATTACCCAGTACCCGTTCGAAGTCTCGCCGCTGGCCCGTCGCAACGACGAGAACCCGAACGTGACCGATCGTTTCGAGCTGTTCATCGGTGGTCGCGAAATCGCCAACGCCTACTCCGAGTTGAACGACGCGGAAGACCAGGCCGAGCGTTTCATGGCCCAGGTGGCCGACAAGGACGCCGGTGACGACGAAGCCATGCACTACGATGCCGACTTCGTTCGTGCCCTGGAGTACGGCATGCCGCCGACCGCCGGTGAAGGTATCGGCATCGACCGCCTGGTGATGCTGCTGACCAACTCCCCGTCGATCCGCGACGTGATCCTGTTCCCGCACATGCGGCCGCAAGCGTAAATATGTTGAATAAAAAGCCGCCGCTAACAGGCGGCTTTTTATTGTCTGTGTGGCACTGACGTACTGCTTTTTTCATTTTTTATGTGAGAGGAATACCTGTCGTGAACCGTGCAATTGCTCAAGAAGGTGCAGCTGGCATCGCCACTGCGGTCGCTGAAAGTGTTCAGTACCAGGGCCGCAAGGCCAGCCGACAGGGCAGTGAGCAACGTCGCCAGGATATTCTCGACGCGGCCATGCGCATCGTCGTGCGCGATGGCGTGCGCGCCGTGCGTCATCGCGCGGTCGCCGCCGAAGCCGGTGTGCCGCTGTCGGCCACCACCTATTACTTCAAGGATATCGATGACCTGCTCACCGATACCTTCGCCCAATACGTCGAGCGCAGCGCCGCCTTCATGGCCAAGCTCTGGGCCAACAACGAAGGCCTGCTGCGGGAGATGGTCGCCTATGGCGACGGCAGCCCGGAGTCCCGCGCGCAACTGGCCGATGACATTGCCCGCCTGACCGCCGACTACGTGCAGCGGCAACTGCATAACCGCCGCGAGCATCTGATGGCCGAGCAGGCGTTTCGCCAGGAGGCGCTGCTCAACCCGCGCCTGGCGGTGCTGGTGCGCTCCCACCAGCAGATCCTGCTGCACGGCACCTGCCAGTTTTTCCAGGTATTGGGTTCCCGCGAGCCGCAACAGGATGCCAAAGTGTTGACGTCTATAATCGGACGGATGGAATATCAGGGCCTGCTCAACGGGGCAGAGCCGTTGGCCGACGAAGACATGCTGGGCATTCTTACCCGGTACATGCACCTGGTTCTGGCCTCGGTGTGATGCGTTCCCTGTAGCTGCTGCCGCAGGCTGCGATAAGGTCCGAAGGGCCTTCCTGCGGATTCCATGGGCGCTGGAGCGAACGCGGGCTTCATCAGCTGCTACGCGTGTTTGAGTCGACTGCCGATAGGGAGTGTTGAATGAAAGCCTGGCGCGTTGTGATCGCCTTGTCGTTCCTGCTGCTCAGTGGCTGCCTGGTGTCCTTCAAGGAACCCTTGCCGGCCGATCAGGCAGCGCCTGCGGCGTTGCTGGGCAAATGGACCAGCAAGAATGCCTGGGGCGAACCGCTCACCCTGCAGTTGAGCCGCATCGGCAACAACCGCTACAAGGCCGTCACTTCCGTCAAGGCCAGGCCGCAACAGCACGACACCTACGAGTTCACCGTTTCCCGCCATGGCAGCCGCTGGTATCTCTCGGCGGCGGTGCCCCAGGCGCTGGGTGGGCACTTCACCATCGCCGGTTTCGAGTTGACCGACGACCACGAACTGGTGCTCTACCAGCTCGATCTCGAGCAGATCAATCAGGCCCGCGGGCAGAATGCCCTGCGAGGCGAGCCGTTCGACACCAAGGACGGCGAGGGCGTGCTGATCGACAGCGCGCTACCACAGGTTTTCGCCTATCTGGACGACCCCGCCAACTCCGACGTGTTCGTCGAGGCGGCGCGCTTCCAGCGGGCGGGCAAGTAAACGCAGTACAGACGTTTTAACGGGAGTTTTGGGGTGGACGATTACCAGCAGACGATACGCACCTTGTCCGATCGCATTGTGCTGGCACAGACGCCGATCCGCGTACTGGATGCGGTGAAGTGGGACGACAACATCCGCAAAGGTTTCCTCAAGGCCAACGGTAAGGAAATGCCGGCGGTGGACCGCGCCTATTACGAAGGCCGGCCGCTGTCTTTCGACTCCAGCGCGGTGAAGCTGGAGTTCCAGAACATCGAGCGTGACATCACCCGGCAACTGGGCCAGTTCAACCCGGTGGGGCAGATCATGCGGCGCATGTGCAAGGAGTACCGCATGGTGGTGCGGATGCTCGAGGCCCGTGGCACCGAGGATTTCGGGCTGATATCCCAGGAGCTCTACGGCGCGGCCTCCGACGCTTTTCATGCCGGCGACCCGACCCTGGCCGACCTGGGCCTGATGCTCTCGGATTACCTGAACAACATCGACGGCCGTGGCGACCTCAAGGACGAACCCAAGACCCTGAGCGCCAAGGAAGCCGTGAGCCTGCTGCAAAGCCGGCTGAACAAGGTGTTCGGCGAGGCAGAGGAAACCATCCGGGTCTTCGAGTCCGACGGCATTGTCGCCGACGCGGCGGCCGGCGCCGACTACATCAAGATCCGCGCCGACGCCATGTTCAACGAGCGCGATGTGCGGGCCCTGGAAGTCCACGAAGGCTTGGTGCACGTGGGCACCACCCTCAATGGCCTGAACCAGCCGATCTGCACCTTCCTGTCCAAGGGCCCACCCTCGTCGACCGTGACCCAGGAAGGCCTGGCGATCCTGATGGAAATCATCACCTTTGCCTCCTACCCGAGCCGTCTGCGCAAGCTGACCAACCGCACCCGCGCCATTCACATGGTGGAAGAGGGCGCGGACTTCATGCAGGTGTTCGCGTTCTTCCGCGAGCAGGGTTTCGAAATGGCCGAAAGCTATGGCAACGCCAGCCGGGTGTTCCGTGGTTCGGTGCCGACGGGCCTGCCATTCACCAAAGACTTGTCCTATCTCAAGGGCTTCATCATGGTTTACAACTACATTCAGTTGGCCGTGCGCAAGGGCAAGCTCGAGCAGATCCCGCTGATGTTCTGCGGCAAGACCACCCTGGAGGACATGCGTACCCTGCGCCAGTTGGTCGACGAAGGCCTGGTGGTGCCGCCCAAGTACCTGCCGGACCAGTTCCGCGACATGAACGCGCTGTCAGCCTGGATGTGTTTCTCCAACTTCCTCAACCACCTGAGCCTGGACCGGATCGAGGCGGACTACTCCAACATCCTTTGACGCATACCCATGTAGGAGCGGCCGGTCGACGTTCGATTGCCCGCGATAAAGGCGCCGCGGTTTTTCTGAGTCACCGCGCCATCGGTTATCGCGGGCAAGCCTCGCTCCTGCAGAAGTATCCCTTTCCACCCCCCTGTCGTGAGGCTTCAAACGGATGCGAGTCCTCAGCATTGTCTGCGTGCTACTGGCCTTGAGCGGTTGCAGCTCGCTGCTGTTCTATCCCGAGCGCGGTTTGCCGTTCACCCCGGACAAGGCCCGGCTCGACTACCGCGACGTCACCCTGACCGCCGCCGACGGCACGCGCCTGCACGGCTGGTGGCTGCCGGCCAAGGCCGGGGTGCCGGTCAAGGGCACGGTGCTGCACCTGCACGGCAATGGCGGCAACCTGTCCGGGCACCTCGGCGGCAGTTGGTGGTTGCCGGAGCAGGGTTACCAGGTACTGCTGGTGGACTACCGTGGCTACGGGGTGTCGCAAGGCAAACCGAGCCTGCCGGCGATCTACCAGGACGTCGACGCGGCCTTCCAGTGGCTGGACCGGGCGCCCGAGGTCCAGGGCAAGCCGCTGATTGTCCTGGGCCAGAGCCTGGGCGGCGCCCTGGCCATCCACTATCTGGTGGAACAGCACCCGGAACGCCAGCGCCAGCTCAAGGCCATTGTCTTCGACGGGGTGCCGGCCAGTTACCGCGAGGTGGGTCGTTTTGCCCTGAGCACGTCCTGGATGACCTGGCCGTTCCAGGTGCCGCTGTCCTGGCTGGTGCCGGATGGCGACAGTGCGATCAAGGCCATCGCGCGCCTGGATGGCGTGCCCAAGCTGATCTACCACAGCATCGACGATCCCCTCGTACCGCTTTCCAACGGCATCCGTCTGTATCAAGCTGCGCCCCCGCCCAGGGTGCTGCAGCTGACCCGTGGCGGGCATGTGCAGACCTTCGCCGACCCGGTCTGGCGCCAGGTGATGTTGCGTTACCTTGAGGACCCGCAGCACTTCAACGGCCTGCGCCGCCTGGGCGAAATCCCGAATTACCCTGCACCTTTGAATCCAGTCGTAGAACCTCCAGAGAGTCCGCAATGAGCGAAGAACGTAACGCCATCCCCATGATCATCACCGGTATCTGCAGCATCCTCGGCACCGTGGCGTGCCTGTGGTACTACGGCTACCTGCATTTCGCCAAGCCGGAGGATGCGTTGCTGCTCAACGATTTCACCATGCTCAAGACCGTGCCCGGCGAGGACTACAAGGTGTCCCTGGAGCCGGCGGCCGAGGTGGCGCAGTGCATCGATGGCGTGTTGGTGCTGTTCGACACCGAGCAGAAAGGCCTGACCGGCGTACTGGTCAACAACAAGAAGCGCGCCGTGCGCTGCATGGGCCAGGAAACCCCGAAGCTGGAGCAGTGACCGAACGGCTTGCCAGCGCAAGCCGCGATCCGTTTGCCGCAATAAAAAAGCCCCGCCGATCAAGGCGGGGCTTTTTATTGGCTGCGCGGTTGAGTGCGCGGCCCGGGCTTAGTTGACGCTGACGGCCGAACGTGGCGCGACCGGCTGGTTGTCGTTGGAAATGGTGACTTCCACACGACGGTTCATGGCGCGCCCGGAAACGCTGCCGTTGTCGGCAACCGGGTATTGCTTGCCATAACCCTGGGCGACGATGCGTGCCGGATCGACACCCATCTTGATCAGGGCGACCTGTACCGAAGTGGCGCGACGCTCGGACAGCGACTGGTTGTAAGCCGCGCTGCCGGTGCTGTCGGTGTAGCCTTCGACAATCACCTTGCGGTCAGGGTTGTCGCGCAGGAACTGCGCCAGCTTGTTGATGTTGACCAGGCCGCTGGACTTCAGGTCGGCCTTGTTGGTGGCGAACAGCACGTCACCGAAGGTCACCAGGGTACCGCGGTCGGTCTGCTTGGCATTGAGGCTCGATTGCAGTTGCTTGATCTGCGCGTCGCGGGCATCGAGAAGCGCCTTGGCGCGCTGGTCGCCGGCGTCCTTGAGCTGGGTTTCCGCGGTGCGCAGGGCGATGGTCTGCTTGGCCACTTCAATCCGCTGGTTGGTCAGGTAGGCCAGTTGGTCGACCTGCTTTTCGTCCTCCTTGTTCAGGTAGGCCTTGTCGGCCTTGTCCAGCCATTCGCTGGCATCCTTGGTTTCCAGGGCCGCCACCTTGGTGGCCTGCGGATTGGCCTGCAGGGCGGAGTAGTTGGTCCGGGCGTTTTCCAGGTTGGCGTTAGGCGGGGTGGAGCATGCCGCCAGCGCCACGCTCAGGGCCAACAGGGCAGGGATCATCAGTTGTTTACGCATAATGGTTTCGTCCTTTTATCGATTGCGAATACGTGGGAATCGGCGCCCGCGGCTCATTGCACGCTGCGCATGCCTTCCTGACGTAGTTCCTGAACACCTTTCTGAGAGTCCTTCAATGCCTGTTCGGCCTTGGCTGCCTGAGCCTTGCGCTCGGCGACGCGGGCGTCCCATTCGGCCTGCTCGGCCAGGCGCCGGGCTTCGTCGTAGTTCTTGTCGTGCATGGCGAGCTCGGCTTGCTTGAGCTTGTCCTGAGCCGATTTCATTTCCACGGCGGCAAATTCGGTACCGCCTGCGCTGACTGCGCTGTTGACCGCAGATTGCGTCACCGCGTATTGCTCGCTTGGCGGATTACCGGCGCAACCGGCCAGGACCAGGCTGCTACCGAGAGCCAGCGCGGCCAGTTTCAGCCCGCGCAGAGGGGTGGACGAGGATTTGGCAGTGCTGATCTTCATGGTCTTCAACTCCATTGGATAACTCCTGAAAAACATCAAAATCCATCCCGGTTCCGACGCCGTAACGCTGAGTGACGACATGCTGAGGGCGTTGAAAATGAAACGGCCGTTCCAGTGATGGTTATTGGCTGTGACCCGAGGCTTTTTTGAATAGTTCAGAGAAGATGGCCAATCGCCCGGAAATTTTCTGACTGCGCGGACAAGGCTCTAAATAAGGAACTTTTGCCGTGCGCAGGGGTACTCCTGACCCGATCCGGGGTCAGGAATAACGCTTTTATCGGGGAAAAATGCGGGGATGGATCAGTGTTTCTGCTCGTCCGCCTGGGCCGACATATCGTGCAGATAACGCCGCGACAGGGCGAGAAAACGCGGGGTAGGGCCGATGTCTTCGTAGAGCGGATCGCCTTCCTCGTCGGTGGCGACCACATGCTGGCCCTGGACATAAGGGAAGCTGGTTTCGAGTTCCTCCAGGGCAGCCCCGATCAGTTCGCCGAGCAGTTCCTCGGTCCGGCGCTTGGGGTACATCTCGGAAATCGCCGCCAGGCGTGCGGCGGCTTCGACATCCAGGTAGATCGTGTAGCCGGTCTTGGTCAGGCGACCCTTGGCGTTTTCTTCCCAGTGTTGCGCGAGCTCACGGATTTTCATGGCAACCTCAATGAACACCTGCTTGTGGCAGGGCCTGGTGAGTGACCGGCCTGTGCCGGCGCTAAGCCGTTGTGCGGCTTACTCTTGAGACTAGCTCCATCGCGCAAGGTTTAAAGGCGCTTCGTCGTGCGCCGGCCTTGCCCGGAGCCGTTCGCGCCAAGACCGCCCTTGCTAATAGCCATGTGCTGGCGGCACTCTTGGGGCTTAGCAGGAGCCCCGAGTCCGCTGGAGAACAGGTAGATGACCGATATTGATGCGCGCTTGCGCGAAGATGTTCACCTGCTGGGTGAGCTGTTGGGCAACACCATTCGTGAACAGTATGGCGAGGGTTTCCTCGACAAGATCGAACAGATTCGCAAGGGCGCCAAGGCCGACCGGCGCGGTTCGCTGGATGCCGAACTCAGCGCCAGCCTCAACCAGCTCAGCGAGGACGAATTGCTGCCGGTGGCGCGGGCGTTCAACCAGTTCCTCAACCTGGCCAACATTGCCGAGCAGTACCAGTTGATTCACCGGCGCGAGGAGTCGCAGCCGGCGCCGTTCGAGTCGCGGGTGCTGCCGGAACTGCTGGCGCGCCTGCGGGCCGAAGGCCATGGCGCCGAGGCGCTGGCCCGGCAATTGGGGCGGCTGGAAATCGAACTGGTGCTGACCGCCCACCCCACCGAAGTCGCGCGCCGCACGCTGATCCAGAAATACGATGCCATCGCCGCGCAACTGGCCGCCCAGGACCATCGCGACCTGACCTCGGCCGAACGCGCGCAGATCCAGACCCGCTTGCAGCGCCTGATCGCCGAAGCCTGGCACACCGAAGAAATCCGCCGTACCCGGCCGACCCCGGTGGACGAAGCCAAGTGGGGCTTCGCGGTGATCGAACATTCGCTGTGGCAGGCCATCCCCAACTATTTGCGCAAGGCCGACCAGGCCCTGCATGCGGCCACCGGCATGCACTTGCCGCTGGAGGCGGCGCCGATCCGCTTCGCTTCGTGGATGGGCGGCGACCGTGACGGCAACCCCAATGTCACCGCGGCGGTGACCCGCGAGGTGCTGTTGCTGGCGCGCTGGATGGCCGCCGACCTGTACCTGCGCGATGTCGATCAACTGGCTGCCGACCTGTCCATGCAGCAGGCCAACGCAGCGTTGCGGACCCTGGCCGGCGACAGCGCCGAACCCTATCGCGCGGTGCTCAAGCAGTTGCGCGAGCGCCTGCGGGCCACCCGCAACTGGGCCCAGGCCTCGTTGAGCGGTAGCGTGCCGGCGACAGCCCAGGTCTTGCAGAACAACCGCGAGCTGCTGGACCCGCTGGAGCTCTGCTACGAGTCCCTGCACGAATGCGGCATGGGCGTGATCGCTGATGGACCGTTGCTCGACTGCCTGCGCCGCGCGGTGACCTTCGGCCTGTTCCTGGTGCGCCTGGACGTGCGTCAGGATTCCTCGCGGCACACCGCGGCCATGACCGAGATCACCGATTACCTGGGGCTGGGCCGCTACGGCGACTGGAGCGAGAAAGAGCGCATCGATTTCCTGATGCGCGAACTGGGCAGCCGCCGTCCGCTGCTGCCCGGTTACTTCAAGCCATCGGCCGATACCGCCGAAGTGCTGGCGACCTGCCGGGAAGTCGCCGCGGCCCCGGCGGCTTCGCTGGGTTCCTATGTCATCTCCATGGCCGGCGCCGCTTCCGATGTGCTCGCCGTGCAACTGCTGCTCAAGGAAGCCGGTGTGCTGCGGCCGATGCGCGTGGTGCCGCTGTTCGAAACCCTGGCCGACCTGGACAACGCCGGCCCGGTGATCGAGCAGTTGCTGCTTTTGCCGGGCTATCGCTCGCGCTTGCAGGGCCCGCAGGAAGTGATGATTGGTTATTCCGACTCGGCCAAGGATGCTGGCACCACGGCTGCTGCCTGGGCGCAGTACCGGGCCCAGGAAAAGCTGGTGGATATCTGCCGCGAGCAGCAGGTCGAGTTGCTGCTGTTCCACGGTCGCGGTGGCACCGTGGGGCGTGGCGGCGGCCCGGCCCACGCGGCGATCCTGTCGCAGCCGCCGGGATCGGTGGCGGGGCGCTTCCGCACCACCGAGCAAGGGGAAATGATTCGTTTCAAATTCGGCCTGCCGGACATCGCCGAGCAGAACCTCAATCTCTACCTGGCGGCGGTACTGGAAGCGACCTTGTTGCCACCGCCGTTGCCGCAGCCAGCCTGGCGCGACCTGATGGACGAGTTGGCCGACGATGGGGTGAAGGCCTATCGCGCGGTGGTGCGGGAGAACCCGCAGTTCGTCGAGTATTTTCGCCAGTCCACGCCGGAGCAGGAACTGGGGCGCCTGCCATTGGGCAGCCGGCCGGCCAAGCGCCGCGCCGGCGGCATCGAAAGCTTGCGGGCCATTCCGTGGATTTTCGGCTGGACCCAGACGCGCCTGATGCTGCCGGCCTGGCTGGGCTGGGAAACCGCCTTGAGCAAGGCCCTGGAGCGCGGGGAGGGTGAGTTGCTGGGGCAGATGCGCGAACAGTGGCCATTTTTCCGCACGCGCATCGACATGCTGGAGATGGTGCTGGCCAAGGCCGACGCGGATATCGCCCGTTCCTACGACGAGCGATTGGTCGAACCGGCGCTGCTGCCATTGGGTGCGCATTTACGCGACTTATTGTCGCAGGCGTGTTCGGTGGTCTTGGGGCTGACCGGCCAGTCGCAGTTACTGGCACATAGCCCTGACACCCTGGAGTTCATTCGCCTGCGCAATACCTACCTGGACCCGCTGCATCTATTGCAGGCCGAACTGCTGGCCCGTTCGCGGCGCCAGGACGGCGCGCAGGACAGCCCGGTGGAACAGGCGCTGCTGGTGTCTGTGGCGGGGATTGCCGCCGGTTTGCGCAATACCGGCTAAGGTAATTGCCGGGGTTTTCAGTGGCTTGGCGCGGTACTTCGAGCGCTGGCCCGAAAGGGCTGGCGACCGTCGCCAGGCGACACTTTGTTATGGGGTTGCGACCAGCAACACCCTGTCGCCAGGGCATAAAGTCGGCGGGTTGCTCCGACTTTCGGCTGCTTGTGTGCGCTGTGTCGGCTGTGTATCTTGATCAGCCTTTGGCCGTTTGGGCGGCCACTATCCCATTTCCGAGATTGGCCCCACGAGGCGAATCCGAGCGTTTCTAAATAAAAAATTGAGGAGCACATCGATGCGCGTAATTCTGCTGGGAGCTCCCGGGGCCGGTAAAGGTACTCAGGCAAAGTTCATCACCGAAAAATTCGGCATTCCGCAAATCTCCACCGGCGACATGCTGCGCGCAGCGGTCAAGGCCGGCACCGAGCTGGGCCTGAAAGCCAAGAGTGTGATGGACGCCGGTGGCCTGGTCTCCGATGACCTGATCATCAACCTGGTCAAGGAACGCATCAGCCAGGCCGATTGCGCCAAGGGTTTCCTGTTCGACGGCTTCCCGCGCACCATTCCTCAGGCCGAAGCGCTGGTCAAGGCCGGCGTCGAGCTGGATAACGTGGTCGAAATCGCCGTCGACGACGAAGAGATCGTCCAGCGTATCGCCGGTCGCCGTGTACACGAAGCCTCGGGCCGCGTTTACCACACTGTCTACAATCCGCCGAAAATCGCCGGTAAAGACGACATCACCGGTGAAGACCTGGTCCAGCGTAAAGACGACACCGAAGAAACCGTGCGTCATCGTCTGTCGGTCTACCACTCCCAGACCAAGCCGCTGGTGGAGTTCTACCAAGGCCTGGCCGCCAATCAGGGCAAGCCGAAATACAGCCACATCGCGGGCGTCGGTTCGGTCGAGTCGATCACCAGCAAGGTGCTCGAAGCACTGAGCTGACCAGTCGTACCGGCTTCATCTTCAACGGCCCGCTTGCGGGCCGTTGCTGTTTATAATGCGTCACTTTTTTCAACTCCCTCTGCCTTATGGAAACATCGATGAGCACCTTGCTGGCCCTGGACACCGCGACTGAAGCCTGCTCGGTTGCCTTGCTGCACGACGGCAAGGTGACGAGCCATTACGAGGTGATCCCGCGCCTGCATGCGCAGAAGCTGCTGCCGATGATCCAGACGCTGCTGGCCGATGCCGGCATCAGCCTGCAGGCCGTCGATGCCATTGCCTTCGGTCGTGGGCCGGGGGCCTTTACCGGGGTGCGGATCGCCATTGGCGTGGTGCAGGGCCTGGCCTTCGCCCTCGAGCGCCCGGTGCTGCCGGTGTCGAACCTGGCGGTGCTGGCGCAGCGGGCCTTGCGCGAACACGGTGCGACCCAGGTGGCCGCTGCCATCGATGCGCGGATGGATGAGGTCTACTGGGGCTGCTACCGCGAAGTGGCTGGCGAGATGCGCCTGGCCGGGGCCGAAGCGGTGTTGCCGCCGGAAGCCGCCGCATTGCCGGCGGACGCCAGCGGCGCCTGGTTCGGCGCGGGCACCGGCTGGGGCTATGCCGAGCGTATCGGCGTCGAACTCAGCGGCCAGGATGCGGGTATGCTGCCCCATGCCGAAGATTTGCTGACCCTGGCGCGCTTTGCCTGGGAACGCGGCGAGGCGATCCCGGCGGACGAGGCGCAACCGGTGTACCTGCGGGACAAGGTGGCGACGCCCAAGGCGCGCTGACCGCGCTCCAGGGCCGTCTGCCAGCATGAGTCCGGGCGATGAGCGTGCCAATCGTCAGGTTTTCGCGGCAGTTTCCGGCGGCTTTTAAACCTTTTGCATTTTCTGTGTTCTAGTTATCACTCGGGCATTTGCGTAGTCGGCTAGGTGCCGCTAAATTGCCATCATTGATATCGGGCATGTATTTATGCGCATAGACGGCATTTCCTCTCAGTCCTACCCCATCAAGCGCAAGCCTCGCAAAGGCAGTGTGCTGCTGGACGACTCCCTCGAGGACGCAGATGCCGTTGAAGTCCAACCCGAGACTCCTGCCCAGGCGCGCTCCCAGGCTTCTGCCGGGCGCACCAGCAATCTTCCCGCCCGTCCACAGGACATGATCTTCCAGCGCGCCATGAAAAGAAGCGTCGCCAACGCCCTGGCCAGCTACCTGACCACCGCCGGTTTCGTCGATTGGGATATGGAAGTGGTGGGTCTCGACCTGCACATCTGATGTTGTTGCCTTATTACCTCGGTTGTCCTTCCTGGAGCGAAAACGCCTGGCGTGAGTACCTGTACCCGGAAAGCGCGCGGCCGACGGATTTTCTCAGCCTGTATTGCCAGGTCTTCAATGCCGTGGAAGGCAACACCACCTTCTACGCGCGCCCCGCCGAGGCCACGGTGCAGCGCTGGGCGCAGACCATGCCGGAACATTTCCGCTTCACCGCCAAGTTTCCCGGCGACATCAGCCATGGCGGCGACCTGCGCGAGCAACTGGGCGCGGCCGAGAGCTTCCTGCAATTGCTCAGCCCGCTGGGCGAACGGGTTTCGCCGTTGTGGCTGCAACTGCCCGCGAGCTTCACGCCACAACGCCTGGCCGAGCTGTCGGGCTTTATCGACGGCCTGGAGCGGCCGTTGGCGGTGGAAGTCCGGCATCGGGACTTCTTCGCCAAGGGCGATGCCGAGCGCATGCTCAATCGCCTGCTGCTGGATCGCGGCGTGGAGCGCATCTGCCTCGACCCGCGCGCCTTGTTCAGTTGCACTTCCAGCGAGCCGTCGGTGCTCCATGCGCAATCGAAGAAACCCAAGGTGCCGCCGCGCCCGGCCGCCTTCACCCAGTTTCCCCAGGTGCGCTTTATCGGCCATCCACAGCTCGAGGCCAACGATCCGTTCCTGGTGCCCTGGATCGACAAGGTCGCCGGCTGGATCGAGGAAGGGCGAACCCCCTACATCTTCCTGCACACCGCCGATAATCGCCTGGCCGCCGAGCTGGCGCGGCGTTTCCATGCGCGCCTGATGCAGCGCCTGCCTGGATTGCCGGCCTTGCCTGAGCTATACAGAGAGCCCGCCGCGGAGCAACTCGGCTTGCTCTGAGGCGGGATCACTTCCCTGCCCAGGAGTCCGCCAATGGATGCGCAAACCCTTCGAGCCCAAACCTTCAAGGCCCTGCATGAGCGTGATCGGGCCTTCGTGATTCCCAACCCCTGGGATGCAGGCTCCGCCAAGATGCTGGTCAGCCTCGGCTTCGAAGCCCTGGCGACCACCAGCGCCGGTTTCGCGTTCTCCTTGGGCCGCCCCGACGCTGAAGGCGCCTTGTCCCTGGAGGACACCCTGGGCAACGTTCGCGCCATAGTCGGGGCCAGCGATCTGCCGGTGGCGGTGGACCTGGAAAACGGTTTTTCCGACAGTCCCGAAGGCTGTGCCCGGACCCTGCGCCAAGCGGCCGCCTGCGGAGCGGTGGGCGGCTCCATCGAAGACGCCACGGGCCGGGCCGATGCTCCGATCTACGACTTCAAGCTGGCGGTCGAACGTATCGAGGCCTCGGTCGCCGCGGTGCGGCAATTGCCTTTTCCCTTTGTGCTTACCGCGCGGGCGGAGAACCTGCTGCATGGCCGGCAGGATCTGCCGGACACTATTCGCCGCCTGCAAGCCTATGCCGAGGCCGGCGCCGATGTGTTGTATGCGCCCGGGCTGCGCTCGGCCGAGGAAATCATCGCGGTGGTCCGGGCGGTGGCGCCGAAGCCGGTCAACGTGCTGATGTCGGGCGGTCTGAAATTGACCGTGGCGCAACTGAGCGAGCTGGGGGTGAAGCGGATCAGCGTCGGTTCGGCCCTGGCGCGGGCCGCCTATGGCGCCTTCTATCAGGCGGCGCAGGAAATTCGCGACCACGGCAGCTTCCACTTTGCCGACCAGGCCTTGCCGTTCGCGCAGATCAACGGCTTGTTCAAGGGCTGAGCGGCCGGGAGCCAGTGTGCGAGCGGGCAGGCTGTTGTTGCTGTTTTCGTTGCTGGTCGCGGCCGGGCTGGTGAGTGTCTGGCGTGGCTGGCTGCCACTGTCCGCGGCCTGGAATCCCTGGGCGCCCTTGCAGGTCAGGGAGCCGCCCAATCTGTTGACCCGCTTCAAACTGATGCGCCTGCGCGCTGACCCGCAGTTGTGCGATCAGGTATTGCGCGACTCCGGCTTGCGGGTGGCCCGGCAGCAGGACAGCCGCCCGGACGCCGACTGCCCACTGCGCAATGTCCTGCGCGTGCAGGGCGGGGATATCGCCCTGAGCAGCAGCTTCCTCGCCAGTTGCCCGCTGGCCGTGGCCTTTGCCCTGTACCAGTACCATGCTTTGCAACCCGCGGCCCAGGCCGTTTACGGGCAGAGAATAAGCCGCATCGAGCATCTGGGCAGCTTTGCCTGCCGCAACATGTACAGCCGCGAAAACGGTTTCCGCAGCCAGCATGCGACGGCGGATGCCCTGGATATCTCGGGTTTTCGCCTGGCCGACGGTCGCCATATCAGCGTGCTCAAGGACTGGCCGGGGGAGGGGGCGGACGCGCGTTTTCTGCGCCTGGCCCGCGACGGGGCCTGCGATGCGTTCCAAGTGGTGCTGAGTCCGGATTACAACGCCGCCCATCGCAACCACTTCCATCTGGATGTGGGGCCCTGGTGGATCTGTCGATGAAACCGGCTTGAGGTTTAGGCGGCGATCCGCAGGTTCTGCAGGATCAGCGGACGCGCCCAGCCGGTATCGAAATCGAACTGTTTCTGCTGCTCGATAAGCTCTTCCGGCGGGAAGGGCGGAAAGGGTTTGTCCAGCAGGTCCATTTCGAATTCGGCGATCGGCAGGTGCAACGGCCGTGGTTGCGGCGCCGGGCTCGGCTCGGGCAGGGGCTGGCCGGCATTGAGGACAATGGGGCGTACCCAGCCGCTTTCGAAGTCTTGCTGGCGTTGCTGGGCGACGACTTCTTCAGGCGGGAAGGGCGGAAAGGGTTTGTCCAGCAGGTCCATTTCGAACTCGGCGATCGGCAGGAACAGCGGCTCCGGCGGGCGGATCTCGGTGTCCTGGACGTCGCAATGGCGCTGGGTAACGATTTGCGTCAGCAGGTCGCTGCCGCCATGGGGTTCGGTCGGGCCGTCCACCGCCACCAGAGAATTGTCGTCAGTGACCTTCGTGCCATCGCCGCGTTGCTCGGCCAGCGCCTGGGCAAAAAAATCCTGCCACAGATGGCTGACGCCGCTCAGTGCCTGGGAATTTTTGAGGCCGTAATCGCCGTGGGGCGATATGACGCCAATGGATAGGCTTCGAATGTCTGACATTTCTCTCGGGTCGACGCTCAGCTCTGGCAAAATGCCGGATAGTTCTTTTATCGGCAGTTTTTGCCGATCATTAATTTTTTGAGCGTGTTTTCAGATGAGTGAGCAACCAGCGGCCTGCCGCATCAAAGTCGAGGCCTTGGCCGAGGCATTCCAGCCGCAGGCGGCGCACTGGGCCGAGCGACTGGGGCTGCCATTGCAGATCGACGAGGCGGAGTTCGCCCTGCAGGTCGGCGAGCAGGGCTTGCAACTGCAGCAGCTCGGCGCCGACGCGCCAGGGCCGGTGCGCGTGGACTTTGTCGAAGGCGGCGCGGCGCATCGGCGGCTGTACGGTGGCGGTAGCGGGCAGATGATCGCCAAGGCGGTGGGGATCGCCCAGGGCGTGCGTCCGCGGATCCTGGATGCCACGGCGGGGCTGGGCAAGGATGCGTTCGTCCTGGCCAGCCTGGGCTGCGAGATGAGCCTGATCGAGCGCCAGCCATTGATCGGCGCCTTATTGGAAGACGGCCTGTCCCGGGCGGGAGAGGATTTCGAGGTGGCGCCGATCGTGGCGCGCATGCACTTGCTCAAAGGCAACTCGATCGAGGTGATGCGCAACTGGGAGGGCGAGCCGCCCCAGGTGATCTACCTGGACCCGATGTTCCCGCATCGGGAAAAGACCGCGCTGGTGAAAAAGGAAATGCGCCTGTTCCGCCCCCTGGTCGGAGACGATCCGGATGCCCCGGCGCTGCTGGAGGCCGCCCTGGCCCTGGCCAGCCACCGGGTGGTGGTCAAGCGCCCGCGCAAGGCGCCGTGCATCGCCGGCCCCAAGCCGAGCCATGCGCTGGACGGCAAATCCAGCCGTTACGATATCTATCCGAAGAAGGCGCTCAAGGCCTGATCTTCATCGGGGCTTTCGGGCCTTTATAGCGAGCAGGGACCGGGCGCCCCGCTCGCTGCGTCGCCACCCACCCTCAGGCCGACTCCGGCCGATACGCGCGCATGAACAACCCCACCACTTCCCGCACATGCTCCTCGGCGTCTTCATCGCTCAGCGGCTCGCCGCAGCCGTAGAGCAGGCGAAAGTTCGCCGTGCCCTTGAGCAGGCAGAAGAAATGCTCGGCGGCATTACGCGGTTTGTCGATGCTCAGGGCACCGCTCTGGTCGATCCGGGCCAACAGCCGCTCCATGCCTTGCAGCATGCGCAGGGGGCCGGCCTCGAAGAAGATCTGCGAGAGCTTCGGGTCCTGGCTGCCCAGGGCCAGCATCAGGCGATGCAGGTTCAAGGATTCTTCGCTGTTGATCAGCAGGTGAAAGCCCCGGGCGATGTTCAGCAACACGCTTTCGATCGGCATGCCGGCAGGCAGCTCGAAGATCAGCGTCGGCAGCTGCTCCTCGCACTTGGCCATTACCGCGGCGGAGAAGAGCGTCTCCTTGTCGTTGAAATGGCTGTACACCGTCAGCTTGGAAACACCGGCTTCGGCAGCCACCGCGTCCATGCTGGTGCTGGCGTAGCCATTGCTAAGGAACAGCGTTTTCGCGGCTTCGAGGATGGCCTGGCGTTTTGCCAGATCCTTGGGGCGGCCGGGGCCGTTTGAGGTGGAAAGATTGTCGGACATTCTTCGCTTTAATACTGGACTGGTGAGTTTGCTATTAATAACATACCCGCCAGTATAATTATTCGAAGCACCCTTAGCGAAAGGTCCCTCACCATGTTCCGCTATGCCTTACCCCTCGCGTTGCCCGTCAGCCTGGCCGTTCTGCTGTCCGCGTGCGGACATGAAGAAGCGGCGCAAACCACCGTTCGCCCAGCCATGGTGGTGCAGCCAGAGCCCGCGGCACAGGCCATGGACAGCTACCCTGGCGAGGTCCGCGCGCGTTACGAACCGGACCTGGCGTTCCGGATTGGGGGCAAGGTCAGCCGACGACTGGTCGATGAGGGGCAGCGGGTGAAAGCCGACCAGCCATTGGCCGAGCTCGATCCGCAGGACGTGCGGCTGCAACTGGAAGCCACCCGGGCCCAGGTGGCAGCGGCCGAAGCCAACCTGAACCTGGTGCGTTCCGAGCGCGACCGTTACAAGACCCTGATGGATCGGCAACTGGTCAGCCGTTCCCAGTACGACAACGCCGAGAACCTGTATCGCTCGGGCCTGGCCCGGCTCAAGCAGATCAAGGCCGAGTTCGACGTGGCCAGCAACCAGGCCGGCTACGCCGTGCTGCGCGCGCCCCAGGATGGCGTCGTGGCCCGGCGTACGGTGGAGGTCGGCCAGGTGGTTGCCGCCGGCCAGACCGTCTTTACCCTCGCCACCGACGGCGAGCGGGAAGTGCTGATCAGCCTGCCGGAGCAGGGTTTTGGCCGCTTCCACATCGGCCAGCCAGTGTCGGTGGAACTGTGGAGCCAGCCCGACCAGCGTTTCGCCGGGCAGATCCGCGAGCTGTCGCCGGCCGCCGACCCACGCTCCCGTACCTTCGCCGCCCGCATCGCCTTTACCGCCGGCAAGGTTCCGGCCGAACTGGGGCAGAGCGCCCGGGTGTTCATCCAGGCCGCGGCCAGTGTGCCGTTGTCGGTGCCGCTGTCGGCGGTGACCGCGGAAAACGGCGCCGCCTATGTCTGGCGGGTCGACGCCAACAACACCCTGAAAAAGACCCCGGTGCGTCTCGGTGCCTTCGGTGAGAAGAGCGTGCCGGTGCTCGAGGGCCTTGGGGTCAGTGACTGGGTAGTGGCGGCTGGCGTGCATGTGCTCCATGAGGGGCAGCAGGTGCGCCCGGTGGATCGCTCCAACCGCGTGGTCAATCTGGCGGCCAAGGAGTAATCCCCGATGGGTTTCAATCTTTCCGAATGGGCGTTGCGCAACCGCCAGATCGTGCTGTTCCTGATGCTGTTGCTGGCCATTGTCGGGGCGTTGTCCTACACCAAGCTGGGCCAGAGCGAAGACCCACCCTTCACCTTCAAGGCCATGGTGATCCGCACCAACTGGCCGGGCGCCACGGCCCAGGAGGTTTCCCGGCAGGTCACCGAGCGTATTGAAAAGAAGCTGATGGAAACCGGCGAGTACGAGCGCATCGTCTCGTTTTCCCGCCCGGGCGAGTCCCAGGTGACCTTCATGGCGCGCGACTCGATGCACTCGAACCAGATCCCCGAGCTCTGGTATCAGGTGCGCAAGAAGATCAGCGATATCCGCCATACCTTGCCGCCGGGTATCCAGGGCCCGTTCTTCAAC
The DNA here is from genome assembly GCF_017349615.1 of Pseudomonas sp. GW531-T4. NCBI lineage: Bacteria > Pseudomonadati > Pseudomonadota > Gammaproteobacteria > Pseudomonadales > Pseudomonadaceae > Pseudomonas > Pseudomonas sp. GW531-T4. Next base: position 98,082 of record NZ_JACMZT010000008.1, read on the forward strand.
GACGAGTTCGGCACCACCTTCGGCAATATCTATGCGCTGACCGGCGACGGTTTCGACTACGCGGTGCTCAAGGATTACGCCGACCGCATCCAGATCCAGCTGCAGCGGGTCAAGGACGTGGGCAAGGTCGAGCTGCTGGGCCTGCAGGACGAGAAAGTCTGGATCGAACTGTCGAACGTCAAGCTGGCGACCCTCGGTCTACCGCTGGCAGCGGTGCAGCAGGCCCTGGAGGAGCAGAACGCGGTGTCCACCGCCGGTTTCTTCGAGACCAGCAGCGAGCGCCTGCAATTGCGTGTGTCCGGTAATTTCCAGAGCGTCGAGCAGATCAGCAATTTCCCGATCCGGGTGGCCGACCGCACCTTCCGGATCGGCGATGTGGCGGACGTGCGCCGCGGCTTCAATGATCCGCCGGCGCCGCGCATGCGCTTCATGGGCCAGGACGCGATCGGCCTGGCGGTGGCGATGAAGGACGGCGGCGACATCCTGGTGCTGGGCAAGGCGCTGGAACTGGAGTTCGCCCGGATCCAGAAAAACCTCCCCGCCGGCATGGAGCTGCGCAAGGTCTCCGACCAGCCGGCCGCGGTGAAGACCGGTGTCGGCGAGTTCGTCCAGGTGCTGGTGGAAGCCCTGGCGATCGTGCTGCTGGTGAGCTTCTTTTCCCTGGGCGTGCGCACCGGCATGGTGGTGGCCCTGGCGATTCCGCTGGTGCTGGCGATGACCTTCGCCACCATGTATTACCTGGGGATCGGCCTGCACAAGATCTCCCTCGGCGCGCTGGTATTGGCCCTTGGCCTGCTGGTGGACGACGCGATCATCGCGGTGGAGATGATGGCGATCAAGATGGAGCAGGGCTACGACCGGCTCAAGGCCGCCAGCTACGCCTGGACCAGCACCGCGTTCCCGATGCTCACCGGTACCCTGATCACCGCCGCGGGTTTCCTGCCGATTGCCACGGCGCAGTCGGGCACCGGCGAATACACCCGTTCGATCTTCCAGGTGGTGACCATCGCCCTGCTGGCTTCGTGGATCGCCGCGGTGGTGTTCGTGCCCTATCTGGGCGAGAAGTTGCTGCCGGACCTGGCCAAGCTGCATGCGGCCAAGCACGGCAACGGTGACGGCCAGCCCGATCCGTACGGCACGCCGTTCTATCAGCGGGTGCGGCGGATGGTGGAATGGTGCGTGCGCCGGCGCAAGACCGTGATCGCCCTGACCGTGCTGCTGTTCATTGCCTCGGTGATGCTGTTCCGCTTCGTGCCGCAGCAGTTCTTCCCGGCTTCCGGGCGGCTGGAGCTGATGGTCGACCTGAAGCTGGCCGAGGGCGCGTCCCTGAGCAACACCGCCGATCAGGTCAAGCGCCTGGAGGCGATGCTCAAGGAGCACGCCGGCATCGATAACTACGTGGCTTACGTCGGCACCGGTTCGCCGCGTTTCTACCTGCCCCTGGACCAGCAACTGCCGGCGGCGAGTTTTGCCCAGTTCGTGGTGCTGGCCAAGACCATTGAGGAGCGGGAAAGCCTGCGCAGCTGGCTGATCGAAACCCTCGACGAACAGTTCCCGACCCTGCGTTCGCGGGTCACCCGCCTGGAGAACGGCCCGCCCGTGGGTTACCCGGTGCAGTTCCGCGTCACCGGCGAGCACATCGAAGAAGTGCGGGTCCTGGCGCGCAAGGTGGCAGCCAAGGTGCGCGAGAACCCCCATGTGACCAACGTGCACCTGGACTGGGAAGAACCGAGCAAGGTGGTCTACCTCAATATCGATCAGGACCGTGCGCGGGCCCTGGGCGTGAGCACGGCCAACCTGGCGAAGTTCCTGCAAAGCTCGCTCACCGGCTCCAGCGTCAGCCAGTACCGCGAAGACAACGAGTTGATCGAGATCCTGCTGCGCGGGACCTTGCATGAACGTACCGAGCTGTCGCTGCTGTCGAGCCTGGCGGTGCCCACCGACAACGGCAAGAGTGTGGCGCTGTCGCAGGTCGCGACCCTGGAGTACGGCTTCGAGGAAGGCATCATCTGGCACCGCAACCGCCTGCCGAACGTCACCGTGCGTGCCGACATCTATGGCAAGGAACAACCGGCGACCCTGGTGCAGCAGATCCTGCCGACCCTCGAGCCGATCCGCGCCGAATTGCCGGACGGTTACCTGCTGGACGTCGGCGGCACCGTGGAAGACTCGGCCCGCGGGCAGAACTCGGTGAAGGCCGGCGTGCCGCTGTTCATCGTGGTGGTGCTGACCCTGCTGATGCTGCAACTGCGCAGCTTCTCGCGCACGGCGATGGTGTTCCTCACCGCGCCGCTGGGGCTGATCGGCGTGACCCTGTTCCTGATGGTGTTCCGCCAGCCGTTCGGCTTCGTGGCCATGCTCGGGACCATCGCTCTGTCGGGGATGATCATGCGCAACTCGGTGATCCTGGTGGATCAGATCGAGCAGGACATCGCCGCCGGGCTCAAGCCGTGGCAGGCAATCATCGAAGCGACGGTAAGGCGCTTCCGGCCGATCGTGCTGACCGCGCTGGCGGCGGTGCTGGCGATGATCCCGCTGTCACGCAGCGTGTTCTTCGGGCCGATGGCGGTGGCGATCATGGGTGGGCTGATTGTGGCGACGGCGCTGACCCTGCTGTTCTTGCCGGCGCTGTATGCGGCGTGGTTCAGGGTCAAGAAAACCTGATTCGCCTGTAGGAGCGAGGCTTGCCCGCGATCTAGACGCCACGGTGTGCCAGACACACCGCGGTGAGGCCATCGCGGGCAATCGAGCGTCGACCGGCCGCTCCTACAGGTAGGGGTTACAGGGTACCAAACACCTTCTTCGCCAGGCTGGTGGCCGCTGCCGCCGGGTTCTCGCGAATGGTCGCTTCCTGCTTGCCGATCATCTCGAACAGGCCGTTGAGCGCCTGTTCGGTCACGTAGCCTTCGATATTCGCGTTCTTCGCATCCAGCACGCCGAGGGTGGCGGCCTGGCCGGCGAAGGCGTTGTACTGCTTGGCCAGGCCCACCTGGTCGGTGGCCTGCTTGACGATCGGCAGGAACTTCACGCGGATCTGCTCGCGGCTGGTCTTGCTCAGGTACTGGGTGGCGGAATCCTTGCCGCCGCTGAGAATGCCCTTGGCGTCCTCCACGCTCATCTTCTTCACCGCATCCACCAGCAGCGCCTGGGCCTGCGGCACAGCGGCCTCGGCGGCCTTGTTCATGCTGCTCTCGAGTTCTTCGACCTGGGCGCCCATGCCGAACTGCTTCATTTTCTTCGCCACTTTGCCGAGGTTGCCCGGCAACTCGATGCGCACGTCCGGGTTATTGCTGAAACCGCCGGCGGTGCCCAGCTGTTTGACCGCGACCTGGGCTCCCTGGGTCAGGGCGTCCTTGAGGCCGCCGGTGGCATCTTGCTGCGACAGGTCGCCGAGGGACAGCGCCAGGGCACTGGCGGAGATCAACAGGCCGGCGCACAGGCTGGTGAAGCGAAGGGAAGAACGGAGCATGGCAGCTTCCTTGTTCAAGAAAAGGGATTAACGAACCGCGTCGACGCGGATTTTCAGCGGTTGCGGGTCGCTGCCGTCGAGTTTCACCCCGTTGTGCTCGGTGGTGACGAACAGCAGTTTGCCGGCCAGCTCGATCCGCGCGCTGACCGAATAACGGTGCCCGGGTTTGACCTGGGCCGGGTCGTAGCTGAGGTGGAAGGGCAGCGGCACCTGGCCTTTGACCGGGCCTTTCTGTTCGGCCAGCACCACCGCGGGGGCGTCGGCCAGCGACACGTCCTGCAGGCTGACGCTGAGGGTGGCGGCTGGCGGCAGGGCGATGCGTTGCAGGTAGAAGACTTCGCCGTCGAGGCTGGCGTTGCTGGCAGGTTGCATGCTGTTACAGGCCCCGAGCAGGGTGGTAAGGGCGAGCAGGGTGAGCTTTTTCATGATGGATCTCCGTATCGGGAGGCGCCAGAAACCGCCTGGCGCCGATAAGAATCTAGTCGCTTTGTTGCGGGGCGGCGACCTGCTCGGCGGCATCTTCGCTGCGGTGCAGGGCCACCTGGCGGATCGACAGGCGAATCTCCGCCGGCAGCACGCGCTTGGCCGCGCCTTCGGCCAGTTCGCCGAGCAGTTCGTGGTAGCTCAGCTTGCCGGCTTCGTCGCGGCGTAGCACGTCCTGCTCCAGCAAGGTCTGGATGAAGTGGCGGAACAGGCTCTTGTCGAAGAACTCCGGGGCATTCAGGCCATGCAGGATCGACAGGCGCTGGGCCATGACCGTGCACAGGTCTTCCAGTTCTTCGGCGCTGATGCTGCGCTGGCCGCTGTTGAGCAGCAGCGAGATGGCCATGTAGAAGCGCTGCAGGGTCTGGGCGATGCTCTTGGACAGCAGGGTCAGCAGCACGAAGTGCCGTGAACTCGGCGCCGGACGCAGGTACAGGTCCTTCTCGAAGCGCAGCAGGCCTTGCTCGACGAAGGCTTCCAGCCACTGGTCGATCACCCCGTCCAGCTCGTCCAGGGACCAGCGGATGAACAGCTCCGACTGCAGGTAGGGATACAGCGCGCGGGTGTAGCGCAGGATCTGTTCGCGGCTCATGCGCGACGAACTCTGGAAGAAGCTCGCGAGCAACGCCGGCAGGGCGAAGATGTGCAGCACGTTGTTGCGGTAGTAGGTCATCAGGACGGCGTTCTGCTCGTCCAGGTAGAGGATCTTGCCCAGGGCATCGCTCTGCTCGGACAGCAGGTCCATGTCCTTCACATGTTCGATCAAGGCCCGGCCGTCGCCTTCCGGCAGGGTGGTGTGGGGCGAGTAGGGGACTTTGCGCAGCAGCGCCAGGTACAGGTCCAGGACCCGGGCCATGGCACGGTCGTCGAGGGCCAGGCGGCTGGTGGAGAGCAACGCCAGTGCCACCAGGTTGACCGGGTTGATCGCCGCCGCTTCGTTCAGGTGCTGGGCGACTTTTTCACCCAGGCGGTTGGTGGTTTCGTTGAGCCAGGCCGGCTTGAACTGCGGGCCCAGCTCCTGGGCGCGCCAGCCCGGCTGTTCCTGATCGAGAAACTCGGCCAGCTTGATCGGCTCGCCGAAGTTCACCGCCACCTGGCCGAAGCGCTGCTTGAGGGCGCCGATGACCTTGAAGATGTCGAAGATCGACTCTTTCTTCTTGCTCGCGCCGCGCAGTTCGCCCAGGTAGGTGCGGCCTTCCAGCACGCGCTCGTAGCCGATGTACACCGGCACGAAGACGATCGGCATGCGTGAGGAGCGCAGGAAGCTGCGCAGGGTGATGGCCAGCATCCCGGTTTTCGGTTGCAGCATGCGCCCGGTGCGCGAGCGCCCGCCCTCGACGAAGTACTCCACCGGGAAACCCTTGGTGAACAGGGTGTGCAGGTATTCGTTGAACACTGAGGTGTAGAGCGGGTTGCCCTTGAAGGTGCGGCGCATGAAGAAGGCGCCACCCCTGCGCAGCAGGCTGCCGATCACCGGCATGTTCAGGTTGATCCCGGCGGCGATGTGCGGCGGGGTCAGGCCGTTGCGGAACAGCAGGTAGGACAGCAGCAGGTAGTCGATATGGCTGCGGTGGCAGGGCACATAGATCACTTCGTGACCGGGGGCGACTTTCTGCACGCTTTCGATGTGGTTGACCTTGATCCCGTCGTAGATCTTGTTCCAGAACCAGCTCAGCACCACTTCGAGGAAGCGGATCGCGGTGAAGGTATAGTCCGAGGCGATCTCGTTGCCATAACGCAGGGCCACGGCCTTGGCTTTTTCCGGGGAGATCTTTTCCCGTTCGGCTTCCTCGAGGATCGCCTGCCGGACCAGTGGCTGGTTCAGCAGGCCCTTGACCAGGTTGCGGCGGTGGGAAATGTCCGGGCCGATCACCGCGGCCTTCAGGTTGCGAAAATGCACCCGCAGGATGCGCTGGGCCATGCGCACGGTGCGCTCGTGGCCCTTGTTGTGCTCGATCAGCTCGCGCAGGTGGATCGGCGCGGAGAATTGCACCCGGGTCTTGCGGCCCAAAATCATGATGCTCAGCAGCCGGCGCAGGCGCCCGGTGACCGCCCAGCTGTCGGCGAACAACAGTTTCCACGGGCTCGATTCGCTGTCTGGCGACTGGCCCCAGAACACGCTGACCGGAATGATCTGCGCGTCTTCGGCGGCATTCTGGCTCAGGGCGCTGACCAGGCGGGTCAGGGTCGGTGGCGCGCCGCGCTTGTCCTGGCGGCCGAGCCAGTCCGGGGCCGGGGTCAGGTAGAAGAATGCGGCGGGTTCCAGCAGGTTGCCCACCGAGACCGGCAGCACCGGGCGCGGCAACCCGGCCTTGGTGCACTCGGTATCGACCACGGCGAGGTCGGTGAGCGAAGGGTTTTGCAGGACGTAGAACACCGGACGACTGCGGTCGAGGTTGAGGGTGAAGGACGACTGGTTGATCGTCTCTGAGCGAACCCAGAGGTACAACAGTCGGCGCAAGGTGCCAAACACAAGACGGCGGAACGGGGAGCGGGTCATACGGCTTCTGCTTTAGTGGAAAAAACCGAGCAGTTGCTCGGGGCGGCTAGTGTGCCGGATTCACCGAAAATCGGCAAAAAAGCGGCAAACAAGATTGAGTTGAGAGTTTTTGTGCCTGTCATATACTCGCCCGACTGACGCCTGGGCATGTGGGCCCCATCAATAGAAACCCAGGTCCAGGCGAAAGTTCTCACGGCTTCGTTTCAGTAAGCCGACTGATAATAAAAAGACGGAGGATGGATTGATGGCAACTCGCGAGACCGGCAGCGTGAAGTGGTTCAACGACGCCAAGGGCTACGGCTTCATTCAGCGTGAAGGTGGTGCCGATGTATTTGTCCACTACCGTGCTATTCGTGGTGAAGGCCACCGCTCGCTGACCGAAGGGCAGCAGGTTGAATACGCCGTGGTAGAGGGGCAGAAGGGGTTGCAGGCTGAGGATGTAGTGGGCTTGTAAGCGTTGTGCCTTGTAGGAGCGAAGCTTGCTTGCGATAGCGTTGTGTCAGGTAAAACGCTATCGCGGGCAAGCCTCGCTCCTACAGTAATCGGAATCAGGCGGTACGCCAGGTAATCTCTTCTTCCCCGTCGGCACTGATGCGAATCCAGCGGTCGGCCGATTCTTCACCTTCTTCCTCGACCCAACTGCCCGGTGCGCAGCGCACTTCGACGTTCAGCGCGGCGAAGGCGGCGCGGGCACAGGCGATGTCGTCGTCCCACGGCGTCTGGTCGCTTTCCAGGTACAGGCTGTTCCACTTGCCCACGGCTTTCGGCAGCCAGGTCACCGGCACGCTGCCGGCCTTGCATTTGTAGGTCTGGCCTTTCTGCACCCAGTCGCTGCACGGGCCCAGGGCCGCGCCGAGCCAGGCGGCGATAGCCTTGTGGTCGACGTCGGCGTCTTTCAGGTAAATCTCGATATCCGGTTGGCGCATGGATGTCCTCACTGCGGGTCTGAAAAATCCATTCGCGGATTTATTCGGCCTCGAGTCGCTGCTCGAGGCCGTGGATTGATGGGTTATTGCAGAACGAAGTAATCGTAGCGCATCGACACGCTGACCTCGAAGGGCTCGGCCTGCTCGATCACGCTGGCTCGGCGTTCGGCACTGGCGCGCCAGCCGTGGGGCGTCATGGCCAGCAGGTTGGCGCGATCCTGCGGATTGCTCAACGTCAGCTTGAAGTCCAGGGTTTCACTGTGTTGCAGCGCCATGCCCGCGGGCACCAGCGCCAGGTGTTTGTCGTCGGTGTATTCGCGGACCTCGTCGTACAGGCGCTCGCGCAATTCCATCAGGTGACCGCTGGTCGGCCCGACCTTCATCAGGCCGCCGCCAGGGCTGAGCAGGCGCTTGGCTTCCTGCCAGTCCAGCGGGCTGAAGACACTGGCGAGGAACTGGCAGCTGGCATCGGCCAGGGGCACCCGGGCCATGCTGGCGATCAACCAGGTCAGCTGCGGGGCACGGCGACAGGCGCGCTTGACCGCTTCCCGGGAGATGTCCAGGGCATAACCGTCCGCCTGGGGCAGCGCTTGGGCGATCTGTGCGGTGTAGTAACCCTCGCCGCAACCGATATCGACCCAGTGCTGCGGGGCGCGCTCGGCGGCCAGTTCGGCCAGGCGCCTGGCCACCGGGGCGTAATGACCGGCATTGAGAAAGTCGCGGCGGGCTTCGACCATGGCCTGGTTGTCGCCCGGGTCGCGACTGTTCTTGTGCTGCACCGGCAGCAGGTTCAGGTAACCCTGGCGGGCGCGGTCGAAGCGGTGCCCGGCCGGGCACACGACACCGTTGTCGACGGCGCTCAGGGGCGCCGCGCAGATAGGGCAGGCAAGCATCAGGCGAGCAACTTGATCAGGGTCTGGTAGTAGATTTCGGTCAGCACGTCGAGATCGCTGGCCAGCACCCGCTCGTTGACTTGGTGGATGGTGGCGTTGACCGGGCCCAGCTCGACCACCTGGGTGCCGAGGGTGGCGATGAAGCGCCCGTCGGAGGTGCCGCCGCTGGTGGAAGCCTGGGTCTCGCGGCCGGTGACGTCCTTGATGCTGGCCGACACCGCGTCGAGCAGGGCGCCCGGCTCGGTGAGGAACGGCAGGCCCGACAACGCCCACTCCACATGCCAGTCCAGGCCGTGCTTGTCGAGGATGGTGGTCACGCGCTGTTGCAGGCCTTCAACCGTGGATTCGGTGGAGAAGCGGAAGTTGAACACTGCCACCAGCTCGCCGGGGATCACGTTGGTCGCGCCGGTGCCGGAATTCAGGTTGGAAATCTGGAAGCTGGTCGGCGGGAAGAAGGCATTGCCGTCGTCCCAATGCTCCGCAGCCAGTTCGGCCAGGGCCGGGGCGGCCAGGTGGATCGGGTTCTTGGCCAGGTGCGGGTAGGCCACGTGGCCCTGCACGCCGCGCACCGTGAGCTTGGCGCCGAGGGAGCCGCGACGGCCGTTCTTGACCACGTCACCGACCAGGCTGGTGCTCGACGGCTCGCCGACGATGCACCAGTCCAGGCGCTCCTTGCGCGCCGCCAGGCGCTCGACCACGGCCTTGGTGCCGTGGTGCGCCGGGCCTTCTTCGTCGCTGGTGATCAGGAACGCCACCGAGCCTTTGTGGTCCGGGTAGTCGGCGACGAAACGCTCGGTCGCCACCAGCATCGCCGCCAGGCTGCCTTTCATGTCCGCCGCGCCGCGCCCGCAGAGCATGCCGTGCTCGTCGATCAACGCGTCGAACGGGTCGTTCTGCCAGGCCTGGACCGGGCCGGTGGGCACCACGTCGGTGTGGCCGGCGAAACACAGCACCGGGCCTTCGTGCTTGCCGTGGGTGGCCCAGAAGTTATCCACATCCTCGATGCGCATCGGCTCCAGCTTGAAGCCGGCATCGCCCAGGCGCTGCATCATCAGCTTCTGGCAGTCGGCGTCGACCGGCGTCACCGACGGGCGGCGGATCAGGTCACAGGCGAGTTGCAGGGTCGGCGAAAGGTCGGCGTGGGCCGTCATGGGGAAACTCCGAAGCAGGGGCAAGGTCAGGCGCTGCTCTTTCTCCGTAGGAGCGAGCTTGCTCGCGATGGACGCAAGAGCGGCGCAGTGCATCAGGGGCTGCGCGTTATTCTTGATATCCATCGCGAGCAAGCTCGCTCCTACAGAGGCGGCGGCGGGCAAGGCGCGCAAAATGGCGGATATCTTAAAGCAAAACGGCGGCCAGAGGCCGCCGTTTAGTGCTTTGCCGCGATTTATGCCGCCGCCACCGGCGCGCTTTCGGCAACGGGTTTTGGCAGCGACGACAGGAAGGCCATGACCAGCGCCGCCACATACGGCAGCGACTGCACCAGCAGCATGGTCACCCAGAAGCGCATGTCGTTGCTCGGCAGGCCGCCCTGCACCAGGTAGATACCCAGCGCCGCGCCCCACAACAGCAGCATGATGAACAGCTCTTCCCGGGCTTCCGAGATCGCCACCCAGAAACCGTGGTTGTCGGCATTCTTCGGTGTGCGGAAGAACGGAATGCTGCTGGTGAAGAAGCCGTACAGCACCGCCTTGGCAATGGTGTGGGACAACGCCAGGCCCGCCACGGCCGCGCAGAACGCATCCTTGAGGTTGACCCCGACCGCCCGGCGGTAGAGGAAGATGATCTTGCCGACCTTGAACACGAACAGCGCCAGGGGCGGGATCGCGAAGATCAGCAACGGCGGGTCGACGCGCTGCGGCACGATGATCATCGCCGCCGACCACAACAGGGCGCCGAGGGTGAAGAAGATGTTCATGCCGTCCGCCACCCACGGCAGCCAGCCCGCGAGGAAGTGATAGCGCTGGCCACGGGTCAGCTCGGTGTCCTTGCCGCGCAGCAGGCTGGCAGTGTGGCGCTTGATGATCTGGATCGCCCCATAGGCCCAGCGGAAACGCTGTTTCTTGAAGTCGATGAAGGTATCCGGCATCAGGCCCTTGCCGTAGCTTTCGTGGTAGTACGCCGCCGACAGGCCTTTTTCGAACACCCGCAGGCCCAGCTCGGCGTCTTCGCAGATGCACCAGTCGGCCCAGCCCAGTTCTTCCAGGACCGAACGGCGGGTCATGGTCATGGTGCCGTGCTGGATGATCGCGTCACGGTCGTTGCGGGTAACCATGCCGATATGGAAAAAGCCCTTGTATTCCGCGTAGCAGAGCTTCTTGAAGGTGCTTTCGTTCTGGTCGCGGTAGTCCTGTGGCGATTGCACCACGGCGATTTTCGGGTCGGCGAAGTGCGGCACCATGTGCTTGAGCCAGTTACGGTCGACGCAGTAGTCCGAGTCGATCACCGCGATCACTTCGGCGTCCTTGGCGGTGTGCGGGATCAGGTAGTTCAGCGCGCCGCCCTTGAAGCCGGCCAGGGGCGCGACGTGGAAGAACTTGAAGCGCGGGCCGAGGGTCTCGCAATAGGCCTGCACCGGCTCCCAGACCGCCGGGTCCTTGGTGTTGTTGTCGATGATCAGGACTTCGAAGTCCGGATAGTCGAGGTTGGCCAGGGCATTGAGGGTCTGTTTGACCATCTCCGGCGGCTCGTTGTAGCACGGCACATGGATCGAGACTTTCGGCCGGTAACTGGAGTCGCCTTCGACCGGCAGGAACTCGCGCCGGCGCTTGTGCACCCAGACCGCCTCGGCCAGTTCATGGGCCTCGGTGAGCAACACGATGAACACCCCGAGCGCACCCAGGGCGAGCAGGAAGCCCACCGTCAGGCTGAACCAGGTGCTGTATTGCTGGCTGTAGTCGTAGCCGATCCACACCAGCACCGAACCGCAGAGGAAGGCGATGAAGGTCAGGAAGGTCCGGCCGCGCTGGCGCAGGGCCGAGCCGTCGATCATCAGCAGGGTCAGGGACAGCAGCGCCAGGACCACCGAGCCGATGGCCAGCACGCGCCACTGCGGGATCGCCACCACCGGGCCTTCGAAGTTGAACTTCTGCTGGCGCGCGGCGTTGAACACGCCCCAGTAGGCGCCCACCGAACCTTCGTCGCTGGCCTTCCACGGCTGGTCGAAGGCTTCGATCACGAAGTAGTTGTAGCCCTGGCGGTTGAGCTTGTTGACCAGGTTACGCAGGTAGATCGCCTGATCCGCCGGGCTGGCGTCGGCGCCGCCACGCATGCGGCCGTTGCTCGGCCAGCCCACCTCGGACAGCAGCAGCGGTTTTTTCGGGAACATCTTTTTCAGGTCACGGGCGCGGTCGAGGACGAACTGCCCGGCCTTGTCCATCGGGATGAATTCCCAGTAGGGCAGGACGTGGGCGGCGATCAGGTCGACGTGCTGGGCCAGTTCCGGGTGTTCTTCCCAGACGTGCCACTGCTCGGAGGTGGTGACCGGTACCTTGACGGCAGCGCGCACGCGATCGAGCAGGACGCTCAACTGGTCGGCGGTGATTTCCTTGCGGAAGATCGCTTCGTTACCGACCACCACGCGCACCACACTGCGCGAGTTGTTGGCGATGTCGATGGCGCGGGTGATTTCACGCTCGTTGCGTTCCAGGTCCGGGCTGATCCAGATCCCCAGGGTCACGCGCAGGCCGAACTCTTCCGCCAGCTTGGGGATGTTCTCCAGCGTGCCGTCGACCGAGTAGGTGCGAATGTTGTCGGTCAGCTTGCTCATGATCTCCAGGTCGCGACGCATTTCATCGTCGGTCGGAAACTGGTCTTTCTGCGGGAACTGGCCCAGCTGGAAAGGCGAGTAGGAAAAGCCGGAGATTTGTGCAGGCCAATTGGGGGCGGAGACCGGGCGGTTGACCAGTGCCCAGAAGCCGGTGAACAGGGCGGCGATTGCCAGAACCACCACCAGGTTGAGTCCAAATTTACGCGATGACATAGCTATTTCGGGTTCCAAAGGGTGTGGAACGGGGGAACGGTCGGCATGCGCCAAGCGGCGCGCATCCTACACTGGCCTTCGGCTGAGCGTACAGCGCACAGGAGAAGGCCGCAGGTTGGGCAATCCAACTCGATTTAAGTTCTCGGCGACGAAATTTTCAGATTGTTCCCTCATTAAAGCAGCCCTGACTGCCATTCATAGGGCAAAGATGCTCTTGGCGGACATCGGCCCTATAATGCGCGCCGGTTTTTGGGGTAATGGTCATGAGTACAGAAGATCCGCGGTTTGCTGGCGTCGCCCGTTTGTATGGCATCGAGGGGTTGGAACGCTTGCGCGCCGCCCATGTGGCGATCGTCGGGGTCGGCGGTGTCGGTTCCTGGGCGGCGGAAGCCATTGCCCGTTGCGGCGTGGGCGAGATCTCGCTGTTCGACCTGGACGACGTCTGCGTCAGCAACAGCAATCGGCAGCTGCACGCCCTCGACAGCACGGTCGGCAAGGCCAAGGTCGAGGTCATGGCCGAGCGCCTGCGCGGGATCAATCCGGCTTGCACCGTGCATGCGGTGGCGGACTTCGTCACCCGCGAGACCATGGCCGAATACATCACGCCGAACATCGACTGCGTGATCGACTGCATCGACAGCGTCAACGCCAAGGCGGCGCTGATCGCCTGGTGCAAGCGGCGCAAGATCCAGATCATCACCACCGGCGGCGCGGGCGGGCAGATCGACCCGACGCTGATCCAGGTCTGTGACCTGAACCGCACCTTCAACGACCCGCTGGCCTCGAAAGTGCGCTCGACCCTGCGTCGCGACTACGGTTTTTCCCGCACCGTGACCCGTCACTACAGCGTGCCTTGCGTGTTTTCCACCGAGCAACTGCGCTACCCGAAACCGGACGGCAGCATCTGCCTGCAGAAGAGCTTTGTCGGCGATGGCGTGAAACTCGACTGCGCCGGCGGTTTTGGCGCGGTGATGATGGTGACCGCGACCTTCGGCATGGTCGCGGCGACCAAGGCGGTGGACAAGCTGGTGGCTGGCGTGCGGCGCCCGGCGGACCGGGTCAAGCCCGCGGCCGTTTGACTCTGTAGGAGCGGCCGGTCGACGTTCGATTGCCCGCGAAATGCGGTGTGTCAGATAGACCGCTATCGCGGGCAAGCCTCGCTCCTACAGGGATGGGCGTCAGGCTGAGAGCTCGCGCATCCGCTGCAATACCGCATTCAGCCCATTGCTGCGCGAGGGTGAGAGCTGGCGCGACAGGCCGAGTTGATTGAACCAGTCCGGCAAATCCACCCGTTGCAGCTCCTCGGCGGACAAACCGTTGACCCGCGCCAGCAGCAGGGCCACCAGGCCACGGATCAGGCGCGCATCGCTGCTGGCGGCGAACTGCCAGTGACCGTCCTGCAAGGTCCCCACCAGCCAGACCTGGCTTTCACAGCCATGCACCCGATTGGCCTCGACCTTGTCGGCTTCAGCCAGCGGCGCCAGGCGTTCGCCCCATTGCATCAGCAGGCGTGCGCGCTGTTCCCAGCCGGGAGCGCCCTGGAAACTGTCGAGGGCGGCCAGGGCTTCGGCGGGCAGGCTCATCGCAACAGCTCCAGGGCCTGATCGAGGGCCTCGAAGAAGCGCTCCAGGTCCTCGGAGTCGTTGTACAGCGCCAGGGACACGCGGATCGCCCCGGCCAGGCCGAAGCTTTTCAGCAGCGGCATGGCGCAGTGATGCCCGGCACGCACGGCGATGCCCTGTTCGGTCAGCAGGTGAGCCAGGTCGGCGTTGTGCACGCCATCGACCACGAAACTGACCAGCGCCAGCTGCGGCTTGCCCAGCAGGCGCAGGCCTTTGCGGGCCAGCAGGCCATGCAGCAGGTAGTCGTGCAGCGCGGCTTCATGGGCGTTGACGGCGTCCTGGTCGAGGCCGCTGAGGTAATCCAGGGTCGCGCCCAGGCCGATCACACTGGCAATCGGCGGTGTACCGGCCTCGAAACCCAGTGGGGCGGGGCGGAAGCTGGCGTGCTGGTAGTCGGCCTGCTGGACCATCTCGCCGCCAAACTGCCAGTGACGCAGGCCTGGCAACGCCTCGTTGCGTCCGTAGAGCACGCCGACGCCGTCCGGACCGTAGAGCTTGTGGCTGGAGAACACATAGAAATCGCAGCCCAGCGCCTGCACATCGTGGCGGCCGTGGACCACGCCCTGGGCGCCGTCAACCACGGTCAGGGCATGGTGCGCCTTGGCCAGGGCCAGCAGCTGCGGCAGGGGTTGCCAGGCACCGAGCACATTGGACAGCTGGCTGACGGCCAGTAGCCGGGTGCGCGGACCGATCAGACGGGCCGCGGCGTCGAGGTCAATCAGGCCGTCGTCGTCCAGCGGCAGGACCACCAGGTTGAGGCCGCGACGGTGCGCCAGTTGCTGCCAGGGCAGCAGGTTGGCGTGATGTTCCAGGGCGCTGATGACGATTTCATCGCCTGGGTTGAATTGATGTTCCAGGCCATAGGCCAGGAGATTCAGCGCGGAGGTCGCGCCGTGGGTGAAGATGATCTGCCCGCTGTCACCGGCATTCAGCCACTGCGCCACTTTGTGCCGGCTGTTCTCGAATGCCTGGGTGGCGTGAGCACCGGGCAAGTGCTGCGCGCGATGCACGTTGGCCGCGCCATTGGCGTAGTAGTGCGCCAGGGCGTCCAGCAGGGCTTGGGGTTTTTGCGTGGTGGCGGCGTTGTCCAGGTAGGTCTGGTCCTGCCGTTGCAGGGCGGCGATGGCCGGGAAGTCGGCGCGCCAGGGGGAGGCTACAAGCATGGTGGCAGAACTCGTTTGAACAGGCCGGGCGCCGATGATAAGCGCCCGGCCGGTCGCAGTGGAACCGAATCGCTGCTTAGTTGTGAGCGTGCAGCGCTTCGTTCAGCTCGATGGCCGACTTGTGGGTCTTGCACTCCACGGCACCGGTTTCCGAATTGCGGCGGAACAGCAGGTCTGGCTGGCCGGCCAGTTCGCGGGCCTTGAGCACCTTGACCAGCTGGTTGTTCTCGTCCAGCAGCGCCACCTTGGTCCCGGCAGTCACGTACAGGCCTGATTCCACGGTGTTACGGTCGCCCAGCGGGATACCGATACCGGCGTTGGCGCCGATCAGGCAGCCTTCGCCGACCTTGATCACGATGTTGCCGCCGCCCGACAGGGTGCCCATGGTCGAGCAGCCGCCACCCAGGTCGGAACCCTTGCCGACGAATACGCCCGCGGAAACCCGGCCTTCGATCATGCCCGGGCCTTCGGTGCCGGCGTTGAAGTTGACGAAACCTTCGTGCATCACGGTGGTGCCTTCGCCGATGTAGGCGCCCAGGCGAATACGCGCGCTGTCAGCGATACGCACGCCGCTCGGTACCACGTAGTCGGTCATTTTCGGGAACTTGTCCACCGAGAACACTTCCAGCAGCTCGCCGCGCAGGCGCGCTTCCAGTTGACGCTCGGCCAGTTCGCCGAGGTCGACCGCGCCCTGGTTGGTCCAGGCCACGTTCGGCAGCAGCGGGAAGATCCCGGCCAGGTTCAGGCCGTGTGGCTTGACCAGGCGGTGGGACAGCAGGTGCAGCTTCAGGTAGGCCTCCGGGGTGGAGGTCAGCTGGGCGTCTTCGGCCAGCAGGGTGGCAACCAGCGGCTTGTGGCTCTCGGCCAGGCGGGTCAGCAGCGCGGCCTGGGTGGCGTCGATGCTTTTCAGGGCCTCGGCCAGTTGCGCGGCCTGGGCGGTGGTGAAGGTGATGGCCTGGTTGCCTTCGCTGTAGCCCAGTACCGGGGCGATGGCGGCAACGATTTCCGCGGATGGCTTGACCAGGGGCGCGGCGTAGAACACTTCCAGCCACGCGCCTTGACGGTTTTGAGTGCCGACACCAAAGGCCAGGCTGAACAGGGTAGTGGACATGCTGTTACCTCTTACAAAATTGAACGGGCAGGCGTTATTTGATTTCTGCCGCGTAGATATCGGGCTTGAAGCCAATCAGGGTTCGGTCACCGAGATCGAGCACCGGGCGCTTGATCATCGAGGGTTGTGCGAGCATCAGTTCGATCGCTTTCGCCTGGTCGAGATCGGCTTTGCGTTCGTCGTCGAGTTTGCGAAAGGTCGTGCCCGCACGGTTCAGCACCACCTGCCAGCCGTGCTCGTTGCACCACTGGGCCAGGTGTTCGCGGTCGATACCGACCGCTTTGTAGTCGTGGAAGTCATAGCTGACAGCGTGTTCATCGAGCCAGGTGCGCGCCTTTTTCATGGTGTCGCAGGCTTTGATGCCGAAAAGGTGCAACGTTTTGCTTGAAGCGGTCAAGGAATTGCCCCCTTTTGAGATGCTGGAGTTAAAGGTCACGGATTATGCCATGCCCGCGCCGGTTCGGCGTCGGCGAAGGCCCGGCTTTGTAGCTTTGTGTGACAGCGGCATGGGCCACTTGCGACTTTTGTGCAGCGGCGAGGCCCGAGCTTAAGCGGCTAATATGGCACTTCGACGGTAACCTGTTGCCTGAAGTCTGCTGCTGATCGATTGGGAAAACCGCTTTATGCAAACCGCTTATACCGTCCTTATCCTGCTGATGCTGGTGAGTCTCTCGCGGCTGGTCGGACGGGTGATTCCGTTGCCGTTGCCGCTGGTGCAGATCGCCGCCGGGGCCTTGTTGGCCTGGCCCACCCTGGGGCTGCACGTGGCCCTGGACCCGGAATTGTTTCTATTCCTGTTCCTGCCGCCGCTGCTGTTCTCCGATGGCTGGCGCATGCCCAAGCGTGAGCTGTGGCGCCTGCGCGGGCCGATCCTGACCCTGGCCGTGGGCCTGGTGCTGTTCACCGTGGTGGGCGCCGGTTATTTCATTCACTGGTTGCTGCCGACCATCCCCTTGCCGGTGGCCTTTGCCCTGGCGGCTGTCTTGTCGCCGACCGACGCCGTGGCGGTCTCGGCGATTTCCCAGAACCGCCTGCCGACGCCCTTGATGCACATGCTGCAGGGCGAGGCTTTGATGAACGACGCTTCCGGCCTGGTGACCTTCAAGTTCGCCCTGGCGGCGGCCGTGACCGGGGTGTTTTCCCTGGCCAATGCCAGCCTGACCTTTGTCCTGGTGGCGGTGGGTGGCCTGGCGGTCGGCGTGGCCCTGAGCTGGCTGGTGGGGCGCTTGCGTGCCTGGATGATCGCCCGCGGCTGGGATGACCCGGCGACCCACGTGGTGTTCATGCTGTTGCTGCCGTTCGCCGCCTACGTGCTGGCCGAGCGCCTGGGAGCCTCGGGCATCCTCTCGGCGGTGGCGGCGGGGATGATGCAGAGCTGGCTCGATCTGTTGCCCCGGCAGACCAGCACCCGCTTGCTCAACCGCAGTGTCTGGTCGCTGCTGGAATTCGCCTTCAACGGCCTGATCTTCCTGCTGTTGGGCCTGCAACTGCCCGACATCATCAAGGCCGTGGTCAGCCAGGAAACCACCTTGTGGCCGACCCTGTTCTATCGCTGCCTGGATGTCGGGGCGATCTTCCTGGTGCTGCTGGTGCTGCGGTTCATCTGGGTGCAAAGCATCTGGCGCCTGTCCGGGCTGTTGCGCCGCTGGCGTGGCAAGGGCGAGCTGACGCTGGTGCCGACCGCGCGTTCCTGCTGGTTGCTGACCCTGGGCGGGGTGCGCGGGGCGGTGACCCTGGCGGGCGTCATGTCGGTGCCGCTGTTGCTGGGGGCGGGCGAGGCTTTCCCCGAGCGCGACCTGCTGATCTTCATTGCCGCGGGGGTGATCCTGTTGTCGCTGATTGCCGCCTGTATCGCCCTGCCGCTGTTGCTGCGGGGCATCCAGAAGAGCCCCGACGAGAAGCGCCACGCCGAAGTGCGTGACGCCTGGCGCAAAACCGCCGAGGCGGCGATCCATGCCCTGGAAGCCGAGGAAGTGGCCGATGCGGCCAACTCGCCGGATGCGGCCCAGGCGGCGCTGGCCACCGAGCTCAAGGGGCGGTTGATGTCGGAATATCGCCATCAACTGGAGGTGTTCAACGATTCCGCCGAAGCCCAGGCATTGGCGTTTCAGATGGACTTGCTGGAGCGCAAGTTACGTTTGAAGGCGCTGCGGGCGCAGCGGCTGGAGTTATATCGGTTGAGCCGCCAGCACCAGATTGGCGACGACGTGTTGCGCGAGGTCCTGGGTGAGCTGGACCTCAGCGAGGCCAATCTGGGGCAGGTGAAATGACCCTGGCTTTGTAGGAGCGAGGCTTGCCCGCGATGAACGATAACGCGGTGTATCAGATGTACGGCGTTGTCTTGATCGCGGGCAAGCCTCGCTCCTACAGGGGCGTGGGTTATTGACGGCGCTGAACGAAATCCCGGATCCGCTCGGCGGCTTCCACGCATTCGGCCAATGGCGCTACCAGGGCCATGCGTACCCGACCGGCTCCCGGGTTGCTGCCGTCGACATCGCGCGACAGATAGGAGCCCGGCACCACGGTCACATGCTCCTGTTCGAACAGGTCACGGCAGAACGCCGTATCGTCGCCCGCCACGTTCGGCCACAGGTAGAAGCTGCCGTCCGGGCGCTGCACGTCGAGCACCGGCGCCAGAATCTCCAGCACCGCATCGAACTTTTCGCGATACAGCGCGCGGTTGGCGCGCACATGCACTTCGTCGTTCCAGGCGGCGATGCTGGCCAGCTGGGTCTGAACCGGCATGGCGCAACCATGGTAGGTGCGGTACAGCAGGAAGCCCTTGAGGATATCCGCGTCGCCCGCGACGAAACCGGAGCGCAGGCCCGGCAGGTTGGAGCGCTTGGACAGGCTGTGGAACACCACGCAACGCTTGAAGTCCTGGCGTCCCAGTTCGGCGCAGGCAGTGAGCAGGCCGGGCGGCGGGGTCTGCTCGTCGAAGTACAGCTCGCTGTAGCACTCGTCGGCGGCGATCACGAAATCGTACTGGTCGGCCAGGGCGATGAGTTTCTTCAGGGTTTCGATCGGGATCAGCGCGCCGGTCGGGTTGCCCGGTGAGCACAGGAACAGGATCTGGCAGCGCTGCCAGATCTCGGCCGGTACCGCGTCGAAGTCCGGGTTGAAGCCGTTTTCATCCAGGCACGGCAGGTAGTGCGGCTTCGCGCCGGCGAGGAAGGCCGCGCCTTCGTAGATCTGATAGAAGGGGTTCGGGCTGACCACCAGCGCGTCGTCGCCACGGTTGACCACGGTCTGGGTGAAGGCGAACAGCGCCTCGCGGGTGCCGTTGACCGGCAGCACGTTGCGCGCCGGATCGATCCAACCATTGGGTACGCCAAAACGCCGTTCGCACCAGCCGGCGATGGCTTCGCGCAGGGCAGGGAGGCCCAGGGTCGTCGGATACACCGCCATCTGGTCCAGGTTATTGGCCAGGGCTTCGGCGACAAAGCTCGGCGAGCGGTGCTTGGGCTCGCCGATGGACAGCGCGATAGGACGCTTGGCCGGGTTCGGCTGGACGCCGCCGAGCAGGGCGCGGAGTTTCTCGAACGGGTAGGGCTGCAGCTGGTTCAGAGCGTTGTTCATCGGTGCGGTGTCTCACTCAAAGCGGGTCGTGGCGCGTGATCAGATGTTCAGGCGCGTCAAGGTGGTAGGCGGTTCGTGGCTGACGCTCAGCTGTTCGACGATGGCGTCCTGCAGTCGGCTGCACAGCTGGGGATCGGACAGTTGCTGGTTGTTCGCGTCGGTAATGAAGAACACGTCTTCCACGCGCTCGCCCAGGGTGGCGATCTTGGCGTTTTGCAGCGACAGGTCGAACTCCAGGAAGATCTTGCCGATGCGCGCCAGCAGGCCGGGGCGATCGGGGGCGCTCAGTTCGAGCACGGTGACCGGGCGCTGGGCGTCGTTGTGGATAGTCACTTGCGGCGGGAAGGCGAAGTGCTTGAGCTGACGCGGTACCCGACGCTGGATGATGGTCGGGTAGTCGTCAGGGTTGCGCAGGGCCTCGGTAAGGCCATCGCGGATCTGTTTGACGCGTTGCGGGTTGTTGCCGATCGAGCCGCCGTCGTTGTCGAGCACGATATAGGTGTCGAGGGTGAATTGGCTGCTCGAGGTGATGATCCGGGCGTCGTGGATGTTCAGGTTCAACTGGTCCATCGCGGCCACGGTCACGGCGAAGAAGTCGTGCTGGTCCGGGGCGTAGATGAAGATCTGCGTGCCACCCTCGAATTCGCGCTGGGTGGTTTCCTTGATCAGCACCAGCGGGCCGCCGTCGGCCGGCTGCTGGAGGATCGCGTCGCTGTGCCAGGCCACGTCGCCGGCAGTGTGGCGCAGGAAGTAGTCGTCCCCCAGTTGCGCCCAGAGCTGCTCGACGTCGTCCGGATCGGTGCCGGCGCGGACCAGGATGTCCAGCGCCGCGCTTTGCGTCTGGCGGATCTGCTCTTCGCGGTCCACCGGGTTTTCCAGGCCGCGGCGCAGGGCGCGCTTGGTCTCGGTGTAGAGCTGGCGCAACAGGCTGGCGCGCCAGGAGTTCCACAGCGTCGGGTTGGTGGCGTTGATGTCGGAAACCGTCAGCACGTACAGATAGTCCAGGCGGGTCTGGTCGACCACGACCTGGGCGAAGTCATGGATGACCTGCGGGTCGGACAGGTCCTTGCGCTGGGCGGTGGTCGACATCACCAGGTGGTTTTGCACCAGCCAGACGATCAGGCGGGTGTCCCACAGCGGCAGCTGGTGGCGGATGCAGAAGGCTTCCGCGTCCACGGCGCCGATTTCCGAGTGGTCGCCGTGCCGGCCCTTGCCGATGTCGTGGTAGAGCCCGGCCAGGTAGATCAGCTCGGGCTTGGGCAGCTTGGCCATGAGCTTGCTGGCCAGCGGGAATTTCTCCGAAACCTGGGTGTACTGCAGTTTGCGCAGGTGCTTGATCAGGTTCAGGGTGTGGGCGTCGACCGTATAGATGTGGAACAGGTCGTGCTGCATCTGCCCGACGATATGGCCGAACTCCGGCAGGTAACGCCCGAGAATGCCGTAGCGATTCATCCGTCGCAGGTTGCGGTGAATACCGATCTCGCACTTGAACAGCTCGATGAACAGGCTGGTATTACGAATGTCATGGCGGAAATCGTCGTCGATCAGGTGGCGATTTTCGCGCAACAGGCGAATGGTGTCGGCGCGTACGCCCTTGATCTCCGGGTGCTGGGCCATGAGCACGAAGATTTCCAGCATGGCGAACGGTGTGCGGCGGAACACGTTGGCGTTGATCGCCTCGATGTAGCCGTCGTGCAGCTGGAAGCGCGAGTTGATCGGCTGCGGCGGCGCTTCGTCTTCCGGGGCGAGGATGACTTCCTCGAAGTGCTGGATGATCAGGTCGCTGAGCTGGGCGATGCTCATCACCACCCGGTAGTACTGCTGCATGAAGCTTTCGATGGCCTGCTTGGCATCGTTGCCCTCGAAACCCAGCAACTTGGCGATCGAGCGCTGGTGATCGAACAGCAGGCGGTCTTCGGCGCGCCCGGCGAGCATGTGCAGGGCATAGCGGACCTTCCACAGGAACTCCTGGGACGAAGCCAGCAGCGCGTTCTCGCTTTCCACCAGGAAACCTTCGCCGGCCAGGGCTCGCAGGTTCAGCGTGCCGTACTGGCGACGGGCGACCCAGAGGATGGTCTGGATGTCGCGCAGGCCGCCGGGCGAGCCTTTGACGTTGGGTTCCAGGTTGTATTCGGTGTCGTTGTACTTGTGGTGCCGGGCCTTCTGTTCGGCGCGCTTGGCCAGGAAGAAGTCCTTGCTCGGCCACATGTGCGCGGTGCTGGTGACGTCGAGCATGCGCTGGCGCAGGCGTTCGGGGCCGCAGATGGTGCGGCTTTCCATCAGGTTGGTAACCACCGTCAGGTCGGCGCGGGCCTCTTCGGCGCATTCCTCCACCGAGCGCACGCTTTGTCCGACTTCCAGGCCGATGTCCCAGAGCAGGGTCAGGAAGCGTTCGATGGAATCGCGGAAAATCTCGTGGTCGGCGCTGTCCAGCAGGATCAGCAGGTCGATGTCCGAGTAGGGGTGCAGCTCGCCACGACCGTAGCCACCGACCGCCACCAGGGCGATGTCGGCGTCTTCGCTCCAGTCGAACTGGTCCCAGGCCTTTTGCAGGATGTTATCGACGAACCAGGCGCGGTCCTCGATGAGCCGGCGGATATCCCGTCCGCTGCGAAAGCGCTCGTCGAGCACTTCACGTGCCTGACGAATGGCTTTCTTGAAGGCGGCGATAGGGCTTGCCTTCAGGGCCAGTTCCGCCTGGAACTGGCCGCGGTCGAACAATTCGGGATCCACCTGCGGCATCGATTGGCTTTCCTTTCTATCTATAGGTAAGGGCGCAACTGCGTGGATCAGGCCGAAACGCGCGGGATGGTGTCATCGCTGCGCAGGGTGAAGATCTCGTAGCCGGTCTCGGTCACCAGCAGGGTGTGTTCCCACTGCGCGGAGAGCTTGCGGTCCTTGGTGATCGCGGTCCAGCCGTCGCCCAGCACCTTGGTGTCGGCCTTGCCCTGGTTGATCATCGGCTCGATGGTGAAGGTCATGCCGGCTTTCAGTTCCATGCCGGTGCCGGCGCGGCCGTAGTGCAGGATCTGCGGTTCTTCGTGGAACACCTTGCCGATACCGTGGCCGCAGAACTCGCGGACCACCGAGAAGCCGTTCTTTTCAGCGTGCTTCTGGATGACTTCGCCGATATCGCCCAGGCGGCAGCCCGGCTTGACCAATTCGATGGCCTTGTACATGCATTCCTGGGTGATCTGCGACAGGCGCTCGGCCCAGACCGGCACGGTGCCAACGTGGAACATGCGGCTGGTGTCGCCGTGGTAGCCGTCCTTGATGACGGTGACGTCGATGTTCAGGGTGTCGCCATCCTTCAGCGGCTTCTCGTTCGGGATGCCGTGGCACACCACGTGGTTGATCGAGGTGCAGATGGATTTGGGGAAACCCTTGTAATTCAGTGGCGCGGGAATCGCATGCTGCACATTGACGATGTAGTCGTGGCAGATGCGGTCCAGTTCTTCGGTGGTCACACCGGGTTTGACATGCTCGGCAATCATTTCCAGCACTTCGGCGGCCAGTTTGCCGGCGACACGCATTTTTGCGATGTCCTCGGGAGTTTTGAGGGTGACGGTCATACAGGCTCTCTTGACGCTCAGTGGCGCGGATAAACACGGAATGGCTTGAAAACGGTGTACCGAAGGCTGAGCCCGCTGTGGGGTCGCCACGTTTTCAAAAGCCTCAAAGGTGCGATTCTAACAGAGCCCCGGGGCAAATCTGAGGCTCTGTGCGTCGCTTCTTTCTATAACAGTGGAGCATTCTGGCCCGATTCCAAGGGGGGAGCAAAAAAGCGCCCCGGGGGAAATGAGAATCCGGGTTCCGTTTTTACCCTTCTTGTGGTATAAAATGCGCCGCTTTCCGGGGATGCTCCGAAAAGCCTAAACCCACACACGTGTCGACACGATGACCTGGGTGCCCTCAGCACAAGCTGTTGGTTGGTCATTGGGATACGTGGAGGCCTAACCCGACTTATTAAGGAACTATCATGTCCCAAGTCAACATGCGCGATATGCTGAAGGCCGGTGTGCACTTCGGTCACCAAACCCGTTACTGGAATCCGAAAATGGGCAAGTACATTTTCGGCGCGCGTAACAAGATTCACATCATCAACCTTGAAAAAACCCTGCCAATGTTCAACGAAGCTCTGACTTTCGTAGAGCGTCTGGCCCAGGGCAAAAACAAGATTCTGTTCGTCGGCACCAAGCGTTCCGCTGGCAAGATCGTTGCTGAAGAAGCAGCACGTTGCGGTTCGCCGTACGTCGATCACCGCTGGTTGGGCGGCATGCTGACCAACTACAAGACCATCCGTGCTTCCATCAAGCGTCTGCGTGACCTGGAAGTTCAGTCGGAAGACGGCACCTTCGCCAAGCTGACCAAGAAAGAGGCGCTGATGCGCACTCGCGATCTGGAAAAGCTGGATCGTAGCCTGGGTGGTATCAAGGACATGGGCGGTCTGCCTGACGCGCTGTTCGTGATCGACGTTGACCACGAGCGCATCGCGATCACCGAAGCCAACAAGCTGGGCATCCCGGTCATCGGCGTTGTCGATACCAACAGCAGCCCGGAAGGCGTTGACTACATCATCCCAGGCAACGATGACGCCATTCGCGCCATCCAGCTGTACATGGGTTCGATGGCTGACGCCGTGATCCGTGGCCGCAACAACGTTGCTGGCGGCACCGAAGTATTCGCTGAAGACGCTCCAGCGCCGGCAGCTGAAGCCTGAGTAACTGACGCTTAGCGTTTACTCAGTACGCAAAAAGGGGGCTAGGCCCCCTTTTTGCCACCTCGAAAATCATTTACCGATGGCGCCCCTGCAGTTCTTGTCATGTGTGGCGGCTATCAAGGGTTTTCGAGAGCGCAGCTCAAGAATTGATCGCCCGTTGAGTCGGGTGGAATGGTTGAAAACCTATCCAAGAGGAATTTGAAAATGGCAGAGATTACTGCGGCGTTGGTTAAAGAACTGCGCGAGCGTACCGGCGAAGGCATGATGGACTGCAAGAAAGCCTTGACCAAGGCTGGCGGCGACATCGAGAAAGCCATTGATGACATGCGTGCTTCGGGCGCCATCAAGGCTGCCAAGAAAGCAGGCAACATCGCTGCTGAAGGCGCCATCGCCATCAAGGACGACGGTAAAGCCGCCGTTCTGCTGGAAGTCAACTCGCAGACCGACTTCCTGGCTCTGCAGGATGACTTCAAGGCATTCGTTGCTGCCAGCGTTGAAAAAGCGTTCGCTGACAAGCTGACCGACGCCGCTCCGCTGATCGAAGCTCAAGAAGCCGATCGTCTGGTTCTGGTTGGTAAAACTGGCGAGAACGTCAACATCCGTCGTCTGGCTCGCGTTGAAGGTGACGTGGTCGGTACTTACCTGCACGGTAACAAGATCGGTGTTGCGGTTGTCCTGAAAGGCGGTTCCGTAGAGCTGGCCAAGGACATCGCCATGCACGTGGCTGCAAGCAACCCTGAGTTCCTGCTGCCATCGCAAGTTTCCGCTGAAGCCATCGAACGCGAGAAAGCCGTGTTCCTGCAGTTGAACGAAGACAAGATGAAAGGCAAGCCAGCCGAAATCGTTGAAAAAATGATCGGTGGCCGTATCAGCAAGTTCCTGGCCGAAGCCAGCCTGGTTGAGCAAGCTTTCGTCAAGGATCCAGAAATCACCGTAGGTGCCCTGGCCAAGAAAGGCGGCGCTGAAATCGTTTCGTTCACCCGCTTCGCGGTAGGTGAAGGCATCGAGAAGAAAGAAGACAACTTCGCTGAAGAAGTTGCCGCACAACTGGCTGCTGCCAAGCAACAGTAAGACGGTTTTTCAACTGTCGCCCGAAAGAGGCTGCCCGCTCACGCGCGCAGCCTCTTTTCAAATGGGGTAACCAATTTAGTTGGTTGCCTTCGGAACCGGTTTACAAAGTCGTGTTCTGATGGCGCTGTGACAGCGTCAAGCTAGAGTGAACGCAGGCTGCAAACAGCTTGCAGAGAATTTTTAAAATACGCCGCAGGAGAGATTCGCAATGGCTCAGCAGGGCAGTGGTTATCAAGCTCGCTATAAACGCATTCTACTCAAGCTTAGCGGCGAGGCCCTGATGGGCTCGGAAGAGTTCGGGATCGACCCTAAGGTGCTGGATCGCATGGCGCTGGAAGTCGGCCAGCTGGTTGGCATCGGTGTTCAGGTCGGTCTGGTCATCGGCGGTGGCAACCTGTTCCGTGGCGCGGCGCTCAGCGCGGCCGGCATGGATCGGGTGACAGGCGACCACATGGGCATGCTGGCCACTGTGATGAACGGCCTGGCCATGCGCGACGCGCTGGAACGTGCGAATATCTCGGCGATCGTCATGTCGGCCATTTCCATGGTCGGTGTGACCGATCACTATGACCGTCGCAAGGCGATGCGTCATCTGAACTCCAAGGAAGTGGTGATCTTCGCTGCCGGTACCGGCAACCCGTTCTTCACGACCGACTCCGCAGCATGCCTGCGGGCGATCGAGATCGATGCCGACGTCGTGCTCAAGGCAACCAAGGTTGACGGTGTATACACCGCAGACCCATTCAAAGACCCGCATGCCGAGAAGTTCGATCATCTGACCTACGATGAAGTACTGGATCGCAAGCTGGGTGTCATGGATCTGACGGCGATCTGCCTGTGCCGCGACCATAAGATGCCGTTGCGTGTCTTCAACATGAACAAGCCCGGCGCCCTGCTGAATATCGTGCATGGCGGCGCTGAAGGAACCCTGATCGAGGAAGGCGAACAATGATCAACGAAATCAAGAAAGACGCTCAAGAGCGCATGAAGAAGTCCCTGGAATCCCTGGCGCATGCATTCAGCCGCATCCGCACCGGCCAGGCTCACCCAAGCATCCTGGCAGGCGTGATGGTGCCTTACTACGGTGCTGACACCCCGATCAACCAGGTGGCCAACGTCACCGTGAAGGATGCTCGCACCCTGCAGGTCGTGGCCTTCGAGCGCAACATGCTGGCGGCGGTGGACAAGGCGATCCAGAGCTCCGGCCTGGGCTTCAACCCGACCAACCTGGGCGAGCTGCTGCTGATCACCATGCCGGCGCTGACCGAAGAAACCCGCAAGGGCTTCACCAAGCAGGCTCGTGAAGCGGCCGAAGACGCCCGTATTGCTGTGCGCAACGTGCGTCGTGACGCGCTGAGCCAGTTCAAGGACCTGGTCAAGGAGAAGGAAATCAGCGAAGACGACGAGCGTCGCGCCGCCGATGAAATCCAGAAGCTGACCGACAAGTTCGTGGCGGAAATCGAAGTCGCTGTGAAGCAAAAAGAAGCGGACCTGATGGCCGTATAAGGGTCAGGACGTTTTCATGGACAAGACCAAGCAGCCTGTACCGTCTTCGGTGCCGCGCCATGTCGCGATCATCATGGATGGGAACAATCGCTGGGCAAAAAAACGCTTTATGCCGGGTGTCGCCGGGCATAAAGCGGGTGTCGATGCTGTTCGTGCGGTGATTGAAGTGTGCGCCGAGGCCAAGGTCGAGGTGCTGACGCTGTTCGCCTTCTCCAGTGAAAACTGGCAGCGGCCGGCCGATGAAGTCAGTGCCTTGATGGATCTGTTCTTCAAGGCATTGCGCCGCGAGGCCAAGCGTCTCAACGAAAACAACATCAGCCTGCGCATCATCGGCGATCGCTCGCGCTTCCATCCCGAGCTGCAAGCGGCGATGCGCGAGGCGGAAGCGATGACCGCGGGGAGTAATCGCTTCATTCTGCAGATCGCCGCCAACTATGGCGGTCAGTGGGATATTGCCCAGGCCGCTCAGCGCCTGGCGCGGGAAGTCCAGGCAGGGCACCTGCGCCCTGACGACATTACCCCCGAGTTGTTGCAAACCTGCCTGGCGACTGGCGACCTGCCGTTGCCGGACCTGTGCATCCGTACGGGCGGCGAACACCGCATCAGCAATTTCCTGCTCTGGCAGCTGGCTTATGCCGAGCTGTACTTCTCCGACCTGTTCTGGCCGGACTTCAAACACGATGCCATGCGCGCTGCGCTGGCCGATTACGCTTCTCGCCAGCGCCGCTTCGGTAAAACGAGCGAGCAGGTCGAAGCTGGAGCCCGGGTTTAATGCTCAAACAACGAATCATTACTGCGCTGATCCTGCTGCCGATCGCTTTGTGCGGTTTTTTCCTGCTCGCAGGTTCCGCCTTCGCCCTGTTTATCGGGCTGGTGGTGACCCTTGGAGCCTGGGAGTGGGCGCGCCTGGCGGGTTTCGAGGCTCAGTCGACCCGTATTGCCTATGCAGTAGTGGTCGCTGCGCTGTTGTTCCTGATGCAGCTGTTGCCGGGTATCGCGCCTTGGGTGCTTGGTGCCGCGGTGCTCTGGTGGGGGCTGGCGACTTTTCTGGTGCTCACCTATCCGCGCACCAGCGAGCATTGGGCCGGTGCCGCGGCCAAGCTGGTGATCGGTCTGCTGATTCTGCTGCCGGCCTGGCAAGGCCTGGTCTTCATCAAGCAGCAGCCTTTGGGTAACTGGTTGATCATGGCGGTGATGGTGCTGGTCTGGGGCGCCGATATCGGTGCCTACTTCTCCGGCAAGGCCTTCGGCAAGCGCAAGCTGGCGCCGCAGGTCAGCCCGGGCAAGAGCTGGGAAGGGGTGTACGGCGGTCTGCTGCTGAGCCTGGTGATCGCTGCGGTGGTCGGTCTGGTTGCAGGCTGGTCCGTCGGGCAGATCATCCTTGGCTTGCTCGGAGCGGCTATCGTGGTGTTCATCTCGGTGGTCGGCGACCTGACCGAAAGCATGTTCAAGCGCCAGGCCGGGATCAAGGACAGCAGTAACCTGCTGCCGGGTCATGGTGGCGTGCTTGATCGTATCGATAGCCTGACCGCGGCCATTCCGGTATTCGCCGTACTGTTGTGGATGGCTGCATTGTGAGTCGCCCACAGCAGATTACGGTTCTCGGGGCTACCGGCTCTATCGGCCTCAGCACCCTGGATGTCATTGCCCGTCATCCCGAGCGTTATCAGATCTTCGCCCTGAGCGGTTTCAGTCGTCTGGCCGAGCTGCTGGCGCTGTGTATCCGTCATGCTCCCCGCTTTGCCGTCGTCCCGCATATCGCTGCCGCGCGCAGCCTGCAGGAAGACTTGCGCAATGCCGGCTCGCGCACCCGTGTACTGGTGGGCGAGGAGGGCTTGTGTGAAGTGGCGTCCGACCCTGAAGTCGACGCGGTCATGGCGGCTATCGTCGGTGCCGCGGGCTTGCGTCCGACCCTGGCTGCCGTCGAGGCTGGCAAGAAAATTCTCCTGGCCAATAAAGAAGCGCTGGTCATGTCCGGCGCATTGTTCATGCAGGCGGTGGGCAAGAGCGGTTCGGTATTGTTGCCCATCGACAGTGAGCACAACGCCATCTTCCAGTGCATGCCCGCGGACTTTTCCCGTGGGTTGAGCCATGTGGGGGTGCGGCGCATTTTGCTGACCGCATCCGGTGGCCCGTTCCGGCAAACGCCGCTGGCCGACCTGGAGCAGGTAACGCCCGAGCAGGCGTGTGCCCATCCCAACTGGTCGATGGGGCGCAAGATTTCCGTCGATTCGGCCAGCATGATGAATAAAGGCCTTGAGCTGATCGAGGCGTGCTGGCTGTTCGATGCCAAGCCTGCCCAGGTCGAGGTGGTGATTCATCCGCAAAGCGTGATTCACTCGCTGGTCGACTATGTGGACGGTTCGGTACTGGCCCAGTTGGGCAACCCGGATATGCGCACGCCGATCGCCAATGCCCTGGCCTGGCCGGAGCGAATCGACTCGGGCGTGCCGCCGCTGGATCTGTTCGCCGTGGCGCGCCTGGATTTCCAGGCGCCTGATGAAGAGCGGTTCCCGTGCTTGCGTCTGGCGCGCCAGGCCGCCGAGGCCGGCAACAGTGCTCCGGCCATGTTGAATGCCGCCAACGAGGTAGCTGTTGCCGCGTTTCTCGAACGGCGCATCCGCTACCCCGAGATCGCGAGTATCATCGAAGAAGTTTTAAGCCTTGAACCGGTTGTCGCAGTCGATGAGCTGAGCGCCGTGTTCGCGGCGGACGCCAAAGCCCGTGCCCTGGCTGAGCAGTGGCTGGGTCGCAACAGCCGGTAAGTTGCGACAAGCCCGAGCGTATCGGTACTGGATAGGATTGCGGAGAAAGTAGATGAGCGCGCTCTATATGATTGTCGGCACCCTGATCGCCTTGGGTGTGCTGGTCACCTTCCATGAATTCGGTCACTTCTGGGTGGCGCGTCGTTGCGGCGTCAAGGTTCTGCGTTTCTCCGTGGGCTTCGGCATGCCGTTGCTGCGTTGGTATGACCGGCAAGGTACCGAATTCGTGATTGCCGCCATTCCGCTGGGTGGCTACGTGAAGATGCTTGACGAGCGCGAAGGCGAAGTGCCCGTCGACCAGCTCGACCAGTCGTTCAATCGCAAGTCGGTACGCCAGCGTATCGCCATCGTTGCTGCCGGTCCTGTCGCCAACTTCCTGCTGGCACTGGTGTTCTTCTGGGGGCTGGCGATGCTCGGTACCGAGCAGGTGCGTCCGGTCATCGGCAGTGTCGAGTCTGGAAGCATTGCCGCCAAGGCTGGCCTGAGCCCTGGCCAGGAAATTGTTGCCATCGATGGCGAGCCCACCGTGGGCTGGTCGGCGGTCAACCTGCAACTGATCCGACGTCTGGGCGAAAGCGGTACCTTGCAGTTGCTGGTGCGTGAGCAGGGTTCGACCGCCGATTCGCCGCGCGAGCTGGTGCTCGACAACTGGCTCAAAGGTACCGATGAACCTGATCCTATTCGTTCCCTGGGGATTCGCCCCTGGCGTCCGGCGCTCGCCCCCGTTCTGGCTGAACTCGATCCGAAAGGCCCGGCCCAGGCGGCTGGCCTGAAAACCGGCGATCGCTTGCTGGCGCTGGATGGTCAGGCGCTGACCGATTGGCAGCAGGTCGTCGACTGGGTGCGTGTACGTCCTGATACTAAAATTGTGCTGCACGTCGAGCGTGATGGTGCTCAAATCGACGTCCCGGTGACCCTGGCCGCACGCGGTAAAGAGAAGGTCGCCAGTGGTTATCTGGGGGCTGGGGTGAAGGCGGTCGATTGGCCGCCGGAAATGCTTCGCGAGGTCAGTTATGGTCCGCTGGCTGCCATTGGGGAAGGTGCCCGGCGTACTTGGACCATGAGCGTGCTGACCCTCGACTCACTGAAGAAAATGTTGTTCGGCGAGCTCTCGGTAAAAAACTTGAGTGGACCGATAACCATTGCTAAAGTGGCGGGCGCTTCTGCCCAGTCGGGCGTTGCTGATTTCTTGAATTTCCTTGCTTATCTGAGTATTAGCCTAGGGGTTCTGAACTTGCTGCCCATTCCTGTACTGGATGGGGGGCATCTGTTGTTTTATCTGATCGAGTGGGCGCGTGGTCGTCCCTTGTCGGATCGGGTGCAAGGTTGGGGGATACAGATCGGTATCAGTTTGGTGGTCGGGGTGATGTTGCTTGCCTTGGTCAACGATCTGGGTCGACTGTAACGCTTCGCTGAATTGCGAATCTGCCGCATTTTGCGGCAGTTTCTTTATTGCCAGTTGGAATAAGAAAGGACTTCATGAAACGTCTGCTGCTAACTGCGGTTCTCTCCGTATTGATGATCGCCGAAGTTCACGCCGAGTCCTTCACTATCTCCGATATCCGCGTCAATGGCCTCCAGCGGGTCTCCGCGGGTAGCGTCTTTGGGGCCTTGCCGCTGAACGTCGGTGAGCAGGCGGACGATCGTCGCCTCGTGGAATCCACTCGTGCGCTGTTCAAAACCGGCTTCTTTCAAGATATCCAGCTGGGCCGCGATGGCAATGTCCTGGTCATCACGGTAGTCGAGCGTCCATCCGTCGCCAGTATCGAAATCGAAGGCAACAAGGCGATTTCCACTGAAGACCTGATGAAAGGCCTCAAGCAATCCGGTCTCGCGGAAGGCGAAATCTTCCAGCGCGCGACCCTTGAAGGTGTTCGTAACGAACTGCAGCGCCAATATGTCGCTCAGGGCCGCTACTCGGCCACCGTCGATACCGAAGTGGTCCCGCAGCCGCGCAACCGTGTGGCGTTGAAGGTCAATATCAACGAAGGCACCGTAGCGGCCATCCAGCACATCAACGTCGTGGGCAATACCGTATTCCCGGACGAAGACCTGGTTGACCTGTTCGAACTGAAAACCACCAACTGGCTGTCGTTCTTCAAGAACGACGACAAGTATGCGCGTGAGAAGCTGTCCGGTGACCTGGAGCGCCTGCGTTCCTACTATCTGGATCGTGGCTATATCAATATGGATATCGCTTCGACCCAGGTTTCGATCACTCCGGACAAGAAACACGTCTACATCACTGTGAACGTCAACGAAGGCGAGAAGTACAGCGTTCGTGACGTGAAGCTCAGCGGTGACCTGAAAGTGCCTGAAGACCAGGTCAAGTCGCTGCTGCTGGTCGAGAAGGGCCAGGTGTTCTCGCGCAAACTGATGACCACCACTTCCGAGCTGATCACCCGCCGCCTGGGCAACGAGGGTTATACCTTCGCCAACGTCAACGGTGTTCCGCAGCCGCACGACGAAGATCACACGGTCGATATCACTTTCGTGGTCGATCCCGGCAAGCGTGCCTACGTGAACCGCATCAACTTCCGCGGCAACACCAAGTCCGAAGACGAAGTGCTGCGCCGTGAAATGCGTCAGATGGAAGGTGGCTGGGCTTCGACCTACCTGATCGACCAGTCCAAGACCCGTCTGGAGCGCCTGGGCTTCTTCAAGGAAGTCAACGTCGAAACCCCGGCCGTGCCAGGTGTCGACGATCAGGTAGACGTCAACTACGCAGTAGAAGAACAGGCTTCCGGTTCGATTACCGCCAGCGTCGGTTTCGCCCAGAGCGCCGGCCTGATCCTCGGTGGTTCGATCACCCAGAACAACTTCCTGGGTACTGGTAACAAGGTCAGCATCGGCCTGACCCGCAGCGAATACCAAAGCCGTTACAACTTCGGCTATGTCGACCCCTACTGGACTGCCGATGGCGTGAGCCTGGGTTACAACGCGTTCTATCGCACCACCGACTACGACGACCTCGATGTCGACGTGGCGAGCTATGCGGTAGACAGCCTGGGTGCCGGCGTCAGCGTTGGTTACCCGATCAGCGAGACTTCGCGTCTGACCTTCGGCCTGACTGCGCAGCAGGACAAGATCAAGACCGGTCGTTATACCGTCGACGAAATCTTCGACTTCGTGAACCGCGAAGGCGACAACTATCTGAACTTCAAGGCTTCGGCCGGCTGGTCCGAGTCGACCCTGAACAAAGGTGTCCTGGCGACCCGTGGTCATTCCCAGAGCCTGGTGCTGGAAGCCACTACTCCGGGCAGCGACCTGTCGTTCTTCAAGCTCGACTACCGCGGCCAGTTGTTCCAGCCGCTGACCGACACCTACACCATGCGCCTGCACACCGAGCTGGGTTATGGCGACGGTTATGGTTCGACCGACGGCTTGCCGTTCTATGAAAACTACTATGCTGGTGGTTTCAACTCGGTCCGTGGTTTCAAGGACAGCACCCTGGGTCCTCGTAGTACTCCGAGCCGTGGTGCAGGTGCGACGGGCAACGCCGGCACGACTCGTGATCCGGATCAGGATCCGCTGCCATTCGGTGGCAACGTGCTGATCCAGGGCGGTGTCGAGGTGCTGTTCCCGATGCCGTTCGTCAAGGACCAACGCTCTCTTCGTACCTCCGTATTCTGGGACGTGGGTAATGTGTTCGACTCCAAATGCGAGCAGGTCAGAAACCCTAGTGGTTTGCGTTCCGATACGCAGTGTAATGACGTCAGTCTGAGCAATCTGGCCAGTTCCGTGGGTGTCGGCGTGACGTGGGTAACCGCTCTGGGGCCGCTGAGTTTTGCTCTTGCAATGCCGGTCAAGAAACCTGACAACGCTGAAACCCAGGTGTTCCAATTCTCCCTCGGCCAGACTTTCTAAGAGCCTGACCCAAGATAACGACAATGGATTTTGTAGGAGTGCATCGTGCGTAAGTTGACTCAATTGGTTCTCCTGGCGACTGTCCTGGTAGCAGGTCCGGCCTTCGCCGACATGAAAATCGCCGTACTGAACTATCAGATGGCACTGCTGGAATCCGATGCTGCGAAGAAATACGCGGTGGATGCCGAGAAGAAGTTCGGCCCGCAGTTGAACAAGCTGAAAACCCTGGAAAGCAGCGCGAAGGGCATCCAGGATCGCCTGGTTGCCGGTGGCGACAAGATGCAGCAGGGCGAGCGTGAGCGCCTGGAGCTCGAATTCAAGCAGAAAGCCCGTGACTTCCAGTTCCAGTCCAAGGAACTGAACGAAGCCAAGGCCGTTGCCGATCGTGAAATGCTCAAGCAACTGAAGCCGAAACTCGACAGCGCCGTGGAAGAAGTCATCAAGAAAGGTGGTTTTGACCTGGTGTTCGAGCGTGGTGCAGTG
The DNA here is from genome assembly GCF_017349615.1 of Pseudomonas sp. GW531-T4. Classification (NCBI taxonomy): domain Bacteria; kingdom Pseudomonadati; phylum Pseudomonadota; class Gammaproteobacteria; order Pseudomonadales; family Pseudomonadaceae; genus Pseudomonas; species Pseudomonas sp. GW531-T4. Next base: position 132,219 of record NZ_JACMZT010000008.1, read on the forward strand.
ATTGATGTCAAACCTCAGTACGACATCACTCGCCAGGTTATCGAGCGCATGAATCAGCTGAAGTAACCCATGACAGCGACTATAAAGCTCGGCCAGCTGGCCGAGTTCCTCGGAGCCACCCTGCGTGGCTCCGCAGAGAAAGAAATCACTGGGCTAGCCACCTTGCAGGAGGCTGGCCCAGCTCAGTTGAGCTTTTTGGCAAATCCCCAATACCGTAAGTATCTGGCTGACAGTCAGGCAGGCGCCGTGCTGCTGAAAGCGGCGGATGCCGAGGGTTATGCCGGTGATGCCTTGGTCGTGGCCGATCCCTACGTGTCGTACGCACGGATTTCCCACCTGTTCGATCCCAAGCCCAAGGCCGCTGCCGGTATTCATCCGACTGCGATCATTGCCGAGGACGCTGTGGTCGACGCAACTGCCAGTATTGGCGCGTTTGCGGTCATCGAGAGCGGTGCGCAAATCGCCACGGGTGTCACGATCGGTGCTCATTGTTTTATCGGTGCCCGTTGCCAGATTGGCGAGGGCGGCTGGCTGGCTCCACGCGTGACGCTTTACCACGATGTGCGTATCGGCAAGCGTGTGGTCATTCAGTCCGGTGCGGTACTGGGCGGCGAAGGTTTCGGTTTCGCCAACGAGAAAGGCGTCTGGCAGAAGATCGCGCAGGTTGGTGGCGTCACCATTGGCGATGATGTCGAGATCGGCGTGAATACCGCTATCGATCGCGGTGCGCTGGCCGATACCGTCATTGGCAATGGCGTGAAGCTGGATAACCAGATTCAGATCGCCCACAACGTCCAGGTCGGTGATCACACCGCCATGGCGGCCTGTGTCGGTATTTCCGGCAGCACCCGGATCGGCAAGCACTGCATGCTCGCCGGCGGTGTCGGGCTGGTTGGCCATATCGATATTTGCGATAACGTTTTCCTGACCGGGATGACCATGGTGACCCACTCGATTACCGAGCCGGGCTCCTACTCTTCCGGTACAGCCATGCAGCCTGCTGCCGAGTGGCGCAAAAGCGCGGCACGCATCCGTCAGCTCGATGATCTCGCGCGACGCCTGCGACAACTGGAAAAGCGCGTAGGGGACGTGACCCCCGACGGTAAAGCTTCATCAGATGGCTGATACCATTTCCATATCAAGTGTGCACAGCCGTTAGACTGCCTCCTTGATTTGCTAGAGGAGTGTGCGTTAGTCGCGCGCTCCCAATCTTTACTACAGGCTTCCCCCCGAAATGATGGACATCAACGAGATTCGCGAATACCTGCCTCACCGTTACCCGTTCCTGTTGGTGGACCGGGTAGTGGATCTGGATGTTGAGGGCAAGTGCATTCGTGCCTACAAGAATGTCAGCATCAACGAACCTTTCTTCAATGGTCACTTCCCCGCGCATCCAATCATGCCGGGCGTGCTGATCATCGAAGCCATGGCTCAGGCTGCGGGCATTCTTGGTTTCAAGATGCTGGACGTGAAGCCGGCCGATGGCACCCTCTACTACTTCGTCGGTTCCGACAAGCTGCGCTTCCGCCAGCCGGTACTGCCGGGCGACCAGTTGATCCTGGAAGCCAAGTTCATCAGCTGCAAGCGCCAGATCTGGAAATTCGAATGCCAGGCTTCGGTCGACGGCAAGCCAGTCTGCTCCGCTGAAATCATCTGTGCGGAACGCAAACTATGAGTTTGATTGACCCTCGCGCAATCATCGATCCGACGGCCATTCTGGCCGACGACGTTGAGGTTGGCCCGTGGTCGATCGTTGGCGCCGGTGTGGAAATCGGCGAGGGTACGGTGATCGGGCCGCATGTGGTGCTCAAAGGCCCGACCCGGATCGGTAAGCACAATCGTATCTACCAGTTCTCCTCGGTAGGCGAAGACACTCCCGATCTGAAATACAAAGGCGAGGAAACCCGCCTGGTGATTGGTGACCACAACGTCATTCGTGAAGGCGTGACCATTCATCGCGGCACTGTCCAGGACCGTTCCGAGACCACTCTCGGTGATCACAACCTGGTCATGGCGTATGCCCATATCGGTCACGACAGCGTGATCGGCAACCACTGCATCCTGGTCAACAACACGGCGTTGGCCGGCCATGTGCATGTGGACGATTGGGCGATCCTGTCCGGCTTCACCCTGGTTCACCAGTACTGCCATATCGGCGCCCACAGCTTTTCCGGCATGGGGACGGCGATCGGCAAGGATGTTCCGGCCTTTGTCACAGTGTTCGGCAACCCGGCCGAGGCGCGCAGCATGAACTTCGAGGGGATGCGCCGTCGTGGTTTCAGCGAAGACGCGATTCACGCCCTGCGTCGAGCCTATAAAGTGGTGTATCGCCAGGGCTTGACCGTCGATCAGGCACTCGTCGAGCTGGCAGAAGCTGCTGCACAATTTCCCGAAGTCGCGGTATTTCGTGACTCGATCCAGTCTTCGACTCGCGGCATCACCCGTTAATCATGAGCAAACTGCGTATTGCGCTGGTGGCTGGCGAAGCTTCCGGTGACATTCTTGGCGCCGGTTTGATGCGCGCGCTCAAGGTCCAGCATCCCGCCGTTGAGTTCATCGGTGTCGGTGGCCCGCTGATGCAGGCCGAAGGGCTGGTTTCCTACTTCCCGATGGAGCGCCTGGCGGTCATGGGCCTGGTAGAGGTCCTGGGACGCCTGCGCGAACTGCTGGCCCGGCGCAAGAAGCTGGTGCAGACCCTGATCGCCGAAAAGCCGGACGTGTTCATCGGCATCGACGCCCCCGATTTCAACCTGAACATCGAACTCCAGTTGCGTCAGGCCGGCATCAAGACCGTGCACTACGTCAGTCCTTCGGTCTGGGCCTGGCGGCAAAAGCGCGTGCTGAAGATCCGCGAAGGTTGCGACCTGATGCTGACGCTGTTCCCGTTCGAAGCCAAATTCTATGAAGAGAAGGGCGTGCCGGTGCGGTTCGTCGGGCACTCCCTGGCCGATGCCATTCCGCTGGAGGCCGATCGGGCCGCGGCTCGCGCTGAGCTGGGCTTGCCCGAGGGGCCGCTGGTGGCCCTGATGCCGGGCAGCCGTGGCGGCGAAGTCGGGCGCCTCGGGGCCTTGTTCCTCGACGCGGCACAACGCCTGCGCGCCTTGCGTCCAGGGGTGCGTTTCGTCATGCCTTGCGCGAGCCCCGAGCGGCGTACTCAGCTGGAAGAGCTGCTGGCCGGTCGCGACCTGCCGTTGACCCTGCTCAACGGCCAGTCGCATCAGGCGCTGGCGGCTTGCGATGCGGTATTGATCGCCTCCGGCACCGCAACCCTTGAGGCGCTGCTCTACAAGCGCCCGATGGTCGTCGCCTATCGCCTGGCGCCGCTGACCTTCTGGATTCTCAAGCGTATGGTCAAGAGCCCTTATATTTCCCTGCCGAACCTGCTGGCCCAGCGCCTGCTGGTTCCCGAACTGCTGCAGGATGACGCGACTGCGGAGGCCCTGGCCCAGACCCTGTCGCCCTTGATCGAAGACGGCCAGGAGCAGACTCGCGGTTTTGACGAGATCCATCGCACTTTGCGCCGGGATGCCTCCAACCAGGCGGCTGAAGCGGTGTTGAACCTGATTGGCAAACCGGCATGAGTAACGAAAAGATGCAGATGGGACTGGATTTCTCTCTGGTGGCCGATGCCGAAGACCTGGTGGCCGGTGTCGACGAAGTCGGGCGCGGCCCCTTGTGCGGCGCAGTGGTCACGGCTGCGGTCATCCTCGATCCGAGCCGGCCGATTCTCGGTCTGAATGACTCGAAGAAGCTCACCGAGGCCCGTCGCGAAAAGCTCTATGACGAGATTTGTGAAAAAGCCCTGAGCTGGTGCATTGCCCGCGCCGAAGTCGAGGAAATCGACGAGTTGAATATCCTGCATGCCACCATGCTGGCCATGCAGCGGGCGGTAGAAGGGCTGAGCGTGACCCCGAAACTGGCAATGATCGACGGTAATCGTTGCCCGAAACTGTCGATGCCTGCCGAAGCCGTGGTCCAGGGTGATGGCAAGGTGCCGGCGATCGCAGCGGCGTCGATTCTGGCCAAGGTCAGCCGGGATCGCGAGATGGCGGCGTTCGAGCTGATCTACCCGGGTTATGGCATCGGCGGGCACAAGGGCTACCCGACGCCCGTTCATCTGGAAGCGCTGGCCCGCCTGGGGCCGACGCCGATTCACCGGCGCTCGTTCGCGCCGGTACGCCAAGCCTACGAAGCCCGTGAGAACCTGGGCGAGATTCAGTCCTGAGGCTGATGTTTTAGCGAAGGCCCGGTACAATCCGGGCCTTGTTGTTTTTGTGCTCATTACAGGATCACTATGCCGGCTTCATTCGTTCATCTACGCCTGCACACTGAATATTCCCTGGTTGACGGTCTGGTGCGGATCAAATCGCTGGTCAAGACGTTGGCCGGCATGGGCATGCCCGCGGTGGCGGTTACCGACCAGAACAACATGTGTTCCCTGGTCAAGTTCTACAAGGCGGCCATGGGCACCGGGATCAAGCCGATCTGTGGCGCCGACCTGTGGCTGTCGAACAAGGATCCCGAGAATCCACTGAGCCGCATCAGCCTGCTGGTGATGAACGCCGTTGGCTATCGCAACCTGACCGAGCTGATTTCCCGCGGCTTTATCGATGGCCAGCGTAATGGCCAGATCATCATCGAGCGCGAGTGGGTGGCCGAGGCCGCCGAAGGCCTGATCATGCTCTCGGCCGCGAAAGAGGGCGAGATCGGTCTTGCCCTGCTCTCTGGCGACCTGCAAGAAGCGGAAACCCTGGCTCGCGAATGGATGGCGGTGTTCCCGGACCGTTTCTATCTGGAAGTCCAGCGTACCAACCGTCCCAACGACGAAGAGCAGTTGCACGCAGCCGTGGCCCTGGCGGACAAGATCGGCGCGCCGCTGGTGGCGACCAACGATGTGCGGTTCATCAAGCGCGAAGACTTCGAGGCCCATGAAACCCGGGTCTGCATCGGTGAAGGCCGCGCCCTCGACGACCCGCGTCGCTCGAAGAACTACAGCGACCAGCAGTACCTGAAAAGCGCCGAGGAAATGGCCGAGCTGTTCAGCGACCTGCCCGAGGCCCTGGAAAACACGGTCGAGATCGCCAAGCGCTGCAATATCGAAGTGAAGCTGGGCAAGCACTTCTTGCCTGACTATCCGATTCCCGATGGCATGACCATCGATGAATATTTCCGCAAGGTTTCCTTCGACGGGCTGGAAGAGCGCCTCAGCGTGCTGCTGCCCAAGGACACCACCGAAGACTATGAAGCCAAGCGCCAGGTGTATGTCGACCGGCTGAATTTCGAGCTGGATATCATCATCCAGATGGGGTTCCCCGGTTACTTCCTGATCGTTATGGATTTTATCCAGTGGGCCAAGAGCAACGGTGTGCCGGTAGGTCCTGGCCGGGGCTCGGGTGCCGGTTCCCTGGTGGCCTACGTGCAGAAGATCACCGACCTCGACCCGCTGGCCTACGACCTGCTGTTCGAACGTTTCCTCAACCCGGAACGGGTTTCCATGCCCGACTTCGACGTCGACTTCTGCATGGACGGTCGTGACCGGGTTATCGACTACGTGGCCGAGAAATATGGCCGCAACGCCGTAAGCCAGATCATCACCTTCGGTTCCATGGCCGCCAAGGCTGTGGTGCGGGACGTGGCGCGGGTGCAGGGCAAGTCCTACGGCCTGGCTGACCGTCTGTCGAAGATGATCCCCTTCGAAGTCGGCATGACCCTGGAAAAAGCCTACGAGCAGGAAGAAATCCTGCGCGACTTCATCAAGGTCGATGAAGAAGCGGCGGAAATCTGGGAGATGGCGCGCAAGCTCGAGGGCGTGGTGCGTAACGTCGGCAAGCACGCCGGTGGCGTAGTTATCGCCCCGACCAAGCTGACCGACTTCTCGCCGATCTATTGCGACGAAGCCGGCGACGGCCTGGTAACCCAGTTCGACAAGGACGACGTCGAGGCTGCCGGCCTGGTGAAGTTCGACTTCCTCGGCCTGAGGACCCTGACCATCATCAAGTGGGCGATGGAGACCATCAACCGCGAGCAGGTGAAAAAGAACCTGCCCGACGTCAACATCGACTTCATCCCGCTGGACGACAAGAAGACGTACGAGCTGCTGCAGAAGGCCGAGACCACCGCGGTGTTCCAGCTCGAATCCCGAGGCATGAAGGAGCTGATCAAGAAGCTCAAGCCCGACTGCCTGGAAGACCTGATCGCACTGGTAGCGTTGTTCCGTCCCGGTCCGTTGCAATCGGGCATGGTGGACGACTTCATCAACCGTAAGCACGGGCGCGCCGAGCTGGCCTATCCGCATCCGGACTACCAGTACGATGGCTTGCGGCCGGTACTGGCACCGACCTACGGCATCATCCTGTATCAGGAACAGGTGATGCAGATTGCCCAGGTGATGGCTGGCTACACCCTTGGTGGGGCCGACATGCTGCGTCGTGCCATGGGTAAGAAGAAACCCGAGGAGATGGCCAAGCAGCGCGGCGGCTTCATCGAAGGTTGCGCCAACAACGGTATCGATGCCGACCTGGCGGGCAACATCTTCGACCTGGTGGAAAAATTCGCCGGCTACGGTTTCAACAAGTCCCACTCGGCCGCCTACGGGCTGGTGTCCTACCAGACTGCATGGCTCAAGACGCATCACCCGGCGCCTTTCATGGCGGCGGTACTGTCCGCGGATATGCACAACACCGACAAGGTGGTGGTGCTGATCGAAGAAGTGCGCAGCATGAAGCTGCGCCTCGATGCGCCGGATGTGAACAGTTCCGACTTCAAGTTCACCGTCAACAACGACGGCCGTATTGTCTATGGCCTGGGAGCGATCAAGGGTGTGGGCGAGGGGCCGGTGGAGGCGATCGTCGAGGCCCGTGCCGAAGGTGGCCCGTTCAAGGACCTGTTCGACTTCTGCAGCCGGGTCGACCTCAAGCGCATCAACAAGCGTACCCTCGATGCGCTGATCCGCAGTGGTGCCCTGGATCGCCTGGGGCCCTACTTCCACGACGAACTCAAGGCCTACCAGGCCAACATCGACCGCAATCGCGCGGTGCTGTTGTCGGCCCTGGAGGAAGCGGTCAAGGCGGCCGAGCAGACCGCGCGAACCGCCGACAGTGGCCACGCCGACCTGTTCGGCGGGGTCTTCGTCGAAGAGGATGCGGATGTCTACGCCAATCATCGCAAGGCCAAGGAACTGACCCTCAAGGAACGCCTGAAAGGGGAGAAAGACACCCTCGGCCTGTACCTGACCGGGCACCCGATCGACGAATACGAAGGTGAGATCCGGCGTTTCGCCCGCCAGCGCATCGTCGACCTGAAGCCGGCGCGCGATACCCAGACCGTCGCGGGCATGATCATTGCCCTGCGGGTCATGAAGAACAAAAAGGGCGACAAGATGGGGTTCATCACCCTTGACGATCGTTCGGGGCGGATCGAGGCCTCGCTGTTCGCCGATGCCTTCCATTCGGCGCAGTCCCTGCTGCAGACCGACGCGATGGTGGTGGTCGAGGGCGAGGTCAGCAACGACGACTTCTCCGGCGGCCTGCGCCTGCGGGTCAAGCGGGTGATGAGTATGGAAGATGCCCGCACCAACCTGGCGGAAAGCCTGCGCCTGAAGGTGCATACCGAAGCCCTCAAGGGCGATCAGCTACGCTGGCTGGGGGAGCTGTGCAAACGCCATCGCGGTGCTTGCCCGATCTCCATGGAGTACACCAAGGAGGACGCCAAGGCCTTGCTGCAGTTCGGCGAAGCCTGGCGGATCGACCCGGCGGATGCCTTGATTCAAGCCCTGCGTGACCAGTTCGGGCGAGACAACGTCTTCCTCCAATACCGTTGACGGTCAGGCGCCATGAAAGTGCGCCGATCTCGACCCGAACTTTTAATCTCGACCTGAACGCGCCTCTCCCTTAAGGTAGGGCGCGAATAGACAACCGGCCGGCCCAAGCTCTCTTGGACGTCGACCCAAGACGGACGCCTATGAACCCGAATTTTCTTGATTTCGAACAGCCGATCGCCGACCTGCAAGCCAAGATCGAAGAGTTGCGCTTGGTCGGTAATGACAATTCGCTGAATATCGGCGATGAGATCTCCCGCCTGCAAGACAAGAGCAGCACCCTGACCGAGGACATCTTCGGCAAGCTGACCAGCTGGCAGATCGCACGCCTGGCGCGTCACCCGCGTCGTCCGTACACCCTGGACTACATTGAGCACATCTTTACCGAGTTCGACGAACTGCATGGCGACCGTCACTTCTCCGACGACGCCGCGATCGTTGGTGGTGTTGCCCGTCTGGACGACCAGCCGGTCATGATCATCGGCCACCAGAAAGGCCGTGAAGTGCGTGAGAAAGTCCGTCGCAACTTCGGCATGCCGCGTCCTGAAGGCTATCGCAAGGCGTGCCGCCTGATGGAAATGGCCGAACGCTTCAAGATGCCGATCCTGACCTTCATCGACACTCCGGGCGCCTATCCGGGTATCGACGCCGAAGAGCGCAACCAGAGCGAGGCTATCGCCTGGAACCTACGGGTCATGGCACGCCTGAAAACCCCGATCATCGCCACCGTGATTGGTGAAGGTGGTTCCGGCGGTGCGCTGGCCATTGGTGTCTGCGATCAACTGAACATGCTGCAGTACTCCACTTACGCGGTGATCTCGCCGGAAGGCTGCGCCTCGATCCTGTGGAAAACCGCCGAGAAAGCGCCGGATGCTGCCGAAGCCATGGGCATCACCGCCGAGCGCCTGAAAGGCCTGGGCATTGTCGATAAGGTCATCAGCGAGCCGCTGGGTGGCGCGCACCGTGATCCGGCTGCCGCTGCTGCTCTGATCCGCGCCGAGCTGACCTCCCAGCTGGCGATGCTCAAGAAGATGGATAACGGCACCCTGCTGGCGCGTCGTTACGATCGCCTGATGAGCTACGGTCTCTGACAGATCGACGCTCCTTGTAGGGGCGGGCTTGCTCGCGAAATGGGCGCCTCGGCCATTCAGGTCGAGGCTTTTCAGGCACTGCGAGCAAGCTCGGTCTCTACTCAGGATCCGGTCCACTCATGAGCCCATTCGATACCGTCCTTACGCAAAAACTGCTGCAACGCCTCCTGCCCTGGCTGGATCGATCGGCCTGGCGCATCGCGTTCTCCGGTGGCCTCGACTCCACCGTCCTGCTGCACCTGCTTGCCCAACTCAGGCAGCGACACACACTTCCCCCATTGACCGCCATCCATGTGCATCACGGCCTTCAGGCTGTGGCTGACGCCTGGCCGGAGCATTGTCGAACCCAGTGCGAGGCCTTGGGGGTGCTGTTGCAAATAGTGGCGGTGCAGGTGCAACCGGGGGCCAGCCTGGAGCGTGCAGCGCGGGAGGCGCGTTATGCCGCGTTCGAAGAGGTAACCGGCAGCAATGAGCTGTTGCTGACGGCTCAGCACCGTGACGATCAGGCGGAAACCCTGTTGTTCCGTTTGCTGCGTGGGGCCGGGGTCAGGGGCTTGTCCGCCATGCCGGCGTCGCGTGCCTTGGGGCGGGGGCACTTGCTGCGGCCCTTGCTCGACGTCTCCCGCGACGAACTGGAGCGTTACGCTCGTGATCACCAACTGCACTGGATCGACGACCCTTCCAACCAGGACCGGCAGTTCTCCCGTAATTACCTGCGCCATCAGGTGTTCCCATTGCTGACTGCCCGCTGGCCACAAGCTGCCAGCAGCCTGGCGCGTAGCGCGGCGCATGTGCGCGAGGCCCGGGAGTTGCTGGATGAGCTGGCGATCATCGATCTGCAAGAGGCGGCTAAGGAGGGGGAGTTCGAGTGGCTGGGGTTGCCGTCCCTGGCGCTGGTGCCTTTGGTCGGCTTGTCGGAGGCGCGTCAGCGCAATGCCCTGAGTCACTGGCTGAGCCGGCTCACGCCGCTGCCTGACAGCGACCACTGGGCGGGCTGGCAGACGCTGCGCGATGCCGCGGGCGACAGCCGTCCGGTATGGCGGCTGGGGCAGGGCGAGTTGCAGCGGGCGGCAGGGCGCGTCTGGTGGTTGTCGGGTAGCTGGCTGCAATCCCCGCTATCGGTGCCGAGTTGGGTCGATACCGCTGCGCCTTTGCCGTTACCAGGCAATGGGCAATTGCAATTCATCGGTGGCGCGCCGCAAGGGCCCTTGCAGGTGCGTTACCGTCAGGGGGGCGAGGTGATGCAACTGCCTGGGCGCGGCCACCGCGATCTCAAGCGCCTGCTCAATGAGGCGGGTCTGCCGGCCTTCGCCCGTGGCAGATTGCCGCTGCTGTATCGAGGTGAAGAATTGCTCGCGGTGGCGAACCTGCCAGGTCTTGACGCAAATGCCTATGAAGGCTGGCAATTGCATTGGCAGCCGCCTTCGAGCGATCAAGGTTTGAGCTGAAAGTCCCTTTCCGGTAGACTACGCTCCCTTCTTGATACAACTTCTGTGGATTCGCCTGAATTGCAGGAGTTGCCGATTACCAAGCAGTCTTTGCTGGGCGATTCCAAAAAATGTGTAGCGAGCAACGTACCGGTGTTTTCTCTTCCGGTCTGTCCCAACGCGGCGGTTTTTTTGAAAGGTGCACTGTGATTAATGCAGGTGATCGGGGGCTTCGGCCTTCCTTCGCTTTCCCCGGCGGCTCGGACCGCTTTAACGCAGACTTCTAGGGTTTTTCATGACGCGCTACATATTCGTCACGGGCGGTGTTGTTTCTTCATTGGGGAAAGGCATTGCCTCGGCTTCATTGGCGGCCATCCTGGAGGCGCGGGGACTTAAGGTCACCATGCTCAAGCTGGACCCGTACATCAACGTCGACCCGGGCACCATGAGCCCGTTCCAGCACGGTGAAGTGTTCGTCACCCACGACGGCGCCGAGACCGACCTGGACCTGGGCCACTACGAGCGGTTCATCCGCACGACCATGACCCAGAACAACAACTTCACCACCGGTCGTGTCTACGAGCACGTGCTGCGCAAAGAGCGCCGTGGTGATTACCTGGGCGCCACCATCCAGGTGATTCCGCACATCACCGACGAGATCAAGCGTCGCATCATCAAGGGCGCCGGCGATGCCGACGTGGCCCTGGTGGAGATCGGCGGCACCGTGGGTGACATCGAGTCGCAACCGTTCCTCGAGGCCATCCGCCAGCTGCGCGTCGAAGTCGGTTCCAAGCGCGCGATGCTGATGCACCTGACCCTGGTTCCGTACATCGCCACCGCTGGCGAGACCAAGACCAAGCCGACCCAGCACTCGGTGAAAGAGCTGCGCTCCATCGGCCTGCAGCCTGACGTGCTGATCTGCCGCTCCGACCACCCGGTGGACGTGTCCTCGCGTCGCAAGATCGCGTTGTTCACCAACGTTGAAGAGCGCGCGGTGATCTCCCTGGAAGACGTCGACACCATCTACAAGATCCCGGCCGTGCTGCACGCCCAGGGTCTGGACGATTTCGTCGTCGAGCGTTTCGGCCTGCAATGCAACGGTGCCGATCTGTCCGAGTGGGAAAAAGTGGTCGACGCCAAGCTCAACCCCGAGCACGAAGTCACCATCGCCATGGTCGGCAAGTACATGGAGCTGCTGGACGCCTACAAGTCGCTGATCGAAGCGATGAGTCACGCCGGTATTACCAACCGTACCAAGGTCAACCTGCGTTACATCGACTCCGAAGACATCGAGAACCAGGGCACCGCGCTGCTCGAAGGCGTCGATGCGATCCTGGTTCCAGGCGGTTTCGGCCTGCGTGGCGTGGAAGGCAAGATCACCGCCGTCCAGTACGCTCGGGAAAACAAGGTGCCTTACCTGGGTATCTGCCTGGGCATGCAAGTGGCCGTGATCGAGTTCGCTCGTAACGTCATGGGCTGGAAGGACGCCAACTCCACCGAGTTCGATCGCGCCAGCGGTCACCCGGTCGTCGGCCTGATCACCGAGTGGGCTGATGCCACCGGTGCCGTCGAAACCCGTACCGAAGCTTCCGACCTGGGCGGCACCATGCGTCTCGGCGCTCAGGAATGCCTGCTCGAAGCCGGCTCCAAGGTGCACGATTGCTACGCCAAGGATGTGATCGTCGAGCGTCACCGTCACCGTTACGAAGTGAACAACAACCTGCTGCCACAGCTGATCGACGCCGGCCTGAAGATTTCCGGTCGTTCCGGCGATGGCGCGCTGGTTGAAGTGGTCGAGGCACAGGACCATCCATGGTTCGTCGCCTGCCAGTTCCACCCTGAGTTCACCTCGACCCCACGTGACGGCCATCCGCTGTTCAGTGGCTTCGTCAAGGCCGCTTTGGCTCAACACCAGAAGAAGGCGTAACCCCGATGGCACAGAAGATCATCCGCGTCGGCGACATCGAGATTGCCAACGACAAGCCCATGGTGCTGTTCGGCGGCATGAACGTGCTGGAAAGCCGTGACATGGCCATGCAGGTCTGCGAAGAGTACGTGAAGGTCACCGAAAAGCTCGGTATCCCTTACGTGTTCAAGGCCAGTTTCGACAAGGCCAACCGGTCTTCTGTGACCTCTTATCGTGGTCCTGGCCTGGAAGAGGGCATGCGCATCTTCCAGGACATCAAGCAAGCCTTCGGCGTGCCGATCATCACCGACGTCCACGAGCCGTACCAGGCCGCGGTCGTCGCCGAGGTCTGCGACATCATTCAGCTGCCGGCCTTCCTTTCGCGCCAGACCGACCTGGTGGTCGCGATGGCCAAGACCGGTGCGGTGATCAACATCAAGAAAGCCCAGTTCCTCGCGCCCCAGGAAATGAAACACATCCTGAGCAAGTGCGAAGAAGCGGGTAACGATCAGTTGATCCTCTGCGAGCGTGGTTCGAGCTTCGGTTACAACAACCTGGTGGTGGACATGCTCGGCTTCGGCATCATGAAGCAGTTCGAATACCCGGTGTTCTTCGACGTGACCCACGCGCTGCAAATGCCCGGCGGTCGTGCCGACTCGGCCGGCGGTCGTCGTGCCCAGGTCACCGACCTGGCCAAGGCCGGCATGAGCCAGTCCCTGGCCGGCCTGTTCCTGGAAGCCCACCCGGATCCGGACAACGCCAAATGCGACGGTCCATGCGCCCTGCGCCTGGACAAGCTCGAACCTTTCCTGGCCCAGCTCAAGGCCCTGGACGAACTGGTTAAGAGTTTTCCGACGGTAGAGACCGCGTAAAACCGATTTCTCCGGTAAAGTACCGCACGATTAAATGCTCAGGCCCGCGGGCCTGAGCCTTATCGTCCGCAAGTCTGCCCCCTGTTCCCTGCTTGCCGACGGTAAAGAGATTCCCTTCAGCTGCGTCGTTTTCGTCAACTTTGGAGTGTTTACAACAATGGCAAAAATCGTCGACATCAAAGGTCGTGAAGTTCTCGACTCCCGTGGCAACCCCACCGTCGAAGCGGACGTGCTTCTCGATAACGGCATCATCGGCAGCGCCTGCGCGCCGTCCGGTGCTTCCACCGGCTCGCGTGAAGCGCTGGAGCTGCGTGATGGCGACAAGAGCCGTTACCTGGGCAAGGGCGTACTGAAGGCCGTAGCCAATATCAATGGTCCGATCCGTGACCTGCTGCTGGGTAAAGACCCAAGCGACCAGAAGGCCCTCGATCAGGCGATGATCAAGCTGGACGGTACTGAAAACAAGGCAACCCTGGGCGCCAACGCGATCCTCGCCGTGTCCCTGGCCGCGGCCAAGGCAGCAGCACAGGACCAGGACCTGCCGCTGTACGCGCACATCGCCAACCTGAACGGCACACCGGGCGTCTACTCGATGCCGGTGCCGATGATGAACATCATCAACGGTGGCGAGCACGCCGATAACAACGTCGACATCCAGGAATTCATGGTGCAGCCGGTTGGCGCAAAGTCCTTCTCCGAAGGCCTGCGCATGGGCACCGAGATTTTCCATCACCTCAAAGCCGTGCTGAAGGCCCGTGGCCTGAGCACCGCCGTAGGTGACGAAGGTGGTTTCGCACCGAACCTGGCTTCCAACGAAGACGCCCTGAAAGTGATCTCCGAAGCGGTGGCCAACGCCGGTTACAAGCTGGGCACCGACGTGACCCTGGCTCTGGACTGCGCAGCCAGCGAGTTCTTCGAAGACGGCAAGTACAACCTGTCCGGCGAAGGCCAGGTGTTCACCGCTGAAGGTTTCGCCGACTACCTCAAGGGCCTGACCGAGCGTTACCCGATCATCTCCATCGAAGACGGTCTGGACGAGTCCGACTGGGCTGGCTGGAAGATCCTCACCGACAAGATCGGCGAGAAGACCCAGCTGGTGGGCGACGACCTGTTCGTGACCAACACCAAGATCCTGAAAGAAGGCATCGACAAGAAGATCGCCAACTCGATCCTGATCAAGTTCAACCAGATCGGTACCCTGACCGAAACCCTGGAAGCCATCCAGATGGCCAAGGCTGCCGGTTACACCGCAGTGATTTCGCACCGTTCCGGCGAAACCGAAGATTCGACCATTGCCGACCTGGCCGTGGGCACCTCGGCTGGCCAGATCAAGACCGGTTCGCTGTGCCGTTCCGACCGCGTGTCCAAGTACAACCAATTGCTGCGTATCGAAGAGCAATTGAATGGCAAGGCCAAGTACAACGGCCGCAGCGAGTTTCGCGGTTAAGCGGTAGATGGTACAAAGACACCGGATTGGGTCAGAAAAATCGCATCAGCGAGGTTTTTGCCACTAATCTGATGCCTTAAGAGCACAAGCCTGGTTCTTCCAGGCTTCGTGCTGTCAGTAGGTTCGAAGTTGTTGGCATGGCTGTCTTTTTTCACTGGATACCCGATATTCGATGCGCAGTCCCAATTGGTTGTTCCTCGTCTTGCTCTTGCTGCTGGCTGGCCTGCAGTACCGCCTCTGGGTGGGGAATGGCAGCTTGGCGCAGGTAACCGACCTGACTCAGCAAATTGCCGATCAGCGCGCTGAAAACGAGCGCCTGCTGGAGCGCAATCGTGTACTCGACGCGGAAGTCATGGAATTGAAGAAAGGCATGGAGACCGTGGAAGAGCGGGCTCGTCATGAACTGGGCATGGTCAAGGAGGGCGAAACCCTCTACCAGTTGGCCCAATGATTCAGTCTCTACCGGCCTTCTGGGCCGTGATTCCTGCCGCGGGCGTCGGTGCCCGCATGGCCGCGGACCGTCCCAAGCAATACTTGCAACTGGGCGGGCGCACTATTCTCGAACACAGCCTCAGCTGTTTCCTCGACCATCCTTCCATGAAGGGGCTGGTGGTCAGCCTGGCGCTTGACGATCCTTACTGGCCGACCCTGGCCTGTGCCCACGACCCGCGGATCCAGCGGGTCGAAGGTGGCGCGGAGCGTTCCGGATCGGTCCTCAATGCCTTGCTCCATCTGCACGCCCAGGGCGCTGCGGATGATGACTGGGTGCTGGTCCACGATGCCGCACGGCCGAACCTGTCCCGGGATGACCTGGACAAGTTGCTGGGCGAGCTGGCGGATGACCCCGTGGGCGGCCTGCTCGCGGTGCCGGCCCGTGACACCCTGAAACGGATCGACAAGCACGGCCGAGTGCTGGAAACCGTGGATCGCAGCCTGATCTGGCAAGCCTATACGCCGCAGATGTTCCGTCTTGGCGCCTTGCATCGCGCCTTGGCCGACAGCCTGGTGGCGGATGTGGCGATTACCGATGAGGCGTCGGCAATGGAGTGGGCCGGCCAGGCACCGCGCCTGATCGAAGGGCGTTCGGACAACCTCAAGGTGACCCGTCCGGAAGATCTGGAGTGGCTACGCCAGCGTTGGACCAATCGCCGCTGATCTTAGGTTTCGCTGGTCCCTGTAGCCGCTGCCGCAGGCTGCGATCGGCTACGCAGTAGCCGTTTACCGGGCAACACGGTCGATCGGTTTGACTATGCGTGGTGATGACCTGCGAAAAGCGCACCTCGTTCCGGGCCGATCGCAGCCTGCCGCAGCGTCTACGGATCAATCCTTGTACTCCGGCCGCTTGGCCAACCCCTCCTTGAGATAGTCCACCAGCTTGCGCACCTTGGGCGACAGATGCCGTTGTTGCGGATACAGCGCCCACACCGCGGTATTCGGTGGCTGATGCGCCTCGAGCAGGGAAATCAGGGTGCCTTGATGCAGATGCTCCAGCACGTAATAGTCCGGTAGCTGGCAGAGGCCAACCCCCTGCAGCGCCGCATCCAGCACAGCCTGCCCGCTGTTACAGCGCCAGTTGCCTTGCACCCGCTGGGAGAACTCGCGGCCGTCCTGCTCCAGCTGCCAGATATCCGAGCTGCCGATCAGGCAGTTGTGCCGACTCAACTCCGACAAGCTGTGGGGACGGCCATAACGCTCCAGGTAGGACGGCGAGGCGCAAAGGTACATGCGACGCGGCGCCAGGCGGGTCGCCACCAGTCGTGAATCCTGCAGGCGACCAAGACGGATCGCCAGGTCCAGGCCTTCATGCACCAGGTCCAAAGGGCGGTTGCTCAGTTCGATATCCACCCGCAGTTGCGGATAAAGCCCCATGAAACTGGTGACCAGCGGCACGATAAACCGCTCGCCATAGGCCACTGCGCAGGTCATGCGCAGCATGCCCTTGGGTTCGCTGGTCAGGTCGCCGACGGCGCGCAACGCCTCTTCGCGTCCATCCTGCAGGCGCTGGCAATGTTGCAAGAAAGTCTGCCCGGCTTCGGTCAGGGTCACCCGGCGGGTACTGCGATACAGCAGGCGGGTCTGCAGCCGTTCTTCCAGGCGGACGATCTGCCGGCTGATATGGGAAGACGACACCCCGAGGCGTTCCGCGGCGGCAGTGAACTGGCTGCATTCAGCTACGGCGACGAACTCATCGATGCCTTCCCAGCGGTTCTCATTCATGACGATTATCCCTATACAGCAATAATGTTTTGCTTTTGTCCGGATTATTCATCGCCAGGCGCTGTTTTACACTCCCTGTCTCGTTTTTATTCGCTGGAGACCCAGGATGATCAAGTCGCGCGCTGCCGTTGCCTTCGAGGCCAAGAAACCCCTTGAGATCGTTGAAGTCGATGTCGCCATGCCCAAGGCCGGCGAGGTGTTGTTGCGGGTCGTCGCTTCCGGCGTTTGCCATACCGACGCCTACACCCTGTCCGGGGCCGACCCGGAAGGCATCTTCCCGTCGATCCTCGGTCACGAAGGTGGTGCCGTGGTCGAGGCCATCGGCGAGGGCGTGACCTCGGTGGCTGTGGGCGATCATGTGATCCCGCTGTACACCCCGGAATGCGGCAAGTGCAAATTCTGCCTGTCGGGCAAGACCAACCTGTGCCAGGCGATCCGCGCCACCCAGGGCAAGGGCCTGATGCCGGACGGCACCACTCGTTTCTCCTATAAAGGCCAGCCGATTTTCCACTACATGGGCACCTCGACCTTTTCCGAGTACACCGTGTTGCCGGAAATCTCGGTAGCCAAGATCCCTAAAGAAGCGCCTCTGGAAAAAGTCTGCCTGCTGGGTTGCGGCGTCACCACCGGGATCGGTGCGGTGATCAATACCGCTAAGGTCAAGGCCGGCGACACCGTGGCGATCTTCGGCCTGGGCGGTATCGGCCTGTCGGCGGTGATTGGCGCGGTGAAAGCCAAGGCTGGCCGGATCATCGCCATCGACATCAACCCGGCCAAGTTCGAAATCGCCAAACAGCTGGGCGCCACTGATTGCGTGAACCCGAAAGACTTCGACCGGCCGATCCAGGAGGTCATCGTCGACATGACCGACGGCGGCGTGGACTTCTCCTTCGAGTGCATCGGCAACGTGCAGTTGATGCGTGCCGCGCTGGAGTGCTGCCACAAGGGCTGGGGCGAGTCGGTGATCATCGGCGTGGCCGGTGCCGGCCAGGAAATCTCCACCCGTCCGTTCCAGCTGGTGACCGGCCGTGTCTGGCGCGGTTCGGCGTTCGGCGGCGTGCGTGGCCGTTCCGAGTTGCCAAGCTATGTGGAAATGGCCCAGAGCGGCGAAATCCCCCTGGACACCTTCATCACCCACACCATGGGACTGGAGGACATCAACAAGGCCTTCGACCTGATGCACGAAGGCAAGAGCATCCGTACCGTCATTCATTTCTAAGGAGCAGTGGCAAGCGGCAAGCAGAAGCTGCGAGAGCGATCACCGCCAACTTGCAGCCTGAAGCTTGAAGCCTGCGGCTGAAATGCCCATGAGTCTGGAAAACCTGTCCTGCCAGAAAAGCTTCGGCGGCTGGCACAAACGCTACAAGCATCATTCCGAGGTGCTGGGCTGCGACATGGTGTTTGCCGTGTACCTGCCGCCACAGGCGGAGCAGGGTGGCAAGCTGCCGGTGCTGTACTGGTTGTCCGGCCTGACCTGCACCGACGAGAACTTCATGCAAAAGGCCGGCGCCCAGCGGCTGGCCGCCGAACTGGGGTTGATCATCGTCGCGCCGGATACCAGCCCGCGTGGCCCTGGCGTGCCGGGCGATCCGGATGGCGCCTGGGACTTCGGCCTGGGGGCCGGGTTCTACCTGAATGCCACCCAGCAGCCCTGGGCCGAGCATTACCGCATGCATGACTATGTGGTGCAGGAGCTGCCGGCATTGGTCGAGGCGCATTTCCCTGCCTCGGACAAGCGTGGCATCAGCGGGCACTCCATGGGCGGCCACGGTGCTCTGGTCTGCGCGTTGCGCAATCCGGGACGTTACCAGTCGGTGTCGGCCTTCGCGCCGATCAGCAACCCGATGGATTGCCCGTGGGGGCAGAAAGCCTTTTCCCGCTACCTGGGCGAAGAGCGCTCCCGCTGGCGCGAATGGGATGCCAGCGTGCTGATCCAGGAGGCCAGCGAAAAGCTGCCGTTGCTGGTGGACCAGGGCGATCGTGACGATTTCCTGGCCAATCAGCTCAAGCCCGAAGTGCTGCAGCAGGCGGCGAAAGCCGCGGGTCATCCGCTAACGTTGCGCCTGCAACCCGGCTACGACCACAGCTATTTCTTTATCGCCAGCTTCATTGGCGACCACCTGCAGCATCATGCGCGCGCTCTGAGCGGCTAATGTCCGCCAAAGCAGGTAGAATCACGCCCTGACTCAATCAGGGCGTTTTTTTATGCGTATTGGCCACGGCTACGATGTGCACCGTTTCGCTGAAGGCGATTTCATCACTCTGGGCGGCGTGCGGATTGCACACAGCTTCGGGCTGCTCGCCCACTCCGACGGCGATGTGCTGCTGCACGCTCTGAGCGATGCCTTGCTGGGGGCTGCCGCGCTGGGCGACATCGGCAAACATTTTCCGGACACCGATCCGCAGTTCAAGGGCGCCGACAGCCGTGCGCTGTTGCGTCATGTCGTCGCACTGATCCATGCCAAGGGCTGGAAGGTCGGCAACGTCGATAACACCATCGTGGCCCAGGCGCCGAAGATGGCCCCCCATATTGAAACGATGCGCGCGCTGATCGCCGCGGATCTGCAAGTCGAGCTGGATCAAGTGAACGTCAAGGCCACCACTACCGAAAAGCTCGGCTTCGTCGGGCGCGAAGAAGGCATCGCCGTCCATTCCGTTGCCTTGTTGCTGCGCGCATGAACGAACTGCAACTGTTGGGCCCGCGGGCCTATGGCGAAGCCCTGGGCAGCGCGGTACTGAAGGCCACCGCCGAAGACTTCCAGGTCGACGAAGTCCTGGACATCCCTCTGACCGGCGAGGGCGAACACCTGTGGTTGTGGGTGGAAAAGCGCGGCCTGAACACCGAAGAAGCGGCGCGGCGGATTGCCAAGGCCGCGGGCGTGCCGTTGCGCACCGTCAGCTATGCCGGCTTGAAGGATCGCCAGGCGCTGACCCGGCAGTGGTTCAGCATCCAACTGCCTGGCAAGGCCGACCCCGATCTGTCGGCGGCTGAAAACGACACGCTGAAGATCCTCAAGCTGACCCGCCACAAGCGCAAGCTGCAACGCGGCGCCCATGCGGCCAACGGCTTTACCCTGCGCCTGACCGAATTGAAGGCAGACAAGGCGGGGATCGAAGAGCGCCTGCAATCGATCACCAAGCACGGCATCCCCAATTATTTCGGCGCCCAGCGTTTTGGCCATAACGGCGGCAACCTGGTCGATGCCCGCGATTGGGCCGCCCGCAAGGCCTTGCCGGAACAGCGCAACGTGCGTTCGCGGCTGCTTTCCACCGCGCGCAGCTATCTGTTCAACCGGGTGCTGGCGGCGCGTGTGGCCGATGGCAGCTGGCAGCGGGCCCAGGTCGGCGACCTGCTGGCCTTCACCGACAGCCGCAGTTTTTTCCCGGCCGGCGAAGCCGAATGCAGCGATCCGCGCCTGGCCATCCTCGACTTGCACCCGACCGGCCCGCAGTGGGGCGAAGGCGAATCGCCTGCCGCGGGAGCGACCCAACTGCTGGAACAGCAGGTGGCTGGCGACGAAGCGGATCTGCGCGATTGGTTGATTAAAGCCGGAATGAGCCACGAACGTCGCATCCTGCGGCTGCCCATTGGCGGGTTGACGTGGCATTATCCCGAGCCTGACATTCTGCAACTGGAATTCGTCCTGCCGGCCGGATGCTTCGCCACCGTATTGGTGCGTGAACTCGTCGATCTGGTGCCGGTGGGGCAGACGGACAGCCCATGCGTATTCTGATTTCTAACGACGATGGTGTAACAGCACCCGGTCTCGCCGCGCTTCATGCTGCGCTGGCGGATTACGCCGAGTGTGTGGTGATCGCCCCGGACCAGGACAAAAGTGGCGCCAGCAGCTCGCTGACGCTCGACCGGCCGTTGCACCCGCACACCTTGAGTAACGGTTTCATCAGTATCAATGGCACCCCCACCGACTGCGTGCACCTGGGCCTCAACGGGCTGCTGGAGCGCGATCCGGACATGGTCGTATCCGGAATCAACCTCGGGGCGAACCTGGGTGACGACGTGCTGTATTCCGGTACTGTCGCCGCGGCCCTGGAAGGGCGTTTTCTGGGGCTTCCGGCATTTGCCTTTTCGTTTGTCTCGCGTCAGGTGGATAATCTGCCGACGGCGGCCTATTTCGCCCGCAAACTGGTCGAGGCCCATGGGCAGCTGGACCTTCCACCACGTACCGTGCTGAACGTGAACATTCCCAATCTACCCCTCGATCATATTCGCGGCATTCAGCTGACTCGTCTGGGCCATCGCGCCCGTGCGGCGGCGCCGATGAAGACGGTCGACCCGCGCGGCAAGGCCGGTTACTGGATCGCCGCGGCGGGGGACGCCGAGGACGGTGGCCCGGGTACGGACTTCCACGCGATCATGCAGGGTTATGTCTCGGTCACGCCGTTGCAGCTCGATCGCACCTTCAACGATGCTTTCAGAAGTCTTGATGGCTGGCTGGAGGGGCTGCGCTGATGGCTCGCGAACAGGACGATTTGTTGCGTCGCGGTATCGGGATGACTTCCCAGCGTACCCGCGAACGCCTGATCCAGCGTCTTTACGATGAAGGCCTGTCCAACGCCCAGGTGCTGGAAGTCATTCGGCGTACGCCGCGGCATCTGTTCGTCGACGAGGCCCTGGCGCATCGCGCCTATGAAGACACGGCCTTGCCGATCGGGCACAACCAGACGATCTCGCAGCCTTATATGGTGGCGCGCATGAGCGAGTTGCTGCTGGCGGCCGGCCCATTGGACAAGGTGCTGGAGATCGGCACTGGCTCGGGCTACCAGACAGCGGTGTTGTCGCAACTGGTGGAGCGGGTGTTCTCGGTCGAGCGCATCAAGGTGTTGCAGGATCGGGCCAAGGAACGTCTGGTCGAGCTGAACCTGCGCAACGTGGTATTCCGCTGGGGCGACGGCTGGGAAGGCTGGCCGGCGCTGGCGCCGTACAACGGGATCATCGTGACGGCGGTCGCCACCGACATCCCTCAGGCCCTGCTGGACCAGTTGGCGCCGGGTGGCCGGATGGTGATTCCGGTCGGGGCCGGCGAAGTGCAGCAACTGATGCTGGTCATTCGTGAAGAGCAGGGGTTTTCGCGGCAGGTTCTCGGCGCGGTTCGCTTCGTTCCCTTGCTCAACGGGCCGTTGGCCTGAGCATTTGTTTGGAGCGGGTGAATTCTGTTTGATCGGCTTGGTCTTACAGCTTGATCAATCGGTTAAGCAACCTTGAACCATGATCGATATGCCGGTACCTGCCGATTTCGCTTTACCGGGAGTAAAGCGCGGGTGGCCGGTTATACTTGCGACATTTCATGCCTGAGCCAGGCACCATTTATCTTCAACCACCACAAAGGGAGCGGCGGGTGAGTCTCACAGTCATTGCGCAGCGTATGGGTACAACAAGCTTTCAGCGACTGGTGATTGGCCTTGTCTTGAGTTCTCTGTTGGTCGGGTGTTCGAGCAATAAGTCGAGCAGCGCCCGGGTCGTCGATCGCACCAGTGCGGTACCGCAGCGCCCGACGGTGACCACGGGGCAATACACGGTTCGTCGCGGCGACACCCTGTTCTCGATCGCCTTCCGTTATGGCTGGGACTACAAGGCCCTGGCCGCGCGCAACAATATTGCCGAGCCGTACACCATTCACCCGGGGCAGACCATCCGCTTCGACGGCCGCTCGGGTTCGGCACCGACAGCGGTGGTTACAAAGTCGGCTTCCAGTGCATCTTCTTCAAGTAAAACCACGGTAATTCGTCGTCCGGCAGGTGCCGCGCCAACGATTGCGAGCCAGCCCGCGCCGGCTCCATTACCGCCTGCAGGCCCCGCGCCAAAGGGCTGGGGCTGGCCTGCGAACGGTATTCTGATTGGAAAATTCTCTTCAAACGGTAGTTTGAATAAAGGCATTGATATCGCCGGGGATTTGGGACAGCCTGTTTTAGCTGCGTCTGATGGGACGGTGGTTTACGCCGGGAGTGGCTTAAGGGGCTACGGCGAACTGGTCATCATCAAACACAGCGATACCTACGTCAGTGCTTACGGCCACAGCCGTAGGCTGTTGGTTCGGGAGGGGCAGCAGGTCAAAGTCGGACAGACAATTGCCGAAATGGGATCAACTGGTACAGACCGGGTGAAACTGCACTTTGAGATTCGCCGACAAGGTAAACCTGTAGATCCGCTGCAATTCCTGCCACGTCGTTGATCCGTTACCAAGCCTGTTCCGTCACGTAGAGGGAACAGGTTCCAGCGTTGCCAAGGATAAAGGCGTCGCTTGAGCCTGAGGTCGAACTCACCAAAGGACTATAACAATGGCTCTCAGTAAAGAAGTGCCGGAGTTTGACATCGACGATGAAGTTCTCCTTATGGAGACGGATATCGCCACTGATTCGATGTCGAATGAGGGATCTGCTGTACCTTCAGTTCGTGCCAAATCCAAACACTCCGCTTCATTGAAACAACACAAGTACATTGATTACACGCGAGCGCTCGACGCGACGCAGCTGTATCTCAATGAAATCGGCTTTTCCCCATTGCTCTCTCCGGAAGAAGAAGTTCATTTTGCGCGTCTGTCGCAAAGTGGCGATCCGGCCGGGCGTAAGCGCATGATTGAAAGCAACCTGCGTCTGGTGGTGAAAATCGCCCGGCGTTATGTCAATCGTGGGCTTTCGCTGCTGGACCTGATCGAAGAGGGCAACCTCGGTTTGATCCGGGCGGTGGAGAAGTTCGATCCGGAGCGCGGTTTTCGCTTCTCGACCTATGCCACCTGGTGGATCCGTCAAACCATCGAACGGGCAATCATGAACCAGACCCGGACTATCCGGCTGCCGATTCATGTGGTCAAAGAGCTCAACGTCTACCTGCGGGCAGCACGGGAGCTGACACAGAAACTCGACCATGAACCCTCCCCTGAAGAAATCGCCAACCTGCTGGAGAAACCGGTAGGTGAGGTCAAGCGCATGCTGGGCTTGAACGAGCGGGTTTCTTCAGTCGACGTCTCGCTGGGTCCGGATTCGGATAAAACCCTGCTGGACACCCTCACCGACGATCGTCCTACCGATCCGTGCGAGCTGCTGCAGGATGACGACCTGTCGCAAAGCATCGATCAGTGGCTTTCCGAATTGACCGACAAGCAACGTGAAGTGGTCGTTCGCCGCTTCGGCTTGCGCGGCCACGAGAGCAGCACCCTGGAAGATGTGGGCCTGGAGATCGGGCTTACCCGAGAGCGGGTACGCCAGATCCAGGTCGAAGGTCTCAAGCGTCTGCGTGAGATCCTCGAGAAGAACGGCCTCTCCAGCGAGTCGCTGTTCCAGTAACGGTACGAGCAATCCTGCCGTGAAAAGCCCCGACATGTTCGGGGCTTTTTATTGGGTGATCGATAGGAGTCAGATGAAATAGGCAGGCGCGCGTTCAATAGCTGAAAGAGCATGTAAGTAAAGGCTTACTCTTTCGTAAGTGTTCGGTTTTTATGCGGTATGAAAGTTGTCTATTTGATCTGAGGTTTTTGGTTATCTTATTGATTAATAAGAACTTATTATAAGGTCTAGAACGGTGTTCGACACTTTTTATAGCTGTCAGTGCCATTGCTCTGTCATGGAAACTCTCTAATATCAGCCCTGTGTCGACGGATAGACACAGCCATCAAGGATGATGGTCAGGACATCGCAGGATGCGATTCATCAGGACGATGAAAAGGAACACAGGGACTAGGGAAAAAAGGTGGGCGGGTCATACCGCCCCTTTTTTTTGCCTGCGTAAAAGTGAATCCGGAACAGCAAAAAGGCCCGCAAGGGGCCTTTTTGGGGAACGCGAGGTAATCAGCGTTCGAGATCTTTGATCTTGCCTTTGACGCCATCCCACTCTTCGGCATCGGGCAGGGAATCTTTCTTTTCAGTGATGTTGGGCCAGATTTCGGCCAGCTCAACGTTCAACTGAATGAACTCCTGCATCTCTTCCGGAACTTCGTCCTCGGAGAAGATCGCTACAGCGGGGCATTCAGGCTCGCACAGCGCGCAGTCAATGCACTCATCCGGGTGAATCACCAGGAAGTTCGGGCCTTCGTAAAAGCAGTCCACCGGACAGACTTCTACGCAGTCGGTGTACTTGCACTTGATGCAGTTGTCGGTGACGACGAAGGTCATTTCTAATTCTCTCCTCAGGCGGCGGCAGCGGAGCCCCTTCAGGACGGGGTCGCCAGGTTCGGGAGCGATAGTCTGCGGACCAGGCTAATAGTCCGCAGCATCCCAAACCGCGCGAGATTCTAACAGCTTGAAAGCATCAGCGTTAGATGCGTGTCTTCAATGTATAGAGCATTTCCAGTGCCTTGCGCGGGGTCATGTCGTCCAGATCGAGCTTGGCCAGGTCATCGAGGACCGGGTGCGGCAGGCTGGCGAACATGTCGCTTTGCTGCGGGACCGAAGCCTTGCCCGGTACCGGAGACGGCGCTTCATGGGGCAGGCTGGTGGTCTCCAGGCGACTCAGGTGCTCGCGGGCGCGGACGATTACATCGCTCGGAACCCCCGCCAACTGGGCCACGGCCAGGCCATAGCTCTGGCTGGCAGGACCTGGCAGCACATGGTGCAGGAACACAATGCGCTCGTTGTGCTCGGTGGCATTGAGGTGCACGTTGGCGACCAGAGGTTCGCTTTCCGGCAGGACGGTGAGCTCGAAGTAGTGGGTGGCGAACAGGGTGTACGCCCGCAGATGGGCGAGACGTTCTGCCGCAGCCCAGGCCAGGGACAGACCATCGAAGGTACTGGTGCCGCGACCCACTTCGTCCATCAACACCAGGCTGCGCTCGGTGGCGTTATGCAGGATGTTGGCGGTTTCGCTCATTTCCACCATGAAGGTGGAGCGACCACCGGCCAGGTCATCGCTGGAGCCGATCCGGGTAAAGATGCGGTCCACCAGCGACAGCTCGCAGCTGGCCGCCGGCACGAAGCTGCCGATATGGGCCAGCAGCACGATCAGCGCGGTTTGCCGCATATAAGTGGATTTACCACCCATGTTCGGGCCGGTGATCACCAGCATCCGGGTTTGATCGTCGAGGCTCAGGTCGTTGGCCACGAACGGCGTGGTCAGGACCTGCTCGACCACCGGGTGGCGACCCTGAGTGATGCGCATGCACGGCTCGCTGACGAAGCGCGGGCAATTGAGATCGAGGTTCAGCGCTCGCTCGGCCAGGTTGCTCAGCACGTCCAGCTCGGCCAGCGCCGCGGCGGTGTCCTGCAGCGGCGGCAGGTGGCCGATCAGGGTTTCCAGCAGGGCTTCGTAGAGCATCTTCTCGCGGGCCAGCGCGCGGCTCTTGGCGGACAGCGCCTTATCTTCGAAAGCCTTGAGCTCAGGGGTGATGAAGCGTTCTGCGCCTTTGAGGGTCTGGCGCCGGATGTAGTCCGCCGGGGCCTGTTCCGCCTGTTTGCTCGGCAGTTCGATGAAGTAGCCGTGAATCCGGTTGTAACCGACTTTCAGGTTGGCCAGGCCGGTACGGGCCTTTTCCCGGGCTTCCAGGTCGATGAGGAACTGGCCGGCGTTTTCGCTCAGCGATTGCAACTCGTCCAGCTCGGCGTCGTAACCGGTCTTCAACACGCCGCCATCGCGGATCACCGCTGGCGGGTTGTCGATGATGGCTTTTTCCAGCAGCGCTGCCAGTTCCGGGTAGGTGCTGGTGGTCACGGCCAGTTGGCTCAGGTGCTCGGCTTCCAGCTCGGTCATCGCCACTTGCAGTTCCGGCAGCGCCGCCAGGGCATCGCGCAAGCGCGCCAGATCGCGGGGACGGGCGTTGCGCAGGCCAATACGGGCGAGGATCCGCTCGATGTCGCCGATCTCCTTGAGCTGCGGTTGCAGCCTTTCGAAGCGGTAACCGTCCAGCAGGCAGCCGATCGAGGTCTGCCGCGCCTGCAGGACTTTCAAGTCCCGCAGCGGGCGGTTCAGCCAGCGGGTCAGTAAGCGGCTGCCCATGGCGGTCTGGCAACGGTCGACCACCGATTGCAGGGTGTTGTCGCGACCGCCGGCGAGGTTGGTGTCCAGCTCCAGGTTGCGTCGGCTGGCGCCGTCGAGCACCACGGTGTCGTCCAGGCGTTCGTGACGCAGGCTGCGCAGGTGGGGCAGGGCGGTGCGCTGAGTTTCCTTGGCATAGCTCAGCAGGCAGCCCGCGGCGCCGATGGCCAGGGTCAGGTTCTCGCAGCCGAAGCCCTTGAGGTCCTGGGTGGAGAACTGCTGGCACAGGCTCTTGTGGGCCGAGTCGCGTTCGAAGTCCCAGGGCGCGCGACGGCGCACGCCACGGCGTTTTTCCGCCGGCAGGCCTTGCGGCCAGTCGTCCGGGATCAACAGTTCCACCGGGTTGATGCGTTCCAGCTCGGCCAGCAGGTTCTCCCAGCCCTTGATTTCCAGAACCGTGAAATTGCCGCTGGTAATGTCCAGCACCGCGAGGCCGAACAGGCGCTCGTCGCCCAGCACCGCCGCGATCAGGTTGTCCCGGCGCTCGTCGAGCAGAGCCTCGTCGCTGACGGTCCCCGGGGTGATGATCCGCACCACCTGGCGCTCCACCGGGCCCTTGCTGGTGGCCGGGTCGCCGACCTGTTCACAGATCACTACCGACTCACCGAGCTTCACCAGCTTGGCCAGGTAACCTTCGGCGGCGTGATAAGGAATCCCGCACATCGGAATCGCCTGGCCAGCCGACTGCCCACGCGCGGTCAGGGTGATGTCCAGCAACTTGGCGGCCTTCTTTGCGTCTTCATAGAAGATTTCGTAGAAGTCGCCCATGCGATAGAACATCAGCTGGTCGGGGTGCTGGTTCTTGAGGCGCCAGTACTGCTGCATCATCGGCGTGTGGCTGGATAAATCAGAAATTGCTTTATTCATCAGTGACTTAGATAAAATTATAAAAAAGTGTGGGGCAAAAATGGGGCTATTTGTTCAGCCTTTGAATGCCCGACCAGATGTGCTGTAGCTCGGTCGGTGACTCGTCATCCATCCACTTGGCGTAGACCTCTACAAGCATGGTGAAGTCTTTGTGGCCCATCTGCTTTGCAATGAACGCAAGGTTACCACGGGCAGTCAGGCACCAGCAGGCGTAGGTGTGCCGGGTCTGGTATGGCCGGCGTGGCTGGATCCCGGACCGCTTTTGAATGGCGGCCCATTTGGTATTCCAGGCGGTAGGCACGAACCAATGGTTGATCCGCTTCTTGCGGGCCTGGGTTCGTGGTGACAGTAGAGGGGTGACGGCCTCGGTGCGGCTCTCATGGCGGTTGTGGTAGACCTCGATCTGCCTAGGTTCGTGTTCGGCCACCAGTTCGAGCAACACCTTGCAGGCCTCGAGCGCGGGTGGCATGAGTAGGACGGTTCTCGTCTTGCCGGTTTTAGGCAGCTTGAATGTGCCGGCGGCCGTGATGGCTCGTGTGATGTTGATGTGGCCGGCGGTGAGGTCGATGTCTTCAACAGCCAACGCGCACAGCTCGCCAGGTCGTAGTCCTGTGTAGACGGCGAGGGTGATGGCGGCGGAGTCCTGCCGGTGCAGACAGCCTTTGCTGATCAGCAGGTTGAACTCAGCCTGGGTCAGTGGATCCGGATCTTGTACGCGCTGAGCAAATCGAATGCAGGCGTCCGACAGTCCTTTGCGACAGTATCCGTTGCTTTCGCCCCAGCTCAGAAACCCCGACAGCGTGGCCAGGTAGTGGTTCGCGGTGGATGGGGCGCGACTCTCGATCAGTTGGGTCCGCAATCGCTGGATGTCTTCGGGCAGCAGAATGCTGGCCAGGCGATCAACGCCAAGCAAGTTGACGCAGATGTCCAGGGCATAGCCGTACTTGTCTTCCGTCATGGGTGTGATGTCGACGGCTTTCAGTGGCTTGTAGCGTTCCAGGAGTGGGCCCAGCCGTTCGTCCCTGGCGCTGCTGTTGTTGGCCGCATTCTTCGAGTCGGGGAAGTGGCGGCCGTAGTCGAACTTGCCGGTTTTGATCTCATGAAGAATTGCCGCCCTGAGAAGGGCGGCATGTTTGATGTTGGCTTTGGTGACGGGGAGCCCCAGAGATTCGCGGTACCGGTTGCGGCGCCACATGAACACGACGCGCAGGTTGCCGCCGTGTATCTCTATGCCCTTGTGCTTAGCCAGCTCGGCCTCTAGGCCGCTTCCTGCGGTGCGCTCTCGACCCACTTGTCGTACTCCGTCATGTTGATTGCGATGCGTCCGTCGGGTGCTTTGCGCCAGATCCGTCCCTGGGCCCAGACTCCGTCCTTGATCTTGTGTTCAATGGCGTCCTTGCTGTAGCCGGTGAGTTCGGAGGCGCGTTTGATCATTACCCAGCGTGGAATGCTCATGGCTTTGGCCCCTGATAGATGAACACATAGGTAAACCAGGTGAGAGCGATCATGCTGCCAGCCTCCTGTACATGTGGATCAGATCCGCGGCGTTCGCTGCGACAAGTAGCTCGGCTTCGTCCGGGCAGACGCTGTTCCCGATCAGCTTCACCTGGTCGGTTTTATTGACGGGGCGCCATTCTTCCGCGCCGGTTTCCGGGTCAACGAAGAGGCCGCGGTTAATGATGTAGTCCTTGTCGAAGCCCTGGGCGAGCTTCAGCTCTGGTGGCTGGAGCATGCGCAGGGTGATATCAACCAGAACGTAGCCGCCGACCAAGATGATGTCGGCCGGGTCTTTGAAGTGTTCGGGCAGATGCTCATGCATGAACGCGGCGCAGCGCGTGGCACCGGCCATTTGCTCGGGCGTCAGGGTGTCTTGAACCTGGATCGTCTGGACCAGTGCAATACGGTCCTTGGTTGGAAGCGTGTGCATGGGTTCGGCAAGCGAAACCCCGTCCTTGTGCATGCCGTAGTATTTCACCAAGTAAGCATTGACCAAGCGCTGATTCGACCCGGACTGGCATATGGTCGAAAGCGGCGCATCAGCTGGGCGGCCGTCTCCCTTGTAGAACCCACCATTGGCTTGTTCGAAGAAGGCGGCCACCACGGCTTGCTCGCCTCGATTGGCGCAAGTGACGGTTCGCATCGGTTCATCAGGGGCGTAACCGCTGCGGGCGCCATGGTGCGTGAGGTGGGTCAGGTGAGCAGCTACCAAGGCGAAGTGGCCACCTTTGACCTGGGCCACCTGCGTGCGCAAGGGTTCTTGCACGTCGAAGTTGCGTTGAGCTGAGCCGTTCGCGCACTCCGTCAGGAATGGCGCGCTGACCGGTTGCACCAGAGCGTGGTGGGTGCCGCCGGCGCTGATGGTCGATAGCGATTCATCGACTCCGTGAGTGCTGGTGTGTGAATCCGATGTGCCGCGCATCGGGACAATGAACGGCTTCGGGCTGGTCAGGACGTGCCGCCATAGCCCTTTGGCTACCCGCCGACGGGTATTCAACGCCATTGGTTTCTCCCGAAAGATCGAGCGGCTGCTATGGCTCCAGTCGATGCACTCGGCGGCGGTTCGCCAGGGTTGTTGCTTGCGGGTGGGCTGTTTGTGGCGCCGCGGTTCTGGCCAGGCGATTGGCTTTCCGTCGCTTCGAGCTACCAGGTAAAGGCGCTTGCGAATTGTGGGGGCTCCGGCATTCGCTGCAATGCGCTCGCGCCATTCGACGTTGTAGCCGAGCCCGCGCACCAGGCTCTCGACCGGTACAAACTCGCCGATAGATTGAACGACTTCGGGCATATCGGGGTGGTTGGCGGGTAGCCCGGTGCTGAGCGCAGCGATGAAAGCCTTGAAGGTTCGGCCCCGTTCTTCTTTGATCGGCTGGCCGTTTTCGTTCACTGGGCCCCAGTCGCAAAACTCTTCGACGTTCTCAAGGAACAGCAGTCGCGGGCGGGTGGCGTGCGCCCAGCGAACCACGACCCAAGCCAGGCCCCTGACGCCGCGGTCGCGTGGTGCGCTACCCTTGGCCTTGCTGTGGTGGCGGCAGTCTGGCGACGCCCAGAGGATGCCAACGGGTTGTCCGGCCGTGGCCATGATTGGGTCAACCTCGAACACGTCCGCCACATAGTGCGCGGTCTCCGGGTGGTTTGCGCGGTGGACGGCCAGGGCGATGGGGTTGTGATTGACCGCTACGTCAGGCTCGCGGTAGGCCCTGGCGATGCCAGTACTTGCACCGCCTCCGCCGGCGAACAGGTCCACCACCAGTTCCTTTTCGAATGGCAGGGCGAGGGACATGGACGTCATTGGTAGCCTCCGGCGTCGGCTGGGATATCTGTCAAGGTTGGGCCAGCCAGCTGTGCAACTGATGCGCAAACCTGCTTGGAAAAGAGTTCGCTCTTCTTCCGGCGGACGGTCAGATAGAACCGCTTACCCTCGCGCATTTCGCGGACCTTCACCGGGTCGGCCCAGCCGACGAGGGCGCCGCCGGAGCACTTCATTTCCTCGCGGGTCTTGAGGCTCTGCAGCTCGGCTAGTACTTCTTTCAGGTCCAGGGTAGAGACGTTGAGGGTCTTGTCGCCCTGGTGCTGGGCGCGGTGTAGGGAGGCGAGTAGGTAGGAGGTGGTCTGGCTCATGGCATCAGCTCCTTGGGCACGCTGACCACCTCGCCGAGCTTGGCGGCGTCAATGGCGTCATCCAGGTCTTTGCCATTCAGGACCATGTTTTGTGGTGTCTGGCCAGCGAACACGCCGCCGCGGTGAAGGGTTTCGAGGTCGCGCTCGCGCAGCCACTGGTACCGCTCGGCATCTTTACGCTGGGCATCAGCTACCGGCGCGGGCTGCTCTCGGTACAGGTCGCAATGCCCGTCCTCTGCACATAGATCCTGGGCCCCATCGGCGATCAGCAACACAGCGCCCGCCCAAAGTTCAGCGGTGCCGCCCTCAAGAATCCATTCGGGCGCTAGACCACCATCACCATCGTCACGCAATATGCCGACCGCCGTTAAAGCCACCGGCTCGCCCTGGGCGGCTTTCAGCGCGTCCAGCGCGGCTTGCGCATCGGCGGCATGTTTGCGAGTTTCTTGCAGCTTCCTGCTCAACTCGGAGGTATGCAGCTCTTGATCTGATGCAAGTTGCTTCCACCGCTCCCCGCCAGCAGGCGGCACGGGCTCGACTGCCCAGGGCGCGCCGCCAATGCCTCCCGAAACGTTCACACCGGATTGCGCCAACAGGATCAGCAGGGCCGCAAGGTTCGATTCGGCAGGGTGCGGGTTCCATGCCGACACGGGGACGGCGAGAAGGTCATTCATTTCTCCAAGGCAAGCCTGGGCGTCGGTGCAGTACGCTGGGTCGAAGCCTCCGGCCAGCCAGATGGCTTTTTGACAGGCGTCCAGGTCCCGATGCCATTTCTTCAACAGGTCGCGTGGCACGCTGAGTTCGTTGCTGCTCATGCGCAGACCCTCCGGCGGTGGTTGGCCTGCATCAGGTCCATAAGGCGGCTGAAGAACTGCAGGCTCGCTTCCTGGGCTGTCAGCGGGGTGATTCGCTCGGGCATGGCGGGGATGCCCTTCAGGCAA
Source organism: Pseudomonas sp. GW531-T4 (assembly GCF_017349615.1). Taxonomy (NCBI): domain Bacteria; kingdom Pseudomonadati; phylum Pseudomonadota; class Gammaproteobacteria; order Pseudomonadales; family Pseudomonadaceae; genus Pseudomonas; species Pseudomonas sp. GW531-T4. Next base: position 164,400 of record NZ_JACMZT010000008.1, read on the forward strand.
TCCCACTCGCCGGGATGGTCGGGCATCAGGTCGCGGCGCTCGGTGGCCAGTAGCACCAGGTCAGCGCGCACCACCACGCTGGGCAGGGTCGGTTCGAGGTTGAAGCGGTCGCAGATTGCCTGCCAGATGGTTTCCTCGACCTGGCGGTACTGCGGCATTACTTGCTTGAGTGGCCGGGTCATATCGCCGATGTATGCTTCGGTCGCGTCGTGCAGCAGGGCGGCCAGCTGGTGTTTCTCGGGGCACAGGCCGGCCACCAGCAGGCTGTGCTGGGCGACGCTGTAATGCTGGCGGGTGTGGCCGTTGAAGCGGCACAGGTGGGCCAACGCGTGGGCGATGTCGTAGGGGGTGACCATCGCGGCGGTTGGGCTCAGCAAGTCGAACTGGCGGCCGCTGGCGGTGAGTATCCAGGTCATGCTGCGTTCTCCGCTGGCTGTTCGCCTTGGTCAGTGGCTCGGGCCTGTCTGGCCTGTTCGTAGGCTTCCCGCAGTACCTCGCGCAAATGACCGTGCTCTGTGTGAACCTCGCCGACAACGGTGACGCAGATGGTCACTGCTTCGGGTTCCGTGTTCAGCCACTCGATAAGTTGGGTGTCCAGTGGTTCGCCGTTCAGCGCGGTAGCCGAGGTGACGTTGCCGAAGACGCGATAGGCCAGGGCCTGGGCGTGTTTCGTCAGGGTTGCGGCCTTGAGCTGCATCGGGCCGGTGTTGGGAATCGCCTTCCAAGTGTCGTGCGCGACGCGTAGCAGATGGGCGATGTCCATCAGGGTCTGGTGGTCGTCCATCGTGAAAGGAGTAGCCTTCACCCGTTGGACCTGACGCCAGAGCGTGGCCAGCTCTTCCTTGTACACTTCAACAATGCCGTTGAGGCGGGCCAGATCGCCGTTTAGGTTCGCGATCCGGTTTTGCTTGTCCTGAAAGCGGTGATTGTGGCCAGCGGCGTAGCCGCGGTTCCAGGCACGCAGAAGTAGCTTGCGGATGAAGTACGCCATCAGGCCCAAGCCGAGAGCGCTGCCCGCGGCCATGATGATCAGGTGTTGAGTTTGCATGTGCTGTGTACCTCGTTAGAGCCCGCCGCCGGAATACTTGGTGAGAGGACGGCGGCGGGGTGTTGCAGGGGGTGTTACAGCAGCTCGAAGCTGCCGATGGTCAGGGTCGCGGCGGTGCCTACTTCTTCTTGCACGACGTCCTTGAACTCCTGGGCCAGGTCTTCGCGCAGTTGCTCTTCGCCGATCCAGCGCAGCTTCAGGCGGGGTTTGTCGCCGCCAGTCAGGACGGCGACGCGAAGGGTGATCGTCCGGGGTTGCAGGCCCTCGTAAGGCTCGGTCGTGAAGGTGAACCCGGCCGGCAGGCCCTCGGCCGACTTCGCTTCGATCTTCTCCATGGCCGATCTGGCGGCGCTGAGGTCGCCAACGGTGTGTTCGCTGTTGCGGGCTTGCTCGATGCTGATGGAACGAATGGCGCTTGCCGCCTTGCGCAGGTCAATCTCTGCGCCCTCGATGTCCGTGGCGATCAGGTTTGGCGCCCAGTCTTCAATCCAGTCGCTGAGGTCTTTCTGCTCGAACGTGGCCCCCGCGGCGCGCTCCAGGGCCTTGAATGCGGCTGTCTTTCTCAGGTTCAGCGTTGCGGTGAAGTCGCCGTGGCCGGGTACGGTGGTGTTGCCCAGGTTGAAGAACACGGTGCAGGCCATGCCTTCGGCGTTGACGAACCCGACCGCGGCATTCGCCTCGCTCTGTTGCGTCACGTAGTCGCCGAAGTCGTTCAGGGAGTGGGTGCTCAGGGCACCGCGGAAGCGGCTACGGGTTGCGCCGAAGTGCTCGATGCTGTGAATCCTCTGATCGTGGGGCAGTACCAAGGCCGGCTGGTGCGTTCCGAGGGGCTTGGCGTAGGCGAGTACCGCGGTGTCTTGAATCAGTTGAATTGCTTTGGCTTCCATTGGATCTATTCCTGCTTTGGTGAGAGGGATGGAACGGTGGGTTTAGGACTTGGCGTGGATCGGTGCCTGGTCCAGATTGAAGAGCTGGGCAGCCCCTGGCGCTTCTGGAAACAGCGTCAGCTTTCCGCCTTCGCCGACATACATTGGCGTGTCGAGCGCGGTGTTCTCGCTGCGGCTGCCGCGCTTGGTTGGCACCTTGTAGTCGAGCTTGTGGTTCACGGTGACCTGATGGCTGTCCGCGATACGCTTGAGGTTGAAGGTCAGGACAACGACCCCGGCCTTGCCGTGGTCGACGACCCCGGCCGCTACTTCGGACAGGGCGTGGCCGATCTGGTTGGCGAAGACGCCGGCGTTCAGTTCGCCGATGAACTCGGCGGTGTCGGTGGGTTTCATGTGCTGTGTCTCACTGTTGTTTGTCCCTGGGCGGCAGGGACCACCGTTGCTTCAGGCCGCCTGCGCTTGTGCGTCGAGGTAGGTGGCCAGGTCGTACAGGTAAACCACTCGCGGGGCCCGTACTGACTGATGGATGCGCTTAACAGTCAGCTTGATGCGACCTTTGCGGATCTCTTCCAGCAGGTGCTTGTCCGTGCGGATGTGCGGGAAGTATTCCTGCCGCACGGTTGCCAGCGTCGGGCACGGGGTCGCGAACTGGCGGCGCAACTGGTCGAGGGTGTCGGTCATGGGCTGGCCTCCCCGTACCCCACCGGGGCGGGCTGCAGCTTGAGGCGGATCAGCTCGGCCAACCCGTCCTTGCTCGCGCCCATGGCTGCGGCGCACACCTGGCCGCTGGCGTCCGCCACCACCGCGCCGTAAGGCGTTTCCGGTGAGTTGGTGGGGGTGACGTAAGCGGTCTGCCCCGGCTGGATAACGCTGTTCACACTGCGGAACACTTCGGCCAGCTCAACCGTCATTGCTGGCATGCTCTCCAGCAGCTGGACGGCTTCGGTGCTGGCGCCGACCAGCGTGGCGCGGCTGATCACGCCCGGGCAGTTCAGGTAAATCGGGATCAGCTTGAGGGCGCCCAGGGCCTGGGTGTAGGCGTTGAAGTAGTTGGTTTTCATGCTGCGTCGTCCTTGTGCGTGATGGTGATGCCGAGCTTCTTGGCCAGCCACGGCACCCCGGCCTCGGTGACCATGACCACGGCGTAATGCTTGTAGCGGCCGGTTTTGCCGATCTGCACGCTGCGAGGGTCGGAGAAGAGGTGACCGCCATCGCGGTGATGGCTGGCCAGGTCGCCGTCCGTGGTCAGAATGCGCAGGTCGCGCAGCTTGGCGCGGAAGGCGCGAGGCTTGATGCCCAGCACTGCCGCTGTTTCGTCCAGGGTGCGGTTCATAGTGGTCACCTCACGCGGCGGTCTGGTCCAGGGTGCGGCGCCGGATAACTGCAACGCAGTCGTCGATCCGGTAGCGCAAACGCTCTCGGTCGCTGGTGTTGCGAACGATCAGGTCGGGCCGCTTGACGCGAATACCGGCCTCGCTGATATGCGGGTTCACTGCAGCGGCGTCGGGCCGCGAAATGTGGACGATGGTGCCGCCGCGCTGGCGGATGAACTCGGCTTCATTCTCGAAGCGAACGTCACTGACGACGAAGCCGACCACGCCTGAAAGCGAGTTCTGCAGGTAGTTGAGGTTTTGCTCGGCGATCTTCACCCATACATCCGGGTGCACCATTTGGCGCGCCCACTCGGTGCCCATGGACTGCATCAGCTGGCGAGGCGAGCGACCCAGCCAGTCAATGGGCTGTTCCTTTTTGTCGCCCTCGAAGTCGTCCGGGTCGAGGTTGAAGATTTCCATCAGGCCGGAGCGCAGAGGGTCGGCGAACGCGTAGTGTTCCAGCAGGTGGTTGCGCACCAGGTGATCGGCGGCAGTGGATTTGCCCGAGCGGGCGGGGCCGGCGAGGCCAATCAGTATCGGCTTCATGCTGCGTCACCCCCGAACGGGCCGAAGTCGCCGGCGGGCTTAGGGGCGGTGATGGCGGAGCGGCGGCTGCTGGTGATCACCAGCAGCCCGGTCTGGCGCTGGATGGCTTCCACGGCGGCAGGGCTGGTGCAGGCTGCCGGGTGCAGATACACCGGGCAGCGGGTGTTGCTGTGCTGTGTAGTCGTTTGCATGTCTCGTACTCTTGGTGAGAGGGGTACGAGATAAAGTTAGCAACGGCTAACAGAATTAACAATAGCTGTGGCTATCTTATTTTTACGTAATGCAAAAAAAACCGCTCAGAGAGCGGTTTCTTTGGCGGTCTTGGGTCAGGTTTGAATCTGGCTCGGTGGCATGATGCCTCCGACATAGTGAATTTTCTCGATCTCCGTTCGTGGAATGGTGACCCTTCCATAGGTATCGTTGACTGACATCAGGCTGACTTCTTCGTCATTTGAATACAGCAGCTCTTTAATCATGCACTCGCCGTTAGTCCTTGATACCAGTACATATTCGCCCGGTACCAGGGCGTGGCGTGGCTCACACCACACAATCCAGCCATTCCTGATGGCTGGTGCCATCGCATCGCCCTTGATGCGCACTGAATAAACAGTTGGGTCCGAAGTAGGTACATCGACCCAGCCACTTGTTGGTGTCAGCTCATCCCACAATCCGTCCGGTTTCACTTGGGCTAGTCCTTGAATGGGCGCCCGCCGGAAAGGTGTAGCTAAATTGGGACCTGGCTCAACGCCAAGCGCCAGGCCGTCCTGGGCTGAGTGCGCGGGCATCAAGAGTGTTCCACCAGGCAGGCCAATCTTTTCTTCGAGATTTTTGGCTGCTTTATCACCCAATGGGCGATGACCATTCAAAAGCTGGGAAATGTAGGACGCATCGAGGTTGTAGCGATCTGCGAACTCTTTGGTCTTCAGATCACCAATTAGCTTTCTCAGGGCGTCGATTCGTAGCTGGCTGATATTCATCCATGCATCTTAATTTTGTTTAGCGTTTTGTAAATTGCGCGCAGCTATTGTTAATGCCGTTAGCGGCTGCTAGTCTTTTGCGAAACGGAGGTGCTTATGAGTTTGCATTCATACATAAAAGGTCTCGAAAAGTCGCAGTTAGACAGCTTGGCAAGTCGTTGCCAGACCACGGCGGGTCAGCTTAAGCAGGTCGCCTATGGGAATCGGCGGGCGAATGGCGGTCTGGCAGTGAGCATAGAGCGGGAAACACAGGGCGCGGTTACCTGTGAAGAGCTTCGCCCGGATATTGACTGGGCGTACTTGCGCGGCTCAAGGGCTGCGGCATAAAGGGTGCCGAGCTGGGGCCTCTCACCAAAGAATCCCCCAGCCCGGCTACGACGATACACAGCACATGCACATCGGTCGTGAGCTGGATGATAGGGCGTGCCTTATCGTCTGGCTACACCGTAAAAGAGGTATTTACGGTTATGAGTCGAAACCCCAAATCACCGGCCACTGAGCCGGTTCTTCCTCTTCGTAAGGCGCTCTACCGCGCTGGCCATTCCTACAAGGGAGGTGTAACCGCCCTGGCCCTGGACATGGTCATCGATTACGACACCCTACAGAAGAAACTCAAGCACGACTTCGAGCAGCGCTGGCTGGATCCGGATGAACTGGAAGAGGTGATCCGGTTGACGCGCAGCCCGGTGCTGCTGGACGCATTGCTGCGCCCGGCCGGCATGGTTTGGTACAAGCCTGAGCCCGCGGCGCCCACGAAACAGGCGTTGCTGGCGGTCAGCAAGCTGTTGCATGAAACCGGGTTGTTCGTTTCGAGCATGCATGAAGGTGCTGCGGATAACGTGTGGGAGCCGCATGAAGTAGCGGAGCTGGAAAAGCACGGCGCGGACGTGATCCGCGCTGTCCTGGGCATCATGGCCGGTGCTCGTGAAGCTATGGAGGCTCGCGACCATGGCTGATGATATCGATCGCGCAAATGAACAGGCCGATTACTTGTTGCAGGTGGCACTTGAGCGTCGCCAGCGCCCCGTGGCGGGCGTCGCCAGCGCTGAGTGGTGCGTCGACTGCGACGAGCCGATCCCGTTACTTCGTCAGCAGACGATTCAAGGTTGCCAGACCTGCGTCAGCTGCCAGGGGTTGCGGGAGCGGCGCAGATGAGTGATGCCAACGGAATGCCCATCGCAGAATGGGCGCGGCGATACGTTGATTCCTTCGGTCTGGCCCTGGTGCCTATCGAGCCGGGCGAGAAGGGGCCGAAGGGCAAGCGCTGGAACCAGCCGGGGGGCTACTTCACTGATGCGACGAAGGCGGCGGACTTCTGGCACAAGAAGCCCGGGCACAACCTGGGCGTGGTGCTGGGCCCCAGCCGGGTCTGTTCGCTCGATGTCGATGATGTGCAGTGGACGCGGCACGTTCTCTATGACCTGCTGGGAATCGATCTTGATGCGATGGCGCTGGTGTTCCCGACCGTGGTCGGTAACCCGGCGCGTTTTCGTATCATGTTCCGGGTGCCGGACGGCCTTGAGCTGAGCCGGCATTCGCTGGCGTGGCCGAACGAGAAGGATCCTGACGGGGCGATCTACAAGGCGCTGATGGCCCAGGTCAAAGCGGCCAAGGCCGCCGGCGATATCGCTGGTGAAGCCGCGGCCCAGGCCGAGGCGGAAGAGTACAAGCGCTTTACGGTGTTCGAGCTGCGCGGCGGGCTGGTGCAAGACCTGCTGCCGCCATCGATTCACCCGGGTACCGGCAAGCCGTATGTCTGGCGCACGCCGCCGAGCGCGGTCGATGGCCTGCCGGAGCTTACCCACGAGTTGCTGGCGATCTGGAACAACTGGGACATCTTCAAGCGTGGCGCCGAGGCGGCTTGCCCCTGGGCCCCGAAACCGAAGAAGGCCCCAGGCAAGCCGGTGAATCGACCGGCGCCCAAGGGTAACCAGCCTTCGGTGATCGATGAGTTCAACCGGTGCCACGACGTGCAAGAGCTGCTGCGCGCCCATGGCTACATCAAGCGCGGCAGTAAGTGGCTGTATCCGCAGAGCAGCACCGGTTTGCCGGGTATTACGGTGAGTGATGAAGGCAAGGTGTATTCGCACCACGGCGCGGATCCGCTGGCGAACGGTCACCAGAACGATGCGTTCGAGGTGTTCTGTTTGCTCGAGCACCACGGCGACCAGTTGAAGGCGGTGAAGGACGCGGCGCGCATGCTCGGCATGCAGCATTCATCGCGCCCGGACCCGAATGATCTTCCCCCGCCCCCATCTGGCGCTTCGAGCCGGCCGAGCCCGGGCGACGACCGCGAGCCCGGCGAGGCCGCTCCGGCTTCTGACGGGGGGGCGGGGGAGGCGCTGACGCTCGACCAGGTGCTGAGGCGCTATGCGCTGGTGGAAGGTACCACTCATGTTTGGGACGTCGATCAGTCGAAGGTGATGAAGAAATCCGCCTTCGAAGCTCGGGTTGGCAAGCCGTTGGCGAAGGAATGGTTGAACGACACGGGCAAGCGCCTGATATCGGACGACCACGTGCGCGATATCGAGCAGGCGCGACGGATGGCCGGCAAGAAGGGCGGCGCCTTCGGCATGGTGGCGACTGAGCGATATGTATACATCGACGGGACCAAGGACGTTTGGGACCGGGAGAAGAAGCGCAGGATCGCCGAGGGCGCCGTCAAGATGGCCCTCGGTGATGCTTATCCGATGTGGTTGAACAGCACGGATCGGCGGACGGTGGACGTCGAGCACATCGTTTTCGACCCGACCATGACGAAGGATCCCGCGGTGTACATCAACACCTTCGACGGCCTGCCGCTGGAACCCGTCAGGAATGATGCCGCCTGCGCGAACCTGCGCTGGCTGATCAAGTTTCTGTGCAACCACGACGACGCGGCCAATGACTGGTTGGTGCGCTGGCTGGCGTACCCGTTGCAGCATCTGGGCGCGAAGATGGATACCGCGGTGCTGATGCATTCGATTATGGAAGGCTCAGGCAAGAGCCTGTTGTTCGCCGATGTCCTGGGCATGCTCTACGGCCAGTACGCCGCCACGGTCGGGCAGGCGCAGCTGGAGAGCAATTTCAATGCTTGGCAAAGCCGTAAGTTGTGGTCGGTGTTCGAGGAAGTGGTAAGCCGCGATCAGCGGTATAACCAGGTGGGCAAGATCAAGCACCTGATTACCGGAAAGACGGTCCGCATGGAGTCGAAGTTCATCAATGGCTGGGAAGAAGCCAACCACATGAACGCCGTGTTCCTGAGCAACGAGATTTTGCCGTGGCCCATCAGCGAGAGCGACCGGCGAATGCTGGTGATGTGGCCGCAAGAGACGCTGCCGGTGGAACGGCAGAAGGCGATAGGCAAGGAACTGGAAGAGGGCGGCGTGGCCGCTCTGTACGGGTGGTTGCTGTCGATAGACCTTGGTGACTTCAACCAGCGCACGCGACCACCGTCCACGGCTGCCCGTGAACGGCTGGTGGCGCTGAGTCGGGCCGGCTGGCAGACGTTCCTGCACCTGTGGAAGTACAGCGAGCTTGGGAATGGGCTGTGGGGGCCGTGCCTGTCCACTGACCTGTATTCGCTGTTCCTTGAGTGGTGCCAGCGCAACAAAGAGCACGTCATGAGTCAGACGAAGTTCTCGCTGTTCATCAGTTCGGAGGTGGACAAGACGCGGGCGATCCCCTGGACCGATGGCAACAACCGACGGTTCGGTGCGTTCTTCTTTCCTGTCGATCCTGATGCTTCCCCGGCCCCATCACTGAATGCGGCCGCACTGGGGAAGCAGGTGGACGCCTGGCGGGCCAAGGCGCGCTTGGCGGGCTGGAACGTCGACAACTGGGACCACATCAAGGCGGCTGCCGCATGACTACGACTAAAAGTGTGTTGGGTGTGTTGGGTGTGTGTCGGGTTGGTTTTTACTACCCAACACAAATTTGGGCCTTCTGTTTCGCGGCTTTGCGGGCTTTGTGTTGGGTGTGTTGGGTTTGGCTACGCGCGTGCGCCTGCGTGACGTTATTTGCTCGACTTCAATGGCGTGATTTTTTTCTTCATGCGAGGACAGATAAACCCAACAAACCCAACACACCTTACACAGCTAGCTTGAAAGTATTGATTTGTAAGGCTTTTGGTTGTGTTGGGTTTGTGTTGGGTATGGGGTTTTGTGTGTTGGGTTTGGTTTTCGGAGGGGCGGGGCGATGATTCCTGAGATTGAAGAGCTGTTGCGGCACTGGGGCCAGCAATGCCGGGATAACGGATCTACCGGCAGCATGGGGAGCCCGATGGGAACGATCATGGAGTGGGGCGGCTGTGCGCCACGTGGTACGCCGGGTTCGCGGATCATCTTGGGGGCTGGTGCTGGGCCTGATGGCGTCTCTCAGGAAGTCGCGGCGGCCCTTGCTGATATCGGGCGGCAGGATCCCCGCGGCGAGCGCCTGGAACGGCTGGCGATGCTGCGCTATGGCAGTGCCCCGGCGCCGACGGTTGCAATGCAGGTGCATCTGCTGGACTTGCCGCGGCAGACCTACTTCGATCAGGTGCAGGCGCTTCACCTTCGGTTGTTGCAGGTTCTGACCAAGCGGGCGAATGACCGGAAACAGTTGACCGCTCGTCGTGGTGTTTTCCTGCGAACCTACCTCAAAGTAGCGTCGAAGTAGCGCCGAACTGTTGAACCGAAAATAGGCTCTTTTCGGTTCCGTACTCAGGGGGTAAAAAGTCGCCACGATATGAATTTTGCGCCTTGAGCGCCCATCGAGCACTTGCTGTGTGCTTGCTCCACCCGGGCTGCCCTGTCCGGTTACTTCACCCCGCTTCGGCGGGGTTTTTATTTTCTGGCCCGTTCGGGCGCCTGTGAGGGAGATATCAGCATGAGCGAACCGGCAACCTCGACAGTTGTTGTGGCCGGTGCCGCAGGATTTGCAGCGTCCGGTTTGGTGGCGGGTATCGATGTCCTGGCCGTAATCGGCGCTCTTGCTGGCGCCTTGATCTTCTTCACGACAACTGAAGAGCTTCCCGTCTGGAAGCGTGTTCTGTTCCTCGTTGTGTCTTTTGTCATGGGGTACCTGTTCGCGCCTGCAATGGCTGATGTCGAGTTGTTCGGCGTGCGTCCTTTCAAGTACGCCGGGCCCGCTGCGTTTGGGGCCTCGGTGGTTGTCGTTACTGTCGCGCTCGCCGTGATCAAGCGGCGGGGGGCCATGGCTGAGCCGCAAGGGAGGCAGGATGGATAGTCACCTGGTGCAAGAAGTCCTGACGCAGGCCACGTTCTGGCTGTGCGTGGTGTTGTTCATTCGGCTGTTCACCTTTCGCCGCCGCGGTGCTCGGTACCGGCGGGACATGAGCTGTCTTGCCTGGCTGGTGATGGTCGCGTCTGGAGCTGCTGCCGCGTACATCTTGAAGGGGCAGTTGGTTATGCCACTGCATTCCTGGCCGCTGGTGGTTCTGCTGGTGGTGTTCGTCGGGGCTGTCTGCCAGAGCGCGGGCAACCTGGCTCGTGTGTGGAAGATGGGGTGATGGCGGACGAACCACGCATCTATGACAGTCGTTGGGCGAAGGCCCGGGGCGACTTCCTGCGAAAGCATCCGCTGTGCGTGATGTGCAAGCAGCAAGGCCGGCTTGAGCCGGCGACCGTGGTCGACCATAAGGTTCAGCACGGGCTCAAGCAGGCGCTGAAGTCGGGCATCAAGTCCGCCATCAGCAAGGCGTCGAAGTTGTTTTGGGATAGGAAGAACTGGCAGGGCCTGTGTAAGCCACATCACGACTCGACCAAGCAGCGGTTTGAAAAGCGCGGGTACGAGATCGGATGCGCCGATGACGGCATTCCTCTGGATCCCGGCCATCACTGGCACCGGCCCTGACCTGCGCCACCCTGCACCACCCTGGTGCGTCCGCCTTCCCCCTCAAGGGGAGGGGGGGTGAAAAAGCTCTGAACAAATCTCTTTCTGACCTCTCGCCCCGTTTTTTGTGCAGGAGCGGGAAAAATGGGGGGGTACCCCTTGTTTCTGGTTGAGGGGTGTACGTGAAATCTGAGGTGTGAAATGGCGGGAAACGAAAACTCTGGACGCCCACCAAAGCCCGCCATCGTCCACCTGCTCAATGGCAACCCGAGCAAGTTGGATCGCCAGCGGCTGATGCGCGAGCACGCCGAACCGCTGCTGCCTGTCGAGGCGCCGCCGATGCCGGATTGGCTCGACGATGACGCCCGACAGGAGTGGGCGCGGGTGGTGCCCGATCTGGTCAAGCTGCGTCTCATTTCCAAGATGGATATGCAGGTTATGGCCCAGTACTGCGAGGCGGTATCCGACTACCGTCGCTGGACGCTCAAGATCCAGCAGCTCAACGAAGGGCTGGCGAACTCAACTCGCGGCGACGTTCAGACCTACAAAACCGGTGCTCAGGATCTGTCGATCTGGCGCAAGTTGCGCAATGACGCAGAGCGGCGGGCGAATGATGCCGGGGCCAAGTTCGGATTCTCGCCGATGGCGCGAAGGTCGCTGAAGCCGGCTGTACCTCAAGGCGAGCTATTCCCCAATGACGAACAGGAAATCGCACAGAAGTACTTCTGACCGTGTGACGGCATTCGCCGAGGATGTGCTAGCCGGTCAGATTATCGCCGGCCCTTCGGTACGCGATGCGTGCCAGCGACATATCAATGACCTGGCCCTGGGCCCGGCGCGTGGGTTGCGTTGGGATCTGGAGGCGGCGAATCACGCCATCGGCTACTTCGAGCAGGTGCTACACCTCAACGGCGGCGAGTACGAAGGCTTGCCGTTCCTGCTCGCCCCCTGGCAAGCATTCATCGTCGGCTCACTGTTTGGCTGGAAGGGGGCAGACGGGTACCGGCGTTTCCGTACCGCCTACACCGAAACGGCGAAAGGCTCCGGTAAATCACCACTCGCAGCCGGGATCGGCCTGTATGGCATGACCTCCGACGGTGAGGCCCGAGCTGAGATCTATGCGGCGGCCACGAAAAAAGATCAGGCGATGATCCTCTTTCGTGATGCTGTGTCGATGGTCGATCAGTCGGCGCTGTTGGCCGAGCGCATCGAAAAATCGGGGCGCGGGGAAAAGGTCTGGAACCTGGCGCACCACTCCTCGGGAAGTTTCTTCAGACCGATCAGCGCCGACGACGGCCAGTCAGGCCCGCGGCCGCATATCGCGCTTCTGGATGAAATCCACGAGCACAAGACCCGGATGGTCGTGGACATGATCCGCGCCGGTACCAAGAGCCGCCGACAAGCCCTGATCGTGATGATCACAAACAGCGGCCATGACCGGACTTCGATCTGCTACGAGTACCACGAATACGGCAAGGCGGTCTGCTCCGGCACCAAAGTCGATGACAGCGTTTTTGCGTTCATCTGCTCGCTGGACCAGGGCGACGACCCTTTCAAGGACGAGGGGTGCTGGTACAAATCGAACCCCAGCCTGGCCTTCGGAAAGCCTGGGGACTCCAACGGCGGGGTGCCGGGGTTGAAGTACCTGCGCGAGCAGGTCACCGAAGCTCGCGGTATGCCATCGAAGGAATCGACGGTTCGTCGTTTGAACTTCTGCGAATGGGTCGATGCTGCAAACCCCTGGCTTTCGGCTGATGTGTGGTTGGCCTGTGAGGATGATTTCGATATCGAGAGCATTCCGCAAGGTGAGCTGTGTTACGGCGGCCTCGACCTTTCGGGTACCCGAGATCTTACGGCGCTGGGGTTTTACTTCCCGCGGTTGAAAAAGGCCTTCGTCGAGTTCTGGACGCCAGGCGACACCTTGTATGAGCGGGCGCGTTTGGATCGTGTGCCATATGACGCCTGGCTTCGTGCCGGGTTTCTGCATGCCCCTGCGGGGCAGGCCGTTGACTACGGTGCTGTAGCCGCTCGCCTGGGTGAACTCGCATCGCGTTTCAACATTGAAGGGCTCGCCTTCGACGCGTACCGCATCAAGTACTTCAGGCCCGAGCTGGAGTCTCGGGGTATCGAAGTGCCGTTGCTTGCGCATGGCCAGGGTGTGGCTGTCTCGAAGGAAACAGGGCTGTGGATGCCTCGATCTATTGAGCTGACCGAAACAGCCATCACCGAGAAAAACATCAGGATCAAAACCAACCCCGTGTTGCGGTGGAACGCTGCAAGCGCGGTGCTGGACGCGGACCAGAAGGACAACCGCTGGTTCCACAAGCGCAAGAGCACCGGCCGTATCGACGGCGTTGTGGTCTTGGCGATGGCAATCGGCGCTGCTGATTCGCGAGTGGCCGTGAAGAAGAGCCTTTCTGACCACATCACAAAACACGGAATCAGAACCCTATGACCAATGAAAATAAGGTGCCAATTCTTGGCGTGTTGAAGGAGGCGCTGCCTGATCTTGTTGGTTTGCTCGGTCTGGCATTGCTGGTTCGTGGCCTCTGGGTCGGGTGGGGTGAAGCTGTGGCCCTGACAGCCTGTGGCTCGCTACTACTCGTTCTATCTGTTGTATCAGTAGCGCGGGGTGGCCGGTAATGCTTCGCGCACTGTTGGGGAGAAAGAGCGGCCCCCAGGTAATCGACTCGCCGGAAAAACTCGCGCAGGCGATCGGTGTTGGATACGAAAGCGCCTCTGGACAGCGGGTTACCACCACCAGCGCACTGCAACAGCTGGTGGTGTTCAGCTGTGTCAGGGTACTTGCTGAGTCTATCGGCATGCTGCCTTGCCGATTAGTGAAACAGGATGGGCGTGTCCGCCTGCCTGCCACAGGTCACCGGCTTTATCCACTGCTGACTATGGCGCCAAACGGCTTCATGACTGCGCAGGAGTTCTGGGAGCTGCTGGTTGCCTGCCTGTGTCTGCGTGGCAACTTCTTCGCCTACAAGGTCAATGCTCTTGGCAATGTCGGGGAGTTGCTGCCGATCAATCCGGACATAGTCACCCCCCGGCTGAAAGACGACTGGACCGTCGAGTACGCCGTCGACTTCAAGTCGGGGCGTCGCGTTCTGACGCAGGACGAGATCTGGCACGTTCGGTTGTTCACCCTGGATGGCCTGAACGGACTGAACCCCATCGCGTATGCCCGGCAGCAGCTCGGCCTGGGTCAGGCCATGGATACCCACGCGGCGAAACTCTTCACTAATGGAGCGGTAACCAGTGGTGTTCTGCGTACAGAACAGGAGCTGACAGACGAGGCATTCGATCGTCTGAAGACGGAGTTCCAGGGTGAACACATGGGGGTAGCCAATGCCTACAAGCCCATGATTCTGGAGATGGGCCTGGACTGGAAGCCGATCAGCTTGAGTGCCGTTGATACTCAGTTCATCGAGTCAAAAAAACTGACCGAGTCACAGCTCTGCGGTTTGTTCCGTGTACCGCCCCACATGGTGGCGAACATGGAAAAGATGACGCTGAACAATACCGAACAGATGGGCATGAACTTTGTGAACTACTCGCTGGTTCCGATCATGACCCGCATTGAGCACCGCATTCAGGTGGGGCTTCTCAACGAGAAAGACCGCCTGAACCACTACGCCAAGTTCAATGCAGGTGCCCTGATGCGTGGCGATCTAAAGGGACGCTACGCGTCCTATGGCCAGGGTATCCAGTGGGGAATCCTGAGCCCAAACGACTGCCGCGAACTGGAAGATGAGAACCCTCGCGAGGGCGGCGACATCTACCTCACTCCAATGAACATGACCACCAACCCAGAGGCTGCCGACGATGCAGACAAAACAGCGTCTTGACGTGCCGCTGACCATCAAGTCGGTCAGCGATAGCGGAGAGTTCGAGGGCTACGGCTCGGTATTCGGAGTCGAGGACAGCTACGGCGATGTTGTAGTCCGTGGCGCCTTCCAGGCCAGTCTGGCGAAGTGGAAGGAGAAAGTCCGGCATCCGGCCATGCTCTGGCAGCACAACATGCACGAGCCAATCGGTGTTTACACCGAGATGCGCGAAGACGATGTGGGGCTCTACGTAAAAGGCCGGCTGCTGATCGATGTTGATCCGCTGGCAAAACGGGCCCATGGGCACATGAAAGCAGGCAGTTTGTCCGGTATGTCCATCGGCTACCTGCTTGATGACTACGAGTACAACAAGGAAACGGGCGTTTGGTTGCTGAAGGCAATCGACCTATGGGAGGTCTCTCTGGTCACCTTTCCGGCCAACGACGAGGCCCGAATCACCGATGTGAAATCTCTGCTGGCGCGAGGCGAAACCCCGCCGCCTAGCAAAGTGGAGCGAGCCCTTCGAGAGGTTGGGTTTTCTGGCTCCCAGGCCAAGGCCTTCATGGCCAAGGGCTACGGCGCAGTATCACCGCGAGAGGCGGATGCCGACGACGCAATGCAATCCCTGAAATCCCTTTTGTCCCGAATGTAAGGAGCCTCTCATGGCTGTTGAAGAAAAAGATATCAAAGAAGTTGCCGAAGCCCTGGGCAAGAAGTTCGACGAGTTCAAGGCCACCAACGACAAGCGAATCGATGGTTTGGAAGCGGAGAAAGGTAAGCTGTCAGGCCAGGTGGACACCCTGAACGAAAAGCTGTCCGAACTGGACGAGCTGAAGAGCGCGCTGGAAAAAGAGCTGCTCGCGCTCAAGCGTCCGGACGGCACCGGCACCAAGGCCGCCAGCGAACACAAGGCCGCGTTCATGCAGTTCGTCCGCAAGGGTGTCGACACTGGTTTGAGTGATCTTCAGGCCAAGGCTCTGCAAATCGGCGTCGAGGCCGATGGTGGTTACGCCGTTCCAGAAGAGTTGGACCGCAACATTATCGAGCTGCTGCGCGACGAGTCGCCAATGCGCCAGGTCTGCAATCAGATCACCATTGGTACTTCGAACTACAGCCGTCTGGCGAACCTCGGTGGTTCCGGCTCTGGCTGGGTGGGCGAAACTGATGATCGCCCAGAAACGGGCACCCCGAAACTGGCGCCTATTTCTGCGTACATGGGTGAGCTGTACGCGAACCCGCAAGCTACGCAAACGAGCCTGGATGACATCTTCTTTGATGCAGAAGCCTGGCTGAATGGTGATGTTGCTGTCGAGTTTTCCGAGAAGGAAGGCAATGCCTTCACTCTGGGGAATGGGACCAATAAGCCCAAGGGCTATCTTGCCTATGCAATGGCAGCCGTCGGGGACAAGACACGGCCTTTCGGCACGCTTCAGAAACTCAACACCGGTACTGCCGGGGTTATCACTGGTGACAACCTGATCGACCTGGTACAGGCGCTGAAGGCTGGCTACCGCAAGGGCGCTATCTTCATGATGAACAATCTGACGGTAGCCTATGTTCGTAAGCTGAAGAACAGCGATGGCGATTATCTGTGGCGTCCGGGCCTGGAGCTGGGCCAGCCGTCGAGCCTGCTCAGCTATGGCATCACTGAGAACGAAGACATGCCGGATGTTGCGGCTGATGCTAACGCTATCTCGTTCGGTGACTTCAAACGCGGCTATACCATCGTCGACCGGCTTGGCACCCGTGTGCTGCGTGACCCCTACACCAACAAGCCCTACGTTGGTTTCTACACCACCAAGCGCGTAGGCGGCATGCTCGTCGACTCCCGGGCGATCAAGGTTTTGACCCTGAGCGCTGCCTGATCTGGCGGGCGCCTTTCGGCGCCCACCCTCTGGAGGATTTATGCCAATTATTCTCGTGAAAAAACCGTTTCCATTCGCCCCAGATGGTAACCATGTCGTCGAGGTTAAAGCTGGTGAGCAGGATGTCTCGGAGCGTTGCGCTCTGGTGGCGGTTGAGCACCTGGGCGTGGCCGAGTACCTTGACCGTCAGCGCTCGTCGGATCTGCGTCAAGACGGGCCGACCATTGCTGAGTGGATTGAAGCGGGTTACCTGGCTGAGAACTACCCGCCGACTGGTTATGTTTCGCGTAGTTCGCAGGAAGAGATCGCCGCAGCGATCCAACTGCAAAAGGATGCCGAGAGTGAAACCGACCCGCTCAAAATGACCGTTCCCCAGCTGAAGGGCTGGCTCGCTGCCAAAGGCATTACCTTCGACGGATCAGCGAAGAAGGAAGATCTGCAGGCTTTGGTGCCGGTCAATGATTGACCTGGCCACCGTCAAGGCTCAATTGCGGGTTGACCATGACGATGAGGATGAACTTATTCAGGGCTACACGGAGGCGGCCCTGAGCGCCTTTGAAACGTGGACCAATCGCAAGCTGGTTGATCCTTTAGGCGTATTGCCCGACCCGGTGGGGAATTCGTTGTTCATGACCAAGGGCATTCGGCAGGGAGCCCTTTTGCTCATCGGTCAGTGGTACGTCTACCGCGAAACCGTGGCCTCTGGTTCTGCGCAGCTGTCGGAGTTGCCAATGGCAACCCAGGCGCTGTGGAGGCCGCACCGCTGGAGCAATATTTGATTACGGGGGCTGAGCAATGGGCTATCGCGAACCGTCAATTGGCGACCTGAATCGCCGTGTTGCTGTGCGTCGGCGAACGGATTCGCCGGCGGATGACATGGGGATCGATTCGAGTTTTTCAGAGCTGAAGGGCCGCTGGGCCAGAATCGAGCCTGTAGGTACTGGCGCTTACGTCGATTCGATACAGGCCGATGTAAAGATGACTCACCGGATCTCGCTCAGGTTGGTGAATGGCATTACCGATGCACATGAAGTTGTGCATGTGCATGCTGTGCCTGGGGCGCCAGGCCAGGTCGAAGTGACGCCCGGGACACCGGTGTATCGAGTCAAACGCAGTGCCGACATGAACGACACCCGCCGTTTCACCCTGCTTGAGGTCGAGGAACTCGGCGCAATCCAGTCGGATGGGGGGGTATATGGCTAACTCGGCATCGCTTGAAGGCTATCTGCACGTCGAAGGCTTCGACAACTTCCAGCGTGACGCCTTCGACAAGCGCCAGATCCGCGCAGGGATGCGCAAGGTGGGGCGGCTGGTGACCCAGCGGGCGCAGATGAACCTGGCGCTGGGCAAGGGCCAGGATGGCTATCCGATCAACCGGACGGGTACGACGCTTGAGTCGATATCGTTCAAGGTGTCGCGGTCGGGCTTCCTTGTGCGGATCGCTCCGCGCAAGACGTCAGCGATGGCTGAGTTTTACCCGGCCTACCTGCATTACGGCGTGAAGAAAGGCCGACGCCTCGGCAAGCTGGCGCCGGGCAAGGGCCTTGGAAAATCCAACCGCCGGGCAAAAGGTGCCCGGGCAGTTGCAATTGCAGAACGCGCCGCGGGGGAGTGGCGTATCAAGCCCCGTGACAACTACATGGCCGATGCCCTGCAGGATTCCAACTCGGACGTGCAGAGCATCCTCAAGGCGGCTTTCGCTGCCGCTCTGGGCTGATTTTCCCTCTGACATCAAACCCGCTTCGGCGGGTTTTTTATGCGCGAGAAACAACCAATGAAGATAAACCCCATCGTCGCCCAGATGCGCGAGCGTTGCCCGATCTTTGCCGGTCGGGTGGCCGGCGGTATCGACTGGGATGCTGTAGCCGAAAGCGCCAAGCTTGATCTGCCGGCGGCTTACGTGATCGCCTCGGCCGACGCGGCGGAGCCCAGCAGAGCCCAGAACGCGGTGCTGCAGGACATCACGGACCAGTTCAGCGTTGTTGTTGTGCTTGAGCCCAAGGACGAGCGCGGTCAGGAGGCCAACGATCTGTTGCACGAGGTTCGCGCCGAACTCTGGCGCGCCCTGGCGGGTTGGAAGCCATCCCCCGAGTACACCCCCGCGGAGTACGTCAAGGGAGCGCTGCTGCACATCAGTCGCGCTCGCGTGGTGTACCAGTTCAACTTCGTCGCGCAGTTCCGGCTCGGCCGCAACCGGCCGGGTGACCCGGCCGAGACGTGGCATGAACTGGAGCTGGACGGCCTGCCGCCATTCACTGGCGCGAACATCAACATGGACTGCATCGACCCAGCAGATCCGAACCTGCAACGCCCCGGCCCAGACGGGCGCATTGAAGCGAGATTCACAGGAGACGTAACACCATGACCAATCGCATCACAGTGGTGCCGGCCTCTGGCCGTTCTGTGCCCGACCCGGAAGCCGGCGACCTGTTGCCGGTAGAAGGTCGTTCTGTTCCCGATAACGCCTGGTGGCGCCGCCGTCAGTCTGACGGTGACGTCACCCTCAAGCCTGCCAAGGCCCAATCCACCAAGGCCGCCACAGCGGCGAAACCCGAGGAAGCGCAATAATGGCTATCGGATTCAGCAATATCCCGGCCGATATCCGGGTACCGCTGTTCTACGCGGAAATGGACAACTCGGCTGCCAACAGCGCTTCGTCGGCCATGCGCCGCCTGATCGTCGCCCAGGTCAACGACGATGCCATCAGTCCGAGCGTGGGCCAACTGGTGCTGGTGTCGAGCCTGGGTCTGGCCAAGGATATTGGCGGCCAGGGCTCGATGCTGGCGGCGATGTACGAAACCTGGCGCAAGGCTGATCCGGTCGGCGAGGTCTGGTGCCTGCCGCTGAAGAACGACACAGGCGTCGCCGCGACGGCTTCGGTCACGATCACCGGTACCGCGACCGAAGCCGGCCTGCTGAATCTTTACGTGGGCGGCGTGCGTGTTCAGTCTGTGGTGGCATCTGCTGCGACAGCTGTTGCTGTCGCCGCGGCGCTGGCAGTGAAGATCAACGCCACGCCAGACCTGCCCGTGACGGCTGTTGCGGCGTTGGGTGTTGTCACGCTGACCTGCAAGTGGTCGGGTGATAGCGGGAACGACATCAGCATCGAGCTGAACCGGCTCGGCAAGGCCAACGGCGAAGCGACGCCGGCGGGCATCACCGTTGCGACGACCGCCATGGCTGCGGGCGTGGGCGTGCCAGACCAGGTTGATGCAGTTGCTGCGCTGGGTGATGAGCCGTTCGAGTTCATCTGTATGCCCTGGTCTGACACGACCAGCCTGAACACCTGGATGGGGGCGATGGATGACAACGTGGGGCGCTGGAGCTGGGCCAAGCAACTGTTCGGTCACGTCTACAGCGCCAAGCGTGGCACCCTCGGCACCTTGGTCGCGGCAGGGCAGGCGCGCAACGACCAGCACATGACCATCCAGGCGCTGGAGCCGGGGGTGCCCCAGCCCGTCTGGGTACAGGCCGCGGCACTGGCGGCGCGCACGGCGGTGTTTATCTCGGCGGACGCCAGTCGGCCGACCCAGAGCGGCAGTCTACCGGGTGTCGATCCGGCGCCGGCCAGCGAACGCTTTACCCTGACCGAGCGCCAGTCGCTGCTGACCTACGGTATCGCCACGGCCTACTACGAAGGCGGCTATGTGCGCATCCAGCGCTCGATCACCACCTACCAGAAGAACGCCTACGGCCAGGCCGACAACTCCTACCTGGACAGCGAAACCATGCATCAGTCGGCGTACATCATCCGTCGCCTGCAGGGCGTGATCACCAGCAAGTACGGTCGGCATAAATTGGCCAGCGACGGAACGCAGTTCGGTGCCGGTCAGCCCATCGTTACGCCGAACACCATCCGCGGCGAGCTGATCGCCCAGTACGCCAAGCTCGAACTGGAAGGCCATGTGGAAAACGCCGAGCTGTTCGCCGAGCACCTGGTGGTCGAGCGCGACAGCAACGACCCGAGCCGGGTCAACGTGTTGTTCCCGCCGGACTACATCAACGGCCTGCGCATCTTCGCGCTGCTCAATCAGTTCCGGCTGCAGTACGACGCCGCGGCGTAACACTGACCACGATCACCCAGCCCGCCCCGAGCGGGCTTTTTCATTCTGGAGATTCAGACCATGGGTCAAAAAGTTGCGGGTACGGCGTACATCAAGGTCGACGGTATGCAGTTGACCGTCACCGGCGGCGCCGAGGCACCGCTTTCAGATAAGAAGCGGGAGACGGTTTACCCGGGCTTCTTCAAGGAAGAGCCGCTGGCTCCTTACTTGAAGATGACGGTTCTTCACACGCCTGACCTCACGATCAAGACGCTGACTGAAGGCAAGGATATGACCATCACCTGCGAGTTCAACAACGGAAAAGTCTATGTGCTGTCGGGGGCCTACATGGTCGACGAGCCAGTCTCGAAAGGTGATGACGGCAGCATTGAACTGCAATTCGACGGTATCAAAGGGGTATGGCAATGACCGACATCGTGAAGCTGAACACAGCCATTGAAGCCCACGGCGAGGCCCTGACCGAACTCACTCTGCGCCGTCCGACCGTGCAGGAAGTACGGGCCATCAAGGCGCTGCCGTACAAGATCGACAAGAACGAGGAAGTCAGCCTGGACATGGATGTCGCCGCCAAATACATCGCAGTGTGCGCGGGTATTCCTCCTTCCTCGGTCAATCAGCTGGACCTTTCCGACTTGAACAGCCTGAGCTGGTCGGTGGCCAGTTTTTTCATGAGTGCGGCATCGGCTCCATCGCCGACCTGACTTCAGTCGCCTACGACCTGGCCTGGTTCTGGAAGGTTGACCCCGAACAGATGATGGCCAGGCCGCTGGATGTGCTCACGGAATCCCTCGAGCACGCGCAACGCATAAACGAACTTCAGCAGGTGCAGTGATGGCGGACAAGTTCCAGCTTAAGGCGTTGATCACCGGCGTCGACAAGCTGTCGCCGAAGCTCGCCGGGATCCGCAAGAACGTTGCAGGCTTCAAGAAAGGACTCGATAAGACCGGCCTCGGCAAGATCAACTTCGGCGAAGTCGTTGCCGGGGGCGCACTGGCCGCGCCTTTTGTCGCAGGGATCCGGGCGGCCATCGACTACGAGTCGCAGATGGCCGACGTGAAAAAGGTCGTCAACTTCGATACCCCCGAGCAGTTCCGGCAGATGGGGGACGATATCGGCCGGATGTCGGAGCGGCTGCCGATGGCCGCCGGCGACATCGCGAAGATTGTGGCGGCGGGTGGTCAGTCGGGTATCGCCCGCGAAGAGCTGCTGGGCTTCGCAGAGGCGGCGGTGAAGATGGGGATTGCCTTTGACCAGACTGCCGAGCAGTCCGGCGACATGATGGCCAAGTGGCGAACCTCTTTCAAAATGACCCAGGACGATGTGATCGAACTCGCGGACAAGATCAACTACCTCGGCAACACAGGGCCGGCGAACACGCGACAGATCTCCGATATCGTGACGCGTATCGGCCCGCTGGGTGAGATTGCTGGCCTTGCGTCCGGCCAGATTGCAGCCTTGGGCGCCACGATGGCGGGGGTGGGGATCGAGCAAGAGGTGGCCGCGACGGGTATCAAGAACTTCATGCTCGCGATGACAAAGGGCTCTTCGGCAACGAAAGCCCAGGCCCAGGCGTTCAAGTCGTTGAGGCTGGATTCCAAAGCTGTCGCGAAGTCGATGCAGAAAGATGCCCAGGGCACCGTGCTAGACATACTGGATCGCATCAGTACGGTCGACAAAGACAAGCAGGCCGGCCTGATGGGCCAATTGTTCGGTACTGAGTCGATTACGGCTATCGCGCCGCTGCTGACGAACCTTGCCCTGTTGAAAAGCAACCTGAAGAAGGTGACCAATCAGAAGAAATACGGCGGCTCAATGGATGCCGAGTATGCGTCTCGGGCAGCCACGACGGCAAACAACCTGCAGCTTATGCGCAACGCGGCGGCGAGTGTGGCGCGGGCTATCGGTGACGCGTTGTTGCCTGCCGTCAATCTTGTGGCTACTGCGTTTCGCCCAATGATTTCCCGGGTGGCTTCGCTCGTCGAGGCTAACCCGGCGTTGGTGCGTGGCCTGGCTGCGGCCGGTATTGCCTTCACCGCAATTCGTGTTGCGGCGTTGGCTGCTACCGTCGCCGTTCGCCTTGCCGGGATAGCCTTTGCGGCGACTCCCATCGGCATCATTGCTGTGGCGATCGCTGCGGCCGCGGGCTTGATCATTGCCAACTGGGAACGGATGGAGCCGTTCTTTTCGGCGCTGTGGCGAAGTGTTCAGGCGCCTCTAATGGTGGCCTGGGGCTGGTTCAAGTCGTTTGTGATGTGGACTCCCATCGGCAGCATTGTTGAGAACTGGGGGCCTATCACAGAGTTTTTCTCTGCCCTGTGGGATCTGCTCCGGGCGCTGTCGGTTCCGGTCGTGGACTTCCTCCGGACGATGTTCGATTGGTCGCCGATGGGCCTGATTGTGCAGCACTGGGGGCCGATCACTGCGTGGTTCCAGGATCTGTGGGGCAAGCTGAAACCAATAATTGAACCCATCATGGAATGGTTCGGCGGCGGTGAAGGCGGGCAGGGCCTGATCAAAACTGCGACGCAGCAGGTGGGGGCGTTCACCGAGGCCCAGCGCAAGCGCAACGCGGGCGAGGGCGGCGGGGATGGATCGTGGTTGTCCGCCGGCTACGTTGAGGATGACCAGCGCTCCCGGCGGGCCATGCGCAACGCCATGAACATTCCCAAGACTGAGCAACTGTTAAGTCGCCCGAATCTTGCGGGCGAATCCAGCACGCTGTTGCAGCAGTCGGCATCGGCCGGGGCGCAGAAACTCAACGGTGAGTTGAAAATCAACATCGCCGGTGCACCGCCTGGTACGACTGTCGAGCAGCCGAAAACAAACCAGCCCGGGCTGAGCATCAAGCCCAGCGTAGGAACCCGAACTATCGGAGTAATGAGGCCAGGCTAATGACAGCAACGTGGCGTGATCAGTTGTTGCCGGCATCGTTCCGGGGGGTCAGTTTCCTGATCCCTCAGACCTCGGTGCCGGTGGGTATGAAAGGGCAGCTGCACGAATTCCCGCAGCGCGATACTCCGTTCTTCGAGCAGATGGGTAAGCAGTCCCAGGTTCACAAGATGACGGCGTGGATCATCGGTGATGACTGCTTCGAGCGGCGCGACAAGTTGATCGAGGCGCTGGAGACGCCGGGCGGTGGCGAGCTGGTGCACCCCTGGCTCGGCCGCCTGCAGGTCAAGGCGGGTGAATGCGACATGTCACACGACCTGACGGCCGGGGGGATGGTGGTCTTTGACCTGACCTTCTACCCGGACATGCCGCTGAAAATGCCGGGGGCCAAGGTCAACACTCAGGCCCAGGTGGTGAACTCATCTGAAAGCCTGCTGACGTCCTCGCTCAACCGCTACAAGACGGCAATGGCCACCGTGAACCAGGCTCGGCTGGGATTGCTGCAGATGCGCAATAGCCTCTCGGGTGTGTTCTCGGTGATTCAGCAGCACTTCGCGCCATTCGTGAGTGTATTTAGCGATGTAACTGGGTTTGCCCAGTCGCTGATGAACTCGCCTGGTTCGCTGTCGTCGCTGTTCTCCGGCTACTTCAGCAGCTTTTCCGGCTTCAACTTTTTCAGCTCAAGCACTGGTGGTGGAGAATCGAGCGTCGGGCGTGAGTCGGCCAGCAGCTTGGCCAATGTTTCGGGGTATCGCGGTGCTGTAGCTGAGGCTGCGCAGCAGACCGAGGCGGTGAGCAGCATCAATGTCGTCAGCTCGGGTGGTGGTGTCGATACTGCCGCGGCGTCTCAGGCTACGGCGAACCTGGTTCAGGACGCGGTGCTGGTGCAGATCGGGCTGATCGTCAGTGAAATGCCCGTGGCCACGCAGCCGGAGCTGATTGAGTCGACGCCTTCTGTCGAGCAGCAAGCAATCCTGCCGGAAGTTCGGCCCGAGGTTCCGGTGGCTGACGATGTAATCGAGCTGCGCGACAACCTCAATGAGGCGGTGTTTGAGGCTTCGCTCAAGGCGGACCCTGAACATTATCTGGTACTGAACAGCTTTCGCCAGACCGTGGTGAAGCACCTCACGGCAGTAGCTGCTTCTGGCGTGCGTCTGGTTGATATCACTCCCCCTGAAACGCTGTCAGCGCTGGTGCTGGCGTACCGTCGCTTCGGTGATGCGACGCGAGCGCCGGAAGTCGTGCAGCGCAATCGCATTCGGCACCCGGGCTTTGTGCCTCCGGTGCCGATCAAAATCGCCCAGAGGTAACCATGCCTGATGATCAAAATGCGGTCAGCCTGACGGTTGATGGCCTGGATTACTTCGGCTGGAAATCGGTAGAAGTCACAGCCGGGGTTGAGGATCAGGCCCGCTCTTTCACCCTGTCTTTGACGTGGAAGTGGCCGGGGCAGATCCAGAACATTCCGGTTAAGGAGGGCAGCAAGTGCCAGGTCCGGATTGGTAGCGATCTGGTGCTAACCGGCTGGGTGTTTGCGTCTCCGATCAGCCATGACGCCAGTCAGGTTACCAAGTCGATCACCGGCCGATCCCTTACCGCTGACCTGGTGGACTGCGCGGCGATCAACAAGCCCGGGCAGTGGAATAATCAGCCGGTGCTGTCCATCGTCAAGGCTCTGGCGGCACCTTACGGGATCTCCGTTAAGAGCGAGATCCCCGAAGGGGCGAAGCTGTCCGACCATACCATCGAGCCCGGCGAAACCGTGTTTGACTCCATCGACCGCCTGCTGACGTTGTTCCGGGTGTTTTCCACCGACGACGCTAGCGGTGTGGCGGTGCTCGCCAGCGTTGGTAGTGAGGGTCGAACCTTCGATGCGCTGGAGGTGGGCAAGAACATCCTGAGCGCGGATGCGCCGCTTGATTTCTCAGCGGTGTTTTCCGAGTACCAGGTGCTGGGTCAGAAGAGCGGCACCGATGATGAATTCGGCGCGGCGGCCTCCGAAGTGTCCGCCACGGTTACGGATAGTCGTGTGGCCCGCCGGCGGGTGATGGTCATTCAGCAGTCGGGCCAGCTGACCAGCGATCTGGCCCAGGCCCGGGCGAACTGGGAGCGCGGGAACCGGATGGGCAAGGCGCTGACCGTCACGATCTCAGTTCAGGGGTGGCGACAGTCAAACGGGCAGCTGTGGCGGCATAACACCATTGTCCGGGTGATCGATCCGATCATCGGCCTCGACCGCGACATGCTGATTGCGCGCATCACTTACTCCCTCAGCGAGCAGGGCATGCTCACGAAAATGGAAGTGGGGCCGCCCGATGGTTTCGAGCCCGAACCGAAGGATCCGCTCAGCCGCCGGAAGCTGAAGAAGGGCGGCAAGGGCGACAACTTCGAATACCTCATTCCTGCCGATTACGAGCCCAAAAAATGAACATGAAAAACATGCTGGCCCGCGGCACGGTGGTCCTTGTCGATGCCGCGAAAAAGTTGCAGGCCCTGCAGCTCCGGCTGACGGCGGGCGAACTTAAGGACAACGCCGAGCACTTCGAGCCCTATGGCTTCACCAGCAACCCGCTAGCGGGTGCTGAGGTGCTGGCGGCGTTCATCGGTGGGGATCGCTCCCATTCGGTGGTGCTGGTGGCTTCTGATCGCCGGTACCGGATCCAGGCCCTGAAGCCCGGCGAGGTGGCCATCTACACCGATGAGGGCGACCGGGTGCACTTCAAGCGCGGTCGGATCATCGACATTGAAACCGGAACGCTGAACATCAAGGCGAGCGCCGCGGTGAACATCGATTCACCCGTGATCAACCAGACCGGGAAAATCGTTTCCCAGGGCGATCAGGTGGCCGGTGGGATCAGTCAGATCGGACACGTTCACGGTGGTGTTCAGGCCGGCAGCGGCCAGAGCGGCGCGCCTGTGGCGGGGGGGTGATGGTGGTCATTTCTTCTGAGCTTGAAGCCGCGCTGATTCGTGCGGTGATCATCAGCCTCTACACCTGGCGTCGAGCCGAGACAGACGACCCCATCGATGACGACGAGCGCTTCGGTTGGTGGGGAGACAGTTACCCGGCTATTGCCGATGACCGCATCGGCTCTCGGCTGTGGTTGCTACGGCGGGTCAAGCTGACCGCGCAGACTCAGCGCGATGCCGAGTTCTACGCCCGTGAGGCGTTGCAGTGGTTGCTCGATGACGGGCATGTGACCGCTATCGATATCGCTAGCGAACATGTCGACATCAATCGGCTAAACCTGATCCCCACGCTGACCGTCGCCAGCGGTGCGCGCCTTGAAATCAAACAACCTTCTGCATGGCAGGTGATCTATGCCGTTTAACACGCCATCTCTCCCAGTGCTGGTAGAGCGTACACAGGCAGATCTGGCTGGTGACGCGCTGCGTCGGTCGGATGCCCAGGTGCTGGCCCGCACATTGTCCGGTGCCGCATATGGCCTGTATGGATACCTCGACTGGATCGTAGACCAAGTTCTGCCAGATACGGCTGATGAGGAAACCCTGGAGCGTATCGCCGCGCTGAGGTTGAACCAACCGCGCAAGCCAGCACAGCCGGCGTCTGGGGTGGCTGGCTTCACCGCGGTGGCTGGTGCCGTACTCGATGTCGATACGGTGTTGCAGGCCAGCGATGGTCGCACCTACAAGGTAACTACAGGTGTCACCACTGTAGTAGGGGCGAACACAGCAGAGATTGAAGCGGTGGACGCCGGGTCGCTCGGTAATGCTGACGCCGGTCTGGTGCTCACCTTGGTGCAGCCGGTTGCCGGCGTGACGAATTCGTTCACTGTGCTGGCGCCGGGGCTCGATGGCGGTATCGCTCGGGAGAGCGTGGAGTCGTTGCGAGCCCGGGTGATCCGCTCATACAGGGTGATCCCGCACGGTGGCTCGGCCGACGACTACGAGACTTGGGCCTTGGAGGTTGCGGGGATCACCCGCGCGTGGTGCCGGCGAAACTACCTGGGCCCGGGTACGGTTGGGCTGTTCGTGATGCGTGATGATGATGCCGAGCCGGTTCCAACCCCCGTGCAACTGGCTGAGGTGAAGAGCTACATCGAGCCACTGCGCCCGGTCACAGCTGAACTGTACGTACTGGCTCCGGTTGAGCATCCCGTTCTCTACAGCATTCATGCTGTACCGGACACATCTGCTGTTCGTGCGGCAATCGTTCAGCAGTTGATTGATCTGCACAATCGCGAGGCAGGGCTGGGTGAGACGCTGTTGATCAGCCACATCCGTGAAGCCATCAGCGGGTCAGCGGGTGAGACCGATCATCAGCTGACGGCGCCGGTGGCTGATGTTCCGGCGGCGACGAATCAGCTTCTGACCTTCGGAGGTGTCACATGGCTGTAGCTCGTACTGCCGATCAGTATCGCCGCCAGCTGCGCGGTCTGCTGCCCGCCGGCCCGGCCTGGGATCCTGAGCTTGTTCCTGAAATCGATCTGATCTTATCCGGTGTTGCCGTCGAGTTTTCGCGGCTCGATGCCAGGGCGGTGGATCTGCTGAATGAAATGGACCCCTCCGGCGTCAGCGAGTTGGTGCCGGATTGGGAGGCCGTGATGGGGTTACCCGACGCTTGTCTCGGCCCCAACCCTGCCTTCGAGGACAGACGCCTGGCGGTTCGTCGACGACTGGTCGAAGTCGGTGGGCAAACCCCGGCGTACTTCATCGAGATCGCGGTTAGTCAGGGATACCCGAGTGCAACTGTCACCGAACACCGAGCGCCCCGGATGGGGCGTTCTCGTTTCGGCATTGCGCACTTTGGTACCTGGGGCGCGCAGTTCATGTGGACGCTGAATACCGGCGGGCGTCAGCGAAAGGGGCGTCGGTTCGGTGTCACCTACTGGGGTGAGCGTTTCGGCGAGAACCCCGGTAATGCCATCGAATGCCTGATACGTCGGCCGGCTCCCGCGCACACCGTTGTGCACATCAATTATGACTGAGAGGTAAGAGTGTGGATTATCCGAAAAGCGTGCCAAACATTGGGTTAGTGGGCGGGAAGTTTGTTGATGAAAACCAACTGACCGGCACACCCGGCTCATTGATCCCCTCGGCTTGGGGCAACTCTGTTACCGACGAGGTATTGAATGTCATTGCTGCCAGTGGCCAGACTCCGGATGAAGGTGACCTGACCCAGTTAACGGTGGCGATCAAGAATCTTATCCATGCATCGGCTGGGTCTATGGCTGGTGTTCGGATTCTAGGGGCGAGCGCTAACCTAACAGCAGCAGATGTTGGGTATGTAGTGGTTGCAAACATTACATCGGGCGGCGTGGTAAGTCTTCCAAGCTTTGCAAGTCTTTATGCTGGGGCAAGATTCTATATCCAATGTGGGGCAAGTTCTGGCTCTATAGTCGTGAACGCTCCGGCAGGTATGGCATTTGGTGCCCCGAATGCGAGCGGAAGCCCTACAGCTCTTACTATTCGCCCTGGTGTTGCTCAGGAACTTATATATATTTCTAGCTCGACTATCTTGGTAACCAACGGTGCCGGTATTGCACAGCTTGGAGTAAGCGGGTATGAGCTATCAGCGAATGGTAAAATTCTTCAGTGGGTTCGGGTAAGCTCAACAGGTGTAACCCCAAACGTATTTCAGACGATAACATTGCCGATTACAGCGCCAAACGGTGTTTTGTGTGCGGTCGGCTCTAATTGCTCAGCTGCTCAGGCAGATACATTTGCTGTCAATGTTATTGAAAGCACTAATAACACGGTAAAGGTTTCCTGGTCAGCAACGAACGGCGGGGCGGCCGGCGCTCGAATTATCCTTGTCTGCAATTGAAAAGGAGTGGGTTTATGTATTATTCAGAAAGTGCTGGTGGTTTTTATGATGGTGAAATCCACGGGGGTAACATTCCTGCTGATGCAGTTGAACTAA
Source organism: Pseudomonas sp. GW531-T4 (assembly GCF_017349615.1). NCBI lineage: Bacteria > Pseudomonadati > Pseudomonadota > Gammaproteobacteria > Pseudomonadales > Pseudomonadaceae > Pseudomonas > Pseudomonas sp. GW531-T4. The sequence goes on from NZ_JACMZT010000008.1 coordinate 193,577, forward strand.
GTAAGGCTGAATACGATGGGCTGATGTCAGGTCAGTACTCTGGACTTGAAATCTATTTCGATAAAAAGTCAGGGAAACCAGCTCTTCGAGTTAGGCCTGCGCCATCCAGAGAAGAGTTGGCAGTCTCCGAGAAAGTTTGGCGGACGGACGCGCTGCTGAAGACGGATGGCGTTGTTGCCCGACATCGAGATGAGTTTGAGAGCGGAGAGAAAACAACACTGAGCGCGGTAGAGTATCAGGAACTCCAGGAGTACCGTAAAAATCTGAGGCGTTGGCCAGAGATGGATGGCTTTCCTGATGCTAGTTGTCGCCCACAGGCCCCGGCGTGGCTGGCTGATTGATCATCTGTGCTATGCGCTATCAAAGCTGACTGTAAAGCATTACTCTAGCCGCTCAATCGATATAGGCATGGGTTAAATGGGTTCTACAGTTCATCGCGCCTCCCCTGAGTTTTATATTTCTGGGCTCGACTCCCTCCGGGCTTACGCAGTGATCATCGTCGCGATCAGTCACTGGATACCAACAGGTTTCTCTTACAATATCGGGCATGCGGGCGTTAGCTTGTTCTTTGTATTGAGCGGATTTGTTAACGGATTGAGCTGGAGAAGATCAGGGGAGGGCAATTACTTCGCTTTCATCTGGCGAAGGATTGCAAGAATATGGCCTGCATATTTTTTGGTGGTTTTTCTATCTGTGTTCTTTTTCTTTGATATGTATGAGGCTTCTCCTATTTGGAATGTTTTATTCCTTTCAGACGTTGCCTCTGTCATACATAGAGCTCCGTTGTTTCCGGCTCATTTATGGTCGTTAGGTGTGGAGCAGCAATTCTATTTTATGTTTCCTCTTGTTGTCGCGATTGCATGGAAGATTAGGTCTAAGTATGTGGCGCTCATTGTCTTGTTGTCGTGGATATTTGTAAGGCTGCTGCTTGGCTATTTCTCTGGCGAGAACATTCAGTTGATTAGGTATTCAGTCATAAGCTCAATGGATCTTTTTTTGGCTGGACTATTTGCTTCGAAATTGCTTTTTGTTAATGATAGAGCCTCTGTGTTATTTTCTTGTGTGTCTGGTGTTGTTGGATCTTTGCTTATTGCAAGCTGCTTTATAGGGTCTAGGTTTAGCGTGCTTTATGCTGCAAATACCGGCGTTGCTCTGATAAGTGTTTATTTGATTTATTCTCTGGTTAATGGTTCGAGGGTGTTGTCTGCGCTTGTTGATTTTAAATATCTTAGATATCTTGGAAGAATTAGCTATGGTTTTTATCTGTATCATTTTCTAATTGGTATTGCGCTGTATTCTATAGTGCGTGATTATGGGGTTGCGGCATACTTCGTATGTTCCTTTGTGCTGACGGTGGTTGCGGCTTCTGTTAGTTTTCATTTTTTTGAGTCGCCTGCTAAAGAATATCTTATTAGCGCTTATAAGCGTTCAGCTAAGAGTGTCGGAGTTTCATAAAGATTCAATTAATAACTATTGGCCCGCCTTACGCGGGCTTTTTTTCGCCTGGAGAAAATTATGCTGATCACCGAGCAGCAGTTGCTGCAGATCCTCCCCAACGCCCGCCGCCAAGCGGGCGTTTTTGTTCCTGCCCTCAACGCGGCCATGAGCCGTCGGCAGATCAACACATCCAAACGCATGACTGCCTTCCTCGCGCAGATCGGGCACGAGTCCGGCCAGTTGCAGTACGTGCGTGAGTTGGGCGGTGCCCAGTACCTGAGCAAGTACGACACGGGCAAGCTGGCTGAAAAGCTGGGCAATACCCCGGCGGCCGATGGCGACGGCCAGAAGTACCGCGGGCGCGGGCTGATCCAGATCACCGGTCACAACAACTACCGGCAGTGCAGCCTTGCACTGTTCGATGACGAACGCCTGCTGCGGACGCCTGAGCTGCTGGAACAGCCGCAGTGGGCCGCCGAGTCGGCCGCCTGGTTCTGGCAGCAGAACGGCCTTAACGAGCTGGCCGACCGCGACCAGTTCAACACCATCACCCGCCGCATCAACGGTGGTTTGAACGGGCTGGAGGATCGCTTGCAGATCTGGGCGCGGGCGCGGGAGGTGTTGCAGTGAGCCCCGCGGCGTTGCGCCTGGCTGGTGCTCTGGTATTGGCCGGCCTTCTACTCGCCGCGGGCGCGGGCGGGGCATGGACGGTTCAGGACTGGCGCTATGGCAGGCAACTGGCGGAGCAGGCCAGATTGCACGGTGAAGTCCTGAACCAGCTGAACCTGGCGGCCGCTGCTCAGCGGCGGGCCGAGCAAGACAAACGCCTGGCCCTGGAGCAGCAGCTGCAGGCCAGCGACCAAACCCACCACCGAGCCCTGACCGATGCCCAACGTAATCAAAGCCGTATGCGTGACCGCCTTGCTACTGCTGATCTCCGGCTGTCAGTCCTACTCGACGCCGAAGCCAGTGCTGCCGGCTGCCCAGTGTCTGCCACCCCCGCCACCGGCGGCGTGGTTCATGGAGCCGCACGCGCCCGACTTGACCCGGCGCATGCTCAACGAATTATCGGAATCACCGACGACGGCGACCGGGGGCTGATCGCCTTGCAGGCGTGCCAGGCTTACGTCAGGGCGCTGGGGAGGTGAGGGTGGCGGCTATCGCAAGCGCTTCACGTCCTGGGGGCGTATGAGTTTCCTCAAATCCTCGTTTGTTCTGTCCATGCTTCTAACGGACAGTTTCAAGCTCGCTATCTCCTTTCGCATCCTTGCCGCTTCACCTGCGCGCTCCCGTAGTTTTGACAGGACTTCTTCGCGCTCGCACTCTGCCTTGGCATGCATATTCACCAGCTTGAAAATGCTCTGCCTGGCTTCGCGCAGTTGGGTGGTCAGTTCCTGAATTTCGTTCTCAAGCAGCGCTCCGTGCTGTCTGCAGATTTCGAGGGGCGTGGGAATGCCCAGCCAGTCGGCTGTGTCTTCGATCTCTTCGGTGTGCACGGTGCGGCCTCGCATTACTTTTACTGTTTTTATGTACAGTAATTGAGGCGGCGACGCTGCGCCATCCAGGCCGACGAGCTGCAGGTAATGGCAAGCCGCCATTGTGTCGGTATTGGTGCGCGGTATTATGGTGAAAGGTTATCAAGCAAAAGGAATTCTTATGAAGCCGTTCTGGGCACTTGGTGCTGTTCTTTCCGTTGCCGTCTCCGTCCCTGCTTTTGCTGCGGACTATCCGGTTAAAACCCTGCAGGCCAACTCATTTATCTGTTTCGATTACGATGATTGGCAAGAAATGATATCGGCGTCGGTGGACGAAGATCAGGCTGCGATGATGCGTCTGGTGTCCTCGGGTGCATGCCGCATGGTTTCTAAGACAACAAAGGTGTCATACCTCGATAAGGCGGCGGGCGGGGTTGGTTCGCTCATTCAAATGCCCAGCGGAAAGACTGCCTACACGGCGGACGCTTTTCTCAAGTAGTGGGGCAAAAATGGGGCAAACCGCACGCCATTCTATGCCCCTCTATGCGGTTTGATCGTCAAACTCAAATTGTCAAATATGCCCTACAGCCCTTATCTATCGGGGCTGTAGGGCTTTTTTGCGTTAATACTGCAACATAATCGGCGTGTGGGAGGACAGATCGGTGAGCGCTTTATTCATCGGGTCGTCAGGTTGATTCGTTGAAAGGGTGGGCAAAAGCAGAGGGCATGGGCCCGGCTTTTTCGCGATGGGCGCAAGGTTACCATGGGCGGTCCGACCTTCGCAGGGATGAACCTAGGCGGATTTCGAGTGTTTTATGCATGAATATGCATTTTAGCATTTGTCATCGACGAAAATAACCCGCAATATGCGCGTTATGCAAAAGCGCAACGTTTCTACCGTCTTAAGAGAGCTGCTCGATCGCGATGGCATTTCCCCCACGGAACTCCATCGGCGTACCGGCGTGCCTCAATCCACCCTTTCGCGGATCCTCAGCGGCAAGATTGTCGATCCTTCGGACAAACACATCTCGCGGATCGCCGAGTACTTCCAGGTAAGCACCGATCAACTGCGCGGGCGCGCGGCTGTCGCCTCTGCCCGGTCGGCCGATCCGCATTCGGAACTCAAGGACATAAGTCTGTGGGACGACGATACCCCCGTCGATGACGACGAGGTGTCGGTCCCCTTTCTTCGCGAGGTTGAATTGGCTGCGGGATCAGGAAGATTCGTCATCGAGGAAAGCGAGCGCTCCAGTCTGCGCTTCGGCAAGCGCAGCCTGCGACACAATGGCGTGCAGTTCGACCAGGCCAAATGCGTGACCGTACGCGGCAACAGCATGTTGCCGGTGCTGCGCGACGGCGCCACGGTGGGGGTCAATGCCGGCAAATGCGGTATCGGCGACATCATCGACGGCGACCTGTATGCCATCAACCACAATGGCCAGCTGCGAGTGAAGCAGCTCTATCGCCTGCCTTCCGGCATTCGCCTGCGTAGCTTCAACCGCGACGAACATCCGGATGAGGACTACAGCTTCCAGGAAATGCAGGAAGAGCAGATCGTCATCTTAGGTCATGTCTTCTGGTGGGGCATGTACGCCCGCTAACCGCAGCCCATAACGCCAAAGCCCGCCATCGAGCGGGCTTTTTTGTGCCCGCGGAAAACCCTCCACGCCTTTATTTATGCGGCCTTCATGCGCCTATGCATTTCTTGCGCATAAATAAATGCATTTGTGCATTGACTGTATATGCATCCATGCATATTATTCGTTCCAAGCCGCCCGACAGCGGCGAGCGACACCGCTCTTTAGTGGCAAAAGCAAAGGCAGCGATGAACCGGCCTCGACGGTTCAGAGGGTTGGCAACTGACCCGGGTGTGCAGCGTAAAGCACCGTGAACAGTTATCCGGCGGGCAGGGACCGCGGTCGGAAAAACAATTTGAATAGACTCGTACCGCGCCAGTAGCGCCGAAAAGTCAGCTTCCTTTTTGTTCACAGGATGAAAGGAAGGCGAAGGATCGCATTCTGAAAAGCCCGACGGATTGCCGGGCTTTTTGGAATGCCTACCTGAAGCGCACAGGCACATCAGGCCTCATCCCTGGATGGCCAATGCAAAAGGAAGGATCCGATGAACATCACAAGGCATTGCAGATGTTGAAAGATTGCCGATGTGGACATTGCAAGAGACTGCTCGCCCGGATCGGCGAGTATGCAGAACTCCAGATCAAATGTTCCCGGTGCGGAACGCTGAATCATGTGAGGGCCACGAGCCCCGAGCGATCGCCTGTGAGCGACATGAGTGCTGCTTCGGTAGCACGACCCAATCCATCACAGCCATAGGTGAACACATGAAAGTCTTGAAAAAATACGTCGCTCCCATTCTGGCCGCCGCTGTGCTGCTGGGCTCCGCAGCCAATGTCGTTGCGGCCAACCTGCTGGTCAACGGCAGCTTTGAACAGCCCGGTTGCAGTGGTAGCTGTATTCTGGATACCCCGGCAAAAACCAACTTCATTACCGGCTGGACGACATTCCTGTCCGGTGCCGAGTACTTCAACGTGCCGGCTTCGATTGGCGGCTCCGTAGCCGCGGATGGCCTGGTGATTGTTGACCTGGCGAACTATGTCTATGGCAACGGCGGGGGCATTCAACAGAACTTTGCCACTGTCGTTGGCGCCAAGTACCGGCTGACGTTCAGCGCCGGCAATTCGAAGTTCGCCGGTCGTTCGGGCGACGGTGTGGTACAGGTCAAAGTGGCCGGCCAAACCGCCACTTTCAATACGCCGACCGCCAAAGGCGTTGCGATCGAGTGGAGCACCCTGACCTACGACTTCACCGCCACTACCACGCAAACGACCCTGGCGTTCTCCAACGAACAGAATCCGTACGCCAACTTTGCCTTTATCGACAACGTCATTGTTGAACGTCTGTAACTCCCGTTCAGCGGACTTTTCCAGGGTTGAAGACAGTGCCGGTGACTCGGTGCTGTCTTGCCCTCAATCCCTGCACTCATCAACGCTCCCAGGAGGCGTGACATGACAAACGAGCAACAAGCGTTGCTGGACATGCCGATCTGGCTTGTCATCGTCCTCGCCCTGGTGGGCGGGGTGTCCGGCGAAATGTGGCGCGCCGACAAGGAGGGCGCCCGCGGCTGGTTGTTGCTGCGGCGCCTGGCACTGCGCTCCGGGGCCTGCGTGATCTGCGGGGTCTCGACCATCATGCTGCTGTACGCCGCCGGCGTATCGATCTGGACCGCTGGCGCCTTCGGCTGCCTGACCGCCATGGCGGGCGCTGATGTAGCCATCGGGCTCTACGAGCGCTGGGCGGCCAAGCGGCTGGGTGTGTGCGAAGTGCCGCCCAAGGATCCCCGCTCGGACTCCTGAATAACCACCAAAACAGATCGTCGATTCATTGAGTCGACGCTGCCGTGATACCCGCCTGACGCAGGACGCGTACTCGTATTGAACGAGCTCAATCGGCCCTCCCGGCAGGGAGGCGCCAGGTACGGCCCAGCGCCGTCCATCCATCCGTTTCAAACAGAGGCAAACCATGATCCCAATCGACTACAACAGCTATCGCACCCTTGCGCCCTATAACAAGCGGGTGCGGTTCCTGGTGCTGCATTACACGGCGCTGAACTTCGAGGCGTCGGTCAAGGCCCTGACCACCGGCGCGGCGAGTGCCCATTACCTGATCCCGGCGGTGCAGGATCCGACGTATCAGGCCGCGGGTTTCCAGGAACAACGAATCTTCAACCTGGTGGCCGAAGCAGACCGCGCCTGGCATGCCGGTGTCAGTGACTGGGCCGGTCGCAGCGGCTTGAACGACACCTCCATCGGCATCGAGATCGTCAACGAGGCCACCGACGTCAATGGCGTCTTCACTTTCCCGGATTACGAACGCTCCCAGGTCGAGGCGCTCAAGCAACTGGCCTTGAATATTCTCCAGCGTTATCCGGACATGTCGCCGAAAAACGTGGTGGGCCACTCCGATATCGCGGTGGGCCGCAAATCCGATCCGGGCCCCAAGCTGCCCTGGAAAGAACTCTACAAGGCCGGTATCGGCGCCTGGTACGACGAGCCGACCAAGAAGAAATACGTCCAGCAATTCCGCTCTGTCGGGCTGCCCGAGCGTGCCGAAGTGCTCAAGGCCTTCGCCACCTACGGCTATGGCGTGCCGGCCCAGGCAACGGATGACTTCTTCCAGTCGCTGGTGCGGGCGTTCCAGATGCACTTCAGGCCGAAGAACTATACCGGGAAACTGGATGTGGAAACCTGCGCGATCCTTTATGCGCTGAACGAGAAGTACGCCTGATTCGGCGAAATCAGGGCTGAGGTCTCCATCGAAGGTGATGCCGGACCTCAGCAAAGTCTCGTGAGTCATCCGTTGCATCACCCAGCCCTTCGCGATGTCGTGCACCGATCTGGCGAGCCAGAGCCCTGCTCAAACCGATGTTCACCGCTGCTCCAACTCGCACCACATCCGCAGCCCCCCCCAGCGCAATCTCAACCCTGATATCCGAACAGGAAGCCCCCCCCTATGCCCGCCGTCATCGACAAGCCGTCGCAGCTGTTTTTTGCCATTGCCGAGACCCTGCGAGGGGCGGGCCTTGGCCTCAAGGTTGGCAGTCACCAGGACTTCGATGGTCTGCTCGACCAGGCCTGGGTGCTGATGGCGATCGAGCGCGATGCCCCGGGGCTGCGCAGCCAGGAAGGGCGTATCGCCCATGTCCTGACGATCTCGCTGCAAGCCGTGGCGGCTGTGGGGAGCGAGCGTTCCGGGCTCGAGGCCTGCGATCTGGCGAGCGTGCTGAAGGATCTCGCTACGGATAACCGTTGGGGCCTCCCGGCAGTGCAGTGCGACCTGCCGATGAACCTCGAGGGCCTGCCCTCGACCCTGATTCGCGGCGAGCAGCAATACGCCGCCTGGACGCTGTCGTTCACCCAGACGCTGTACCTCGGCCAGCCATTGCTGGACGACCCGACCGGCATACCGAAGTTCGCCCGCACCTGGGAAGTCTCGAACATCGATGACCCCGACCAATACCAAGCACTTGAGGGCTGAGCCATGTTTGACGAGCTGCTGCGCATGCAGCTGGGCCCGATCATCGAGCGCCTGGCGGAAATGGAAACCGAACTCGATGACTTGCACCGGCGAGCGGAAAACCATTGCCGTATCGGTGTATGCCAGTCAGTCGATGCGGCCAGCAACACCTGTCGGGTCAGCCACGGAGAGCTGCTGACGCCGGCAATCAGGTTCTTCAACCCCAGCGCCGGCGCGCAAAGCGAATCGCGCATTCCTTCCGTGGGCGAGCAGTGCCTGCTGCTCAACTACGGTGGCGGCGACGGCGGGGCCCAGTCGGTGGCGCTGTTCGGCCTCAACTGCGACCGCTTTCCACCGGTGTCGACCCTGGCCGCGCTGACCCGCCGCCAATACGCCGATGGCACCCAAAGCAGTTATGACGATGCCGGCCATGTCTTGAGCTGGAGCAACGGCCAGACCGCGCTCACCGCTTCCCGCGAGGCGGTCGAGTTGAGCATCGGTCCCGCCCGGCTGGCGATGAGGCCCGAAGCGATCGAGCTGCGGCTGGGCGCGGTGGGCATCTTGCTCGACAGCGCCGGCATCCACTTCAGCGGCCCCTTGGTGGAACACCAGGGCCGCGTTATCAGCCCTTGATAAGAGGCTTTCCATGATTGGAGTCGATAGAAACACCGGCGCCGCGGTCGATGACTGGCTGCAGTTCGTGCAGCGCGCGACCCGTGCCCTGACCACGCCGTTGGGCACCCGGCAGAAGCGTCCTTTGTACGGTTCGCTGATTCCCGACCTGCTGGGCCAGAACCTCGGCGACGACCTGCTGATCCTCGCCCAGAGCCATGCCGCGCAGGCGTTCTACAACGAGCAGAACGGCATCGGCGATTTCGAGCCGCAGGTCATAGTCGCCAGCCGGCGCGGCGCCGGGCTGCTGTTGCGTTTCGCCGGCACCTGGAAAAACCGCCAACAGACGTTCGAGGTCGTGACATGAGCATGCTGATACCCGGTGAACACCAGTTGGCCGAGCCGGCCATTGTCACAGTCGATGAATTCGAGACGCTGCTTGCCGAGTTCAAGACCTTCGTCATCGATTACGTGGCCCAGCGTGCCCCCGCCCATGCGCAGAAACTGCAGGCCAGCCTGGCCAACGAAAGCGAGCTGCTGACCCTGGCGCTGGAAGCCTTCTGCCTGCGCCTGCAGACCCATGAGCGCAAGTACAACGCCCGCATCAAGCAGATGCTGGCCTGGTGGGCCACCGGCAGCAATCTCGATGCGCGCCTGGCGGACATGGGCCTGGAGCGGCAGTTGCTTGACCCGGGCGATCCGGCGGCCTTTCCACCGGTCCCCGCGGTCTATGAAAGCGACCAAGATGCCCGCCTGCGCTACTACCTGGCGCCCCATGCGCCGGCCGCCGGTTCGCGCATGCAGTATCGCCGCGAGGTGTTCACCCTCGGCGAGCGGCCGACAGTGAAGGTGGACTCCACCGATGCGGGCGTGGTGACCGTCACCTACACCTTCGATCCGGACGGCTTCGCCGCTCAGGTCAAGGATGGCAACGGCCGCCGTACCGCACCGGGAGAAGTGCAGGTCACCGTACTCTCGCGGGAAGGCGACGGCACGCCGTCCGAGGACCTGCTCGAAGGCGTGCGCCGACACTTTGCGCGACCGGACGTGAAGCCGGAGACGGATCGGGTGACGGTGCAGGCGGCACAGATCAAACCCTACAAGATCCGCGTGGTGGCCAAGATCAACCCGGGCCCCGATTCCGGACTGACCCAGGTCGCCACGCAGCGGCAACTACAGGCCTACGCGGACAGCTGTCATCGCCTGGAAGGGCGGGTGGATCCGAGCTGGATCGATTACACGCTGCATACGGCAGGTGCGGTACAGCTGGAGATTCTCGAGCCATTGCAACCGATCGTGACCACGGCTTTCCAGGCTCCATATTGCACGGGGGTTGAAGTGGAGGTGCGCATCTTATGAGTGACGACACTGCTCGCTTGAGCCTGCTGCCGGCCAACAGCTCGGCGCTGGAGAAGGCCCTCGATCTCGGTTTCGCCCGCTTGCTCGAACGTGTGGATCCGCCCTTTCCCGAACTGATGAGCCCTACCCAGACCCCTGTGGACTTCTTGCCTTATCTGGCGGCAGATCGCGGGGTCAGCGAATGGGACGCGGAGGCCAGTGAAACCGAAAAACGCCTGACCGTCTCGTTGTCCTGGCAGATCCAGCGACAGGCCGGGACCCACAAGGCCCTGAGCCACGCCGTCGAATCCCTGGGGTTCATGCCCAACATCGCCGCCTGGTATGAGCAGCGACCGCTGGGCAAGCCCTACACCTTCGATGTGCAGGCAATCATTGTCCGGGACTGGTCCAGCGGTGATCACAATCGCTTGATACGCCGCATCAACGCCGCCAAGAGCGAGCGCGACGACGGCACCATCACCATCGTCCATCAAACCACGGGTGGGTTGCGACTGGCCGCTGGCGCCGATCCTGGCCTGAGCGTCAGCGATGACAGCCAGCCTGGGGCGTTGCCCGAGGTCAAGCTGCACGGATCGCTGAGCATGAGTTGCGTTGCATATACACCGCTGAGCGATGGCGAACTCTGTCTTGACGGAGCACTGCCTGAATTCGGGCTCGGCGCTCGGTTTAACAGTGCCGGGGTTTCCCAGCACTACACCATTAACGACTACGACCTCAGGGCGCAGCTATGACAGAAGACATTACGCGCTTGGTTCGCTTCACTTCCGCCGGTCTGGATGAAGTGTTGGCGGCAAAGAACCAAGGCTTGAAAGGTGAGATCACCCACATCGGCGCCGGCACCGGCCGCTACAACCCGGACGGTACGGAAACCGCACTTCGCAACGAGCGACAGCGGGTGGCGATCGTGGATTACGAGGACCTGGGCTCGCGCCAGTTGCGGATGGCGGCGCTGTTCGAGGGGCCGGATGAATACGAGATCGGCGAGTTCGGTTTCTACCTGGCCAGCGGCACCTTGCTGGCGGTGTATTCGGTGGCTGGCAAGCTGCTGACTTACAAGGCTGCTGCTGCACGGGTGCTGCAAAAGTTCACGCTGGATATTTCGCCGTTGCCTGCGGACAGTGTGACGGTAGTGGTGGGGGCCGAGAATCTCAACATCTTGCTGGCAGAGGAGTTGGCCACTCTTTCGGCGGCCAGCATCGACAACATGGCCCGCGGGCTTGGGGTGCTCTTTCGTGTGAGAGCGCTGGAAGAAAAGGTCATTTGAAAATCAGCAAGTCAGGTTCCGCAGGTGCCGATGGCCTGTCCTTTGGCTCCGAATGGGAAGTGTCGTTGTGAGCAAGATCAATGGAATCTAAGGAGTTAAGACTTTGAGTACAGAACAGCAACTGGCCGCGGTGGTAAGCGCGGCGAATAATTTGACCAACACTGTCACGGGCAAGGTTGGCGAGATCGACAAGGCACTGGCGGATGCCAGGCTGCAATACGATGCGCAGCTTCTGGATCTGAAAAGCCGACTGCCGCGGCTGGCGGTCACCAAGAACTTCACCCTGTTGCCCAATACCGCCGGGACGTTGATTGACAGCTGGGGTATTCATGGGCAGGTCACCACGACGAAGTTGCGTTCGATCACCCCTGTGTCCCAGGCAGTCGGCCGGCCGGCAGCAGACGTTGAGTTCATGCTCAAGGTTCAGGCCGACGTGCGGGAGCAGTTCCCCAATTTCGACATCCGGGCAACGGACTATTGGCGCGGGGCGATCAACGTCTGGCAAATGAAATGGACGGAGGCCGATAGCAGTCCCTGGCTCGCCTTTCCTTATGCCACCGACCAGACGCTGGCCAATGGCGCCGCCGCGGTGCCTTTGAACTCTTATCTGACCCTGGGCGCTTTCGTGCGTGTCGTTGATGGCTCGATCAGTGGCGCCTGGAGTACCGGCTCGCAGAAAGGCAAATGGCGTTGGTGCTCCGCGGTGGTTTCTCCTTCCGGAGCATTCGGTGCCTATTTCCACCTGCACCCGATGCGTACTTCGAGCACTGGATTGATTGAAATCATGCTGGCCGGTGCCTGCACCGGCGTAGTCACCGACCCGGGCGACTGGGGCACCATGCTCGCTATTAGTTAAGGAAAAACACAATGAAACCAACTTTTGTACCTGCTGAACTGCACCCGATCATCAAGTGGGAAATGATTCGCAAGGCTCGCGATGAAGACCTGGCGGCGAGTGATTACGCGGCCATGCCCGACTACCCCATGAACGAGACCAATCGTCCGGCGTTTGCCGCCTATCGCCAGGGGCTGCGCGATATTCCCGACCAGGGCAGTGATCCGGATGCGGTCGCCTGGCCGGTCAAGCCGGATTTCCTGAAGTAGGACCCCCACCGCGAAAGCGGTTTTTTTTCGCCCGCACAAAGCCCCGCAGAGGGGCTTTGGCGCTTTTGCGTCTGGAGAAATTCGCACATGTCCATCCGCCAGAAATACACCGTCCTGGTGCCGTTCCCCACCGGCGGCGGCCACTGGTCGAGCATCGGCCAGCAACTGGAACTGCTCGATGTCGAGGCCAGTGCCCTGCGTGCCGCCGGCCGCCTGGAACTGACCAGCGTCCTTGAAACGCGCCAACAGGCCGAACCGGCCACCCCATCCACCGCGGCCAAAAAGGCCGCTGCCAAGAAGGCTGAATAACCATGGCTGAGGTTCTGAACTTCGAGCACAACGGCATTACCGTCAATGCCACCGAATCCCCCGAGGCCATGGGTGGCCTGGGTGACAACGTCATCGGTCTGGTCGGCACCGCGCCGAAGGCCGACCCGCTGATTCCGCGCAATGCGCCGTTCCGCATCAACAGCTTCACCACCCAGGCCTTGCTGGACCCGACCGGTGCCGAGTCGGGCACTCTGTTCCAGGCGGTGTACCAGATCCTCAAAGTGGTCAAGGTTCCGGTCTATGTGGTGATCGTCGAAGAGGGCGCGACCCCGGCCGACACCGTCAATAACGTGATCGGCGGCGTCGATGCCACCACCGGCCGCAAGCTCGGCCTGGCTGCCCTGGGCAGCGTCCCGGAAGACCTGACCATCATCGGCGCGCCGGGCTTCACCGGCACCAAGGCCGTGGCTGGCGAGTTCGCCTCGTTCGGCAAGCGCATCAAGGCCCGTGTGGTGCTGGATGGCAAGGACACCTCGGTCGCCGACCAGGTGACTTACAGCAAGGAGCTGGGCGGCGCGGACCTGGGCTTCGACCGTTGCCTGGTGGTGCACAACATGCCGGCCGTGTACTCCAAGGCGGCCAAGAAGAACGTGTTCCTGGCGCCGTCGAGCCTGGCCATCGCTGCGCTGGCCAAGGTCAAGCAGTGGGAGAGCCCGGGCAACCAGGTGACCTACGCCGAAGACGTTTCGCGCACCGTGGAATACAACATCCTCGACACCTCGACCGAGGGCGACCTGCTCAACCGCTACGGCGTCAGCTACTACGCCCGCACCGTGCTCGGTGGCTTCTCGCTGCTGGGTAACCGCTCCATCACCGGCAAGTTCATCAGCTATGTCGGCCTGGAGGATGCCATCAGCCGCAAGCTGGTCAAGGCCGGGCAGAAAGCCATGGCCAAGAACCTGACCAAGTCCTTCATGGACCAGGAGGTCAAGCGCATCAACGACTGGCTGCAGACCCTGGTCGCCGACGAAACCATCCCGGGCGGCAGCGTGTACCTGCACCCCGAGCTGAACAGCGTCGAGAAGTACAAGAACGGTACCTGGTACGTGGTCATCGACTACGGCCGCTACGCGCCGAACGAGCACATGGTGTATCAGCTCAACGCCCGCGATGAAATCATCGAGCAGTTCCTGGAGGATGTTCTCTAATGTTTACCAACCGCGTAAGACAGGCCATCGCGGCCACCCTGCAAGGCCTGCCGTTGTCGGCGACCGTGGAAGAGTTCACCCCGCCGAAGATCGAATTCGAAATGGAAGAGATGCGCGGCGGGCGCTTCATCGCCGAAGAAATGGCCAAGGGCGGCAAGGTGCTGACGGCCACCCTCAAGCTGCAGGGACTGGGGCCGGAAATCATGCTGGCGCTGGGCGTGAAGCTGGGTGACGACATCCTGCTCAATGTCCGCGAGGCGGGCCAGGATCAGGATGGCAAGACCTGGTTCACCTACCACACCGTGGGCGGCAAGCTGAAATCCCTGGCCGAAACGGCCATGAAGATGAATGAAAAACCCACCACCACCCTGGAACTCTCCTGCCGTACCTACAACCGCATCGAGAACGGCGTGCCGGTGATCGACATCGACGTGCGCACCCAGAAGTTCGTGCTCAGCGGCGTCGACATTCTCGGCGACGCCCGTCGCGCCGTACTGATGCCGTAACCCGCGACACTTCCCCTCTGTAGGCGCGAGCGGCTCGCGATGACGGCCCGACAGCCCGCATCGCAAGCGCTGTTCATCTCCTGTCGCGAGCCTGCTCGCTCCTACCTTTTACATAGGAATTCATTCATGTCCTGGACGCCTCCGATCCATGTCCTGCTGTGCCCGATCACCGCCGACGACGAGTCGCAGATCGCGCAGATTCAGCTCAAGCCATTGTTCTACGCCGCGCAGAAAGAAGCGCTGGCCCGCGCCGGCGACGATGAGGACGATCAGTTCTTCGAGCTGGCCAAGCTGGCCACCGGCCTGTCGGTGAAAGAGCTGGATCAGCTCAAGCGACCGGATTACGTGAGCATTGCGCAGTACGTTCACGAGATGTCGACCCGTCCGACCGCCCACTTCCTCAAACAGGCCGAGGAGCAGATCAACGAGGACAACCCGGATCAGGTGCAACTGCTGCTGCCGCTGGCCGTGGCCGGCCAGGACGTGACCTCGCTGACCCTGGAAATGCCGGCGCTGCGGGCGACCAAAGCGATGAAAAAACTCAAGACGGCCAAGGAGCGCGCTGAGTTCATCACCGCCCATTGCACTGGCCTGATGATTCCCGATCTTGCCCAGCTGACGGTGCCCGACTGGACCCAGCTGCAGGTACGCATCGACGATTTTTTAAACAAACCGGCGGCCTTCTTTCGGAGCGCGACATCGAAGTGATACTCGATGTGGTGCCGCTCATTTACTCGGTGAGTGAAGCGGAAATCCTGGAATGGGACGCCGGCAAGGCATTACGCCGTTACGACATCGCGATCACTCGCCTTGGCGTGAAACAGGAGTAGAGCGGGATGGCGGACGATAAGTTTTCGCTCAAGTTCACCGCCGTCAAGGAAGGCTGGTTGACGTTCGGTGACATCAGGTCGGTCGACCTGAACACGCCCGTCGCGAGCATCGCGCCGTCGGGTGGATTGGCAGCCCAGCCCAAGGATCGGCTACCCGGTCTTGACCGGGCACTGGATACCCTCAGCGTCGATATCGGGTTGCTGGTGACCAGCCTCGACGCCCTGAACCTGACCCTGTCGTCGCAACGTCTGCGGCAGGTGATTACGGTTAGCCAGGCTGCCGGCGCCAAGGGCGAGCAAAAAAGTGCGGGCAAGGCAGGCGGCGGCATCGAGCCGCCGGACCTGCTCAAGCCTGCGATCAGCATGGACTCGGCGATGGCCGACCTGGGGCGCCTGGTCGATTTCCAGGGGCGCGATCGCCAAACAATGGCCGTGGAAAACCAGCGAATGGCTGCGCTTCCACAGATTGCTGCCGGGGGAACCAAGGCGGTCGATCTGGTAAGGATCGAATACACGGCGGCCAAGGCGGGGATCGGTAGCGATCAAGGCTCGGGCGAAGCCAGGCAAAAGGCGTTGCTGGCCTTTGCCGATGCTGCCGCAATCACCGCGACGGCATTCAAGATGTCGGGCACGGATGCCGGGGAGATGATGGCCGGCTGGCGCACATCGATGAAGCTCAACGCCGACCAGGCCATGGATCTGGCGGATGCGACCAATCACCTGGGTAAAGTCCCCGGTGACGCCGAGGCGGCTGATATCGGCGCCATCCTCCAGCGTCATGGTGGTGCGGCGACCTCGGTTGGCCTGGCGCCGGTGCAGGCCGCGGCCCTCACGGCGGCATTGCTCAACAGCGATACGTCTAAGGCCGATGCCGGCAGTGCGCTCAAGAACATCACCACGACCCTGGGTAAGGGTGATCAGGCAACGGCGACTCAGCAAGCGGCCTGGAAGGCGCTGGGACTGGACCCCGGGAAAGTGGCCGGGGGCTTGCGCGAGGATGCTGGGGGAACTGTGGCATCGGTGCTGCAGGCGCTGAACAGGCAGCCCGCCGAGAAGCGGTCGACGCTGGCCACGGCATTGTTTGCCGAGGGCGATCAGGCGGTGCTGCGTCTGGCGCAGAATCTCGATGACGTCAAGCAGACCTTCTCCCGGGTAGCCGGCTCGGATCCAGACGTCCCCTCGGAGTCGAATTACCAGGGCTCGGTACGGGAGTCGGCGCTGGCGCAGTCAAAGACCCAGAAAGCCACCTGGGACACCTTCGAGGCCCGCACCGAGCGATTGTCCACTGCCGCGGGCAACGCGTTGGCACCGGTAGTCGACAGTACGCTTACTCCTCTTGGCGAGTTGGTGGATGGCCTCAGCGAACTGGCCGAAACCTTTCCCAAGGTCACGGCCGGCCTCGTGCTGCTCGGTGCGGCGCTGAGGTTGCTGGTCAGCAAGCAGGGCAAGGCGGTGGTAGACGAGGTGTTCAACCGCGGTGCCAAACGCATCCTCGACGGTGCAGGCACTCGCCAGCCCGGCGCTCCAGGTCCTTCGGGCGGTCCAAGTGCACCGAGTATCCCGAGCGGTCCGAGCATCGATGTTCCACAGGAACAACGTGCCAAAGGCAAGGCCGCAAGGAGGGCCGCAAAAAAACAGGCTGCCCAGAAAGCACTGAAAGCCACGGCCGCTGTTCCAGGTGCGGGTTCGTCCTTTGCTTTCGGTCTGTCCGGGTCGCAGGCCTCGGTTCGTTCCTTGAGCCGCAGGGCTCCTGGGCCGGCGAAGTACCTCGGCGCCGCGGTGGATGTCGCCGAAGGCCTGGTGACCGGCGATACCCAGATGCTC